>CANKLS010000005.1 GCA_947483645.1 Bradymonadales bacterium | reverse complement strand
GCTGCGGCTCCCGCGCCCGCTGCGCCCGAAGCGAAGGGGAACTAGGCCATGTTCAACCGACCGCGCCTAGGCGAGCTGCTCGTCGACCATGGCCTGGCCTCTCAGGAGGCTGTGGATGCTGCGCTTGCGAGCCAGCGGACCAAGAGCGCGCGGCTCGGCGACCTGCTGGTAGACCTCCACGGTGTTGACCCGTTTGCGATCACGCAGGCGCTCGGCATGCAGTTCGAGATGCCCTGCCTGGAGCGGCTGCGGCTCGACGAGGTAGACCTCGACCTGCTCGATGCGGTGCCGATTGCCTATGCGCGGTCGCGGAAGATTCTGCCGCTGCGGCAGTCGGGTGATGTGGTGCAGGTGGCGATGGCCGACCCGCTCGACCTCGCCGCGCTTGACCAGGTGGGCAACGCGCTGCAGGCCTCCACGGAGCCCGTGCTGGTGCCCGGTCCTGCGCTGCTCGAGGCCGTCAACATGGCCTACGACAAGCACGACCGCCGTCGTGGCTCGTATGGCGACATGCTTGGCAGCGAGGCAACGCGCTCGACCACCGAGGTGGTGGAGCCGGGGTTCGAAGATGTCGTCGACCTTCTCGGCGCCGGCGGCGACGATGAGGCGCCGGTCATCCAGTTTGTGAATACGACTTTTGTTCGCGCGGCCCGTGACCGGGCATCGGATATCCACATCGAGCCCTACGAGGGGCGGGTTGTGGTTCGGTTCCGCGTTGATGGCGTGCTGCAGCAGGTGGCGGAGGTGCCGAAGCGGTTCCATGCCTCCATCGCTGCTCGCGTGAAGATCATGGCCGGGTTGAACATCGCCGAGAAGCGGCTCCCGCAGGATGGTCGCATCCGGATCAAGCTGGCAGGCAAGGACATCGACATCCGCGTTGCGACAGCACCGACGACGCATGGTGAGCGGGTGACAATGCGTCTTCTGGACCGGTCGTCGGTGATGCTCGACCTGGCCGCGATCGGCATGGACGCAGAGATTCTCTACAAGGTGCACGACCTCATCGCGAAGCCCTACGGCATCATCCTGGTGACTGGTCCGACGGGCTCCGGCAAGACGACGACGCTCTACAGCTGCCTGTCGAAGATCAACACGCCGGATAAGAACATCCTGACGGTTGAAGACCCGGTGGAGTATCAGCTGCAGGGCATCAGCCAGGTGGCGGTCAACCCGAAGATTGACCTCACCTTCGCGAACGGGCTGCGCTCCTTCCTGCGTCACGACCCGGATGTGATCATGGTGGGAGAAATCCGCGACCAGGAGACGGCGGAGATCGCGATTCAGGCCTCGCTGACGGGTCACCTTGTCTTCTCGACCATCCACACGAACGATGCTGCAGGCGCCTTCACGCGGCTCATCGACATGGGCGTGGAGCCCTTCCTGGTGGCCTCGTCGCTGCTTGCGAACATGGCGCAGCGGCTGGTTCGACGGCTCTGCGAACACTGCAAGCAGCCCTACACGCCGACCGAAGAGGATGTGCTTCAGCTTGAGGTGACGACGGCCTTTGTGGCGTCGCGCGGCAACACCTTTCACCGGCCCGGCGGCTGCGATCAGTGCAAGCAGAGCGGCTATCGCGGGCGACTGGGCATCTACGAGTTGCTGACCGTCTCGCAGGAGGTGAAGCAGCTGGTGATGCGGCGCACCGACGCTGGCGCCATCAAGCGACAGGCGGTGCTCGAGGGCATGCGGACGCTTCGGCAGGATGGGGCAGACAAGGTGACACGGGGCCTGACGAGCGTGGAAGAGATTCTCCGCGTGACCCAGAAGGAGGTGGCCTAACGCTTGCGAGCGGAGGGCCATAAACACCCATGCCTGTTTACGAATACACCGGGGTCAACGCGGCGGGGAAGAAGGTCAAAGGGGTCTACGACGCGGAGAGTCCGCGGGCGCTCCGCGACCATCTGAAGGCGCAGCAGATCTTCCTCACGGAGCATACCGAGGGGAAGTCGAAGCAGGAGCGGAAGGCAGGCGAAGTGCGGCTGCCCTTCAGCGGTCCGAAGCAGCCGGGCGTGCGCGAGATCTCGATCATGACCCGTCAGCTGGCCACGCTGCTCAAGGCGGGCATTCCGCTGGTCGAGGCGCTCACAGCCCTTGTGGAGCAGAGCGAAGACGAGGCGCTCAAGAAGATCATCGCCGAGGTTCGTCAGCGGGTGAACGAGGGTTCGCCGCTGCATGTGGCGTTGGCTGATCACCCCAAGGTCTTCTCTGACCTCTTTGTGAACATGGTGAAGGCGGGAGAGGCCTCGGGCAACCTGGACCTGGTGTTGGTGCGGCTGACCGACTTCCTCGACGAGCAGGTGACGCTGCGGAACAAGATTACCGCGGCGATGTTTTACCCCATCATCATGATGGTCTTCGGGACCGCGATCGTGGGTTACCTGATGAAGTTCGTCATCCCGCAGATCACCAAGTTGTTTGATGACCAGAAGGATGCGCTTCCCTTCATCACGGTTGTGCTAGTGGCGGTGAGCAACTTCGTATCGAGCTTCTGGTGGCTGATTCTGCTGGCTGGTTTCGGATCGTGGCGGGGCTTCCAGAAGTGGAAGGCTACGCCTGCGGGCCGGCGGAAGTGGGATGAGACCATCCTGAAGCTGCCGGTGTTCGGCATCATTGCACGGATGGTTGCGGTGTCGCGCTTTTCGAAGACGATGAGCACGTTGCTGGCCTCGGGCGTCCCGCTGCTGACGGCGATGGACATCGTGAAGTCGATTCTGGGGAACGTGGTGCTGATCGAGGTGGTGGAGCAGGCCCGTCTCAACATCCGCGAGGGTGAGAGCATCGCGGTGCCGCTTCGCCGGAGCGGGCAGTTCCCTCCGATGGTGACCCACATGATCGCGGTGGGCGAGCGGACGGGCGCGCTTGAGGAGATGCTCGACAATGTGGCGGACGCCTATTCGGAGCAGGTGTCGGCGCGCATCCAGGGGCTGACCACGCTGATGGAGCCGCTGATCATGCTGCTGATGGGTGGCGTGGTGGGCTTCATCGTCTTCGCCGTGCTGCTGCCGATTCTACAACTCAACGAGTCGCTCACGAAGTGAGCCAGGAGGAACCATGAACGAGAACCGTTTGGCCGAGATTTCACCCGCAGCGTTCGCCCGTACGGGCACCCGGGGTATGACGCTGGTGGAGATCATGATCGTGCTCACGATCATGGCGAGCATTGCCGCGGTGGTCGGCTTCTTCGCCAAGGGCGCGCTCGACAATGCGAAGATCAAAGAGGCGCAGACCGAGGTGGGCAACCTCAAGCAGATGGTCGACACCTACTACGTCTCCGTGGATGAGTATCCGAGCAGCCTTGACGATCTCAAGAGCCCTCCCGGCGGCATGTCTCCGATCGTGAAGACGATCCCGAAGGACCCTTGGAACAACGAGTATAACTACTCCAAGGGCGGCGGTTCGGATGAGCCCACGCTGTCGAGCAATGGGCCGGACGGCCAGGGCGGCACGGACGACGACATCTCGAGCGAGCCCAAGTGAGAGAGTCTGTCCGCAGCAGTGTTGAGCGGGCATGAAGGCCCGCGCCTGCAGCGGACTGCGGCGCGGTAACGCGCCCTGCCGAGTGATGGCGTCGGCGCGTGGCATGACGCTGATTGAGATCATGATTGTGCTGACGATCGTGGCTTCGGTGATGGGTCTGACGGCCTTCTCGATGTCGGGACTGTCGGCATCGAAGGTGCGGTCGGAGGCGCTGCACGTGGCCGGCGCGGTCCGCTATGTCTACGGCCGCTCGGCCATCAACGGGGTCCGCTACCAGCTGACCTTTGCGGTGGGCGGCAACACGCTGTCGGCGCAGTGCTCGGAGAAGAACATCCCGGTGGCCTCTGCGGAGACCACGAAGGAGAAGGCGAAGGCAAAGGCGGACAAGGAAGATAAGGAGGCCAATCCGTTCGGCGTGGCGGGTGGCGGCGGCGGCATGGCTGCCTGTGACGACAAGATTCTCCGCGACTTCAAGCTCAAGGACGGCGTGACGATCGCGCGGGTGATCACCAGCCATGACGAGGCGCCTGTGGAGTCGGGAGATGCTACGATCGGCTTCTTCCCGAACGGCTTTGTGGAGCGGTCGATGATCTGGGTGAAGGGGGCCGACGGCGGCTATTTCACGCTGATCGTGGACCCGATGTCGGGGCGTGTCCGGGTGAAGCCGGGCGACCTCGAGGTCCCCGATGACTTCTTCGAAGTGGAGGAGGACTGATGCGTCGGGGCTTCACACTGCTGGAGGTCATGATCGCGCTGGCGATTCTGGCTGTGAGCCTGACGATTCTGATCGGCACGCAGGCGAACTCGGTCCACATGACAGAGCGTGCGAGCCGGATGTCGGCGGCGGCGATGCTGGCCCGCTCTCAGATGATCGACATCGAGCATGAGCTGCTGAGCGAAGGCTTCTCCGACATGACCGAGGAGATGCGGGGCGACTTCCGCGACGACGGCTTCGACGGCATGGAGTGGAACGCCGTGGTGGAGGTTGTGGAGCTTCCGCCCGAGGCGAGCGAGCAGCTTGTGAACTCGGTGACGAGCTCGCTCTTCGGGTCGTCGGATGGTCAGTCCGAAGGGGCGCTGACGGGGGTCGCGGGCGTTGGGATGGCGCTGCCGATGATCGTGGGTCAGATTCCGACGATGATCAACGAGATGTCGGAGCGGATGCGCCGCGTGACGCTGGAGATTAGCTGGCCGGAGGGCGACGGGCGCGGCACGCTCACGGTGCAGCAGTATGTGGTCAACCTGAACAAGGGCGGCGCTGAGGGTGTCGCGAAGCCGACAGTTGGCGGCCTTCCCGTCGCGCCGGTGGCGCCATGAGGCTGCACCGTTCACAGCGCGGTCTGACGCTCATCGAGGTGATGCTCGCGGTGGCGCTGCTTGCGACCATCACGGTGATCCTGTGGGGAACGGTCTCGACCAGTTTCAAGATTCGCAATGCGACCATCGACAAGTTCGAGCGGAACCGGGTGGTTCAGCAGGCGATGGGCCGCATGGTGCGCGAGATCGCGACGGCCTTCATCACAACGCCCAACGCCGACCCGACGAACGACAAGCGCGAGGTCATGCGTGAAACCGTCTTCGACGGCACCGACGACGAGCTGAACTTTACGGGGTTCTGCCATGTTCGGATTCAAGAGGAGGAGGTTGCCGGCGTGGAGGCCGAGCTGACCTACCGGATCGAGTCGATGACAGGGGATGACGGGAAGGTTCATCGCAACTTGGTGCGGCGCGAAGATGCGCCCATCGATGCGCACGCCGACAAGGGCGGTGTAGTCTACACGATGGTCGAGGATGTTGAGGATGTGCGGTTCGAATACTGGGACGGGAGCAAGGAGATTGCGGGCGAGGCCTGGGCGCGGGAGTGGGATGCCTCGGCGCACGATGGCCAGCTTCCGAGCCGAGTGCGGATCACGCTCAAGGTGAAGCACCCGCTCCGGAATGACCGGGATATCACGATGTCGACGCAGACAACGATCGCGCTGACGGAGCCCATCGACCCCTTCAAGATTGCGCAGGATGAGGCGCGGGGCGCGCTCGTGAACCGGCTCCAAGAAGCCCTGGAGCAGCGCCCATGAGCATGGCTTCCCGACTCAAGAGGCTGCTGTCGCGGCTGCGGATGCCGCTGCCCGCGCGCGAACGCGGAATTGCGCTGATTCTGGTGCTCGGGACGGTCGCTGTGCTGACGGTTTCGATTGTGCAGTTCATCTACGACACGCGGGTCAACCTGCATCTGGCGCAGAACCAGCGCGACGAGGTGAAGGCCTACTTCCTGGCCAAGAGCGGCATCAACCTGCAGCGGCTCGCCCTTTCGTACCAGTTCGAGCTGGCCGACAAGGCCTCGTCGGGCGACATGCTCGGCCGCGCGGCGAAGAACGGGAAGTTCCAGCTCTGGCGCTACCTCGACATCTTTCTTCCGATTGTGACGAAGGGGGAGTTCAATACGCCGATCGGCGGCGTGGATTTCAACTCGCTTGGCGGCGAGGGGTTCGGCGGTCTGACGGGTGAGATCGAGTTCGAGAACCCGGTGTCAGAGAACGGCAAGGTGAGCATCAACTCGCTGGCGAAGTCACCGCTGCCGCAGGATACGGCGGCGGCCCTCTGCGCGATGTTTCGTCCTATGGCCTTCGCACAACCGCAGAACCGCGATGCGCGCGAGGATGCGCGGCTGCGCTATGAGCTGGTGGCAGCCATCATCGACCATGTGGACCCCGACTCCGACATGACGATTCTGGACGAGAACTGCGTGGCGAGCCGCGGCGGGGCGGGCAACGAGAGTTCGAGGTATGCCGACCTCGAATGGGAGCCGCTGAACGAGCCGCTGCTATCGCTGGAGGGTCTGCTGCAGGTTCCCGGGATGACGCCGGAGCTCTTTGAGAGCGTGCGGGACCACCTCACAATCTACGATACGCAGGCCTTCCTTTACGCGAACATGGCGACGGACATCGACTGGTTCAGCTGGCTCTGCAACCACATCCAGGGTGCCCCCCCGGGATACAACCCCTGCGTGACCGACATGAGCATTGCGTCGACGGTGCTCTACCAGACACTGGCGCTCGACGGTCGGGTTCGGTTCTTCGAGAATCCGATGCAGGTGCTGATGCTGATGCTGACGGGTCAGCAGGCGCCGGGCGGTGAGGACATCACGCGAGACCTGTCCCGGATGATGGCGTTTGGATCGGCGGATTCGGTGGTGAGTTTTGTGAACGAGACACTGTCGCGGAACCCGACGGCGGGGGCCTTCTGGGCGCAGTATTCTCGTCCACGGCCCGAGATGGCGGCGGCCGCAGCGACACTCGGCTGGACCCCAAGCTACTTCGCGCTGCTCCTGCAGCAGCAGGCCACGGCGCCGCAGCTCCAGACGGTCACCTACGACACGGCCGCGATGCGTTCTTTGGTGCGCACCGATACCCCGAAGATCTATACGGTTACGGCCAAGGGCCGCTATGGTCAGGCAACGCGGGAGCTGCGCACGGTGGTTGATTTCAACCGTGACGGAAGATTCCTCTTTTGGAGTGAAAACTAGTGGGCAGCCGAATCATTGGACTCGATATCGGTACGACGAGCCTCCGCGTCGTGGTGCTGGATGCAGGCTTCCGCAGCCTCACGGTTGTGGAGATGTGCGAAACGGAGATTTTGGTCTCTGGCGCAGCAGCCGCGTTGGAGGACGAGGCTGTCGCGCTGTCGCCGGCTGAGGCGAGGCTCGCTGCGGTGGCCGAGGCGCTGGAGCGACTCCGGGCGCAGGGGATGCTGGAGGCCGAGGGCTTTGGCGTCGCGGCGACTTCGGAGGGCATCTACCTGACGCCGCTCGCGCTGCCCTTTAGCGGAGCGAAGGAGATCGGCGCGGTACTGGTGCCGCAGCTCGACGGACGCATCCCGGAGGAGGTGGAGTCGCTGCAGCTTTCCTTCACGGTGGGCAACCGTCTGCCGTCGGGCGAACATCAGGTGTTTGTGGCTGCAGCGAAGCCGGAGGCTGTTGCGTCCCGACTTTCGGACCTGGCCGCTTGGGGCATCGACCCTCGGGTGCTGGAGCTTTCGCCCTTCCCTGTGGCTGCTGCGGCGGCCTGGCTTTTGGGCCCGACGCCGGAGCCTGTGGCGGTGCTGGACATCGGGGCGCAGCGTGCGTCGCTCGTGGTCATCGCCGACCAGAAGGTGGAGTTTGTTCATACGGTCGCAGGCGGTGGCGCGCTGGTCACGGCTGCGATCATGCGTGCCTTCCCGGACCTGGACGAAGAGACCGCCCGCATGGGCAAGCACCGCGACGGGAGCCTGCTGATGCCGGCCGAAGGCGATGCTTGGACGGAGGATGAGGAGCTTGTCTTCTCAGCCTGCGAAGAGGGCGTGAAGCCGCTGGTGCGCGACCTTCGTCGGTCGCTTCACGCGCATGCCACCCAGTGGGGCCGACCCGTTACGCGGCTCTACCTGACGGGCGGTGGTTCGCAGCTTCGTGGGCTATCGGACTACCTCGGCTCGGCGCTTGGCGTGGAGACGGAACTGCTCCCGGCAACGCGCCCCGAGGTTGCGGCCATGCCCGACCTTGCCGAGCAGCTGCCGCTGTTCACGACGGCGCTGGGGTTGGCGCTTCGGGCGGCCGGGATGCAGAGTTCGACAGGTCTCGACCTGCGCGTGGGCGCATCGGCCTTCAAGGGGACGACGGAGCACCTCCGCGGTCGCCTGGTGGAGATGGCGGCCTGGGGCGGCGCGATCGTGGCGGCTCTGATGATGATGCTGGTTGCGCGCGCGTCGCTGCTTCAGGCGGAGGTCGATGTGCTCGACGCGGAGCTGACGAAACTGACGACCGAGGTGATGGGAAAACCTGTCACAGGGAGCGAGAGCATCCTCAAAGCGATCAGAGAGAGCGGGGACGAGGCCTCCTTCATCCCCAAGCAGTCGGCCTTTGACATCTTCGCGGCGGTGACCGCAGCCGTGCAGGCGACATCGGATGAGGGCTACGACGCCAAGGCGAAACAGGTGGATGTCGATCTGCAGCGCAAGCAGTTCCTCATCAAGGGCATCGCCGACACGGCGGAGTCTGTGGACGCGCTTGAGACGAAGCTGAGCGAGATCCCCTGCATCAAGGAGATCAAGCGTGGGTCGGTCGAGGCATCGCGCACATCGGCCGGCTTCGACTTCGACATGAAGGGAACCGCGAGCTGCGCAGCGATTGCGTCGCCGGCGAAGAAGGCTGCGAAGTCGGGAGGCAAGCCGTGAGCGCGTTGAGCCAGGGCTGGGCCACCCTACGGTCCAAGTTTGATGCTTTGTCGCAGCGCGAGCAGACGCTGCTCATGGCCATGGCAGGGACGCTGAGCCTGCTCGGTGTCATCGTGGTGGTCGGGCTCTCGATGCAGCGCTCGTCGCAGCTGGAGGAGCAGCTGCTCGGCAAGCGGGAGGCGCTCACCCAGCTCCTCTCGCAGCGAGACACCTTCATGGAGCGGATCACGGCGCGCAACGACCGCGAAGAGAAGCTGAAGAAGAACGTCCTGCGGCTCTCCTCGTTTGTAGAGGACCAGGCGCGCGAAGCTGGCTTGGGCCGGCCGCGTGAGTTCAAGGATACGCAAGAGCCGGTGCCGGGCCGCTCCGAAGTGACGGCGCATCGCACGACCGTGCGCATCGAGGATGTGAGTTTCGAGCAGTTCAAGGATCTGCTCACCTCCATCGCCGACACCGATGAGCTCGTCTTCATCGAGAAGGTAGGCATGAACGCTGCGAAGAAGAAGGAGGCGGGCGACCACATGGATGTGGAGCTGTCGCTGGTGACCTACAAGATGGGCAGCGTCGACAAGGAGGAGAAGCCATGAGCCCCACCTTGCGGAAGACCCTCTTTGGGCTGCTGTTCTCTTTCACGCTCTCGATCGGCCCGCTGCTGATGTTCCCGATGGGCATCGTGTCGCGCGTGATTGAGGCACAAACGGAGAAGGCGCTCGGCTACAAGTATGATGTGTCGCTCGAAAAGACGACGCTCTCCGGGCTTCCCGCGGTGAGCCTGCACAACCTGCAACTCCTGCCGATCGGTGGGACGCTGGAGGGGCCCAAACTCCCCATCAAGGTGGAGAAGGCGCGCATCTCGCTCGGGCTCTTTTCGCTGCTTCGCGGCAAGCCCTCGGCGGAGGTCACGCTGACCTTCCCGTCCGGCGAGATTGTGTCGCGGCTCATCCCCGGCGACGGATACCGGGCCGAGGTGGACTTCTTCGATGTCGACCTTCGCGATCTGGACATCATCCGACAGAAGCTCGGCTTGCCGGTTTCCGGAGCGGTGCGCGGCAATATGACCTTCGAACTCGACGGGGAGCGCCGCCTGAAGGGCGGTGAGATCAACCTGAGCATCGCACCGCTCGTCATTGGGCCCGGCGCCTTGAAGTCGGCGGCGACCAAGAGCCTCGAGGGCGGCATCCCGCTTCCGGCGACTGCGCTGGGCACGGTCTCATTCCGCGCCAACATCAAGGACTCCGACATCGTCATCGACGCGCTCGAGTCGGACGGCCAAGACATCAAGCTGGCCTCCAATGGGAAGATTCAGGTGCGGGAGCCTTTCAAGGCCTCGTCGGTGCAGCTCGACCTCCGCTTCCTCATCGAGGACGATTACAAGGAGCGGGCCGGCCTCGGCGGCCTGTTCGGCATGATGCCGGTGCTGCAGCGTGCCTCGTGCGGTGAGGGCTGGTATGGCCTGCGCGTCTCGGGCTCGGTGGCCCGTCTCGGCCCGCCGTCGCCGCTGGGTGCAAACTGCAAGCAGGGTTCGAAGGCAGGCGCGGCCAAGGACGAGAAACCCTCCTCCCGGCCCGTCCGATCCAAGGCCGGCGCGAAGGAGAAGGCCGCTGCGGAGCCTGACCCTGCAGCGGACCCCGAGCCGAAGTAGCGCGCTAGGAGCGGCGGGCAGTCACGAGCCCGAGGACGAGGTCGATGACCTGGTCCAGCTCGAGGTTGGTTGTGTCGACCTCAATGGCGTCGTCGGCCTTGCGGAGCGGCGCCACGGCGCGCTCCATGTCGCGGGCATCGCGGGCAGCGATCTCGCGGGTGACCTCTGCCGAGGCCGACTCGTGCACGCCGGACTGCACCACGCGGCGCCGGCTGCGCGCATCGAGTGAGGCGGTAAGGAAGAGTTTGATGTCGGCATCTGGGAAGACGACCGTTCCGATGTCGCGGCCCTCCATGACGCAGTCGTTGGCTGCGCCGAGGATGCGCTGGCGGTCGACGAGCGCGGTGCGGACGGCGGGTATGGCGCTGACCTCGGAGGCAGCCTTGGAGACCTCGGCAGTGCGGATGGCCTCTGTGACATCTTCGCCGGCGAGGAGGATGCGGTTGAGGCCATCGAGGAAGCGGAAGTCGATGGGGAGAGTGCGGGCAATCTCGCCGAGTTGTTCGCGCGCGCCCGTGGCGAAGGTATCGATGCCGCGGCGTTGTCCTTCGAGGGCTACGCAGCGGTACATGGCACCAGTGTCGATGAGTCGGAAGCCAAGGCGCTCGGCGAGGAGTCGGGCGACGGTGCTTTTGCCTGCGCCCGCGGGGCCATCCATTGCGACAATCATGCTTGGCTCCGCTCAACATGGGCACCGAGCGCGATGAGCGCGCCGACGAAGCCCGGGTAGCTGACGTTGATGCTTTCGGCACCGTCGATGGTGCAGGGCCCTGTGGCGCCGAGCGCGGCCACGGCTGCGGCCATGGCGAGGCGGTGGTCACCGGCGGCGTCGAAGGCGAAGGCGGGCCAGCCGCTGCCTCCTCGACCTCGAACGATGAGCCCCTGCTCTGTCGCTTCACAGTCGACCTGCATCGCCTTCAGGAGGCCAAGGGTGGTGGCGAGGCGGTCGCTCTCCTTGAGGCGGAGCTCCCCGGCGTCGTCGATGCGTGTCTCGCCCTCACACATGGCCGCCAGCAGCGCGACAAGGGGCAGTTCGTCGATGAGGAGGGGGATGGCCGCGCCGCCGACCGAGCGGGGCTTCAGCGGGCCTGCAGCGACGGTCACGTCAGCGACCGGTTCGCCGGAGGTAGTGACCCGGTTGCGCCGGAGCGTGAGGCGGGCGCCGAGCTGTTGCAGGTGGGTGAGGAAGGCGGTGCGGGTGGGGTTCACGCCGCAGCCGGTGACGGTCACCTTGCCGCCAGTCACGACTGCCGCGGCGAGGAGGAAGGCGGCGGAGGAGAGGTCGCCGGGGACTTCAAGGAGGCGGGGTCGAAGGAGTTCCGGCGACTCAAGACGCACAAAGGGGGCGACGGCATCAGCGGCTGCGGTCTGCGGCTGCAGGTAGTGATGGGAGGAGGCGACGCGGACGCCGAAGGCGCGGAGCAGCCGCTCGGAGTGGTCGCGGGTGACCTCCGGCTCGACCACCTCGGTCACGGCGCGCCGGTAGAGCGAGGCGAAGAGGATGGCGGACTTCACCTGGGCCGAGGCAACGCGCAGTACCGCACGGGCGGGCTCGAGCTGGCGGGCCATGTCGGCGGCGCTCCGGACGGTGAGTGGGAGCGTGCCGCGGGACGAGACCTGAATCGAGAGGCCGAGGTCGTTAAGCGGGTCTGCGATGCGGGCCATGGGGCGGCGAGAGAGGCTCTCATCGCCGGTCAAGGTTGCCTCGACGCCGGCGCCCGCGAGGAGGCCCGCGAGAAGTCGGGCGGTGGTGCCCGAGTTCGCGCAGTCGATCGGCCGCTGCGGCCGCTTGAGGCCGTAGAGGCCGACGCCGCGAACGACGATGATGCCGGGCACAGGTCGCACGACTTGGACGCCGAGCTGCTCGATGGCGGCGAGGGTGGACTGGTTGTCTGCGCCCTCCCCTGCTCCACGGAGCTCGGTGTCGCCCTGGGCGATGGCCGCGAGCATGAGCGCGCGGTGGGTGACCGACTTGTCACCGGGCAGAGAGATGCTCCCCGACAGAGGCCCCTTCGGCGGCGCGATGACGAGGCGTTCGGCCATCAGGCCGGCTTCCAGACACGGGTGAGAGCGGCGGCGCAGCGCTCCATCTCTTCGGCGGTCCCGATGCTGATGCGGAGGTGCTTCGGCATGTTGTAGGGGGTGAGCGGGCGGGTGATGACGCCTTCGCGCAGGAGCGCGTCGAAGAGGGGCTTTCCGCCCATCGGTGCGTCGATAAGGACGAAGTTCCCGTGCGACGGGACGAAGCCGATGCCCATCGCGGTCAGCGCCTCGGAGAAGGTTGCGAGGATCGCGCGCGTCTTGGCGGTGGAGGTGTGGAGGTGGCCTGCGTCCGCGAGCGAGGCGATGGCAGCCTCCTGCGCGACCATGTTGGTGTTGAAGGCATCGCGGGAGCGGTTGAAGCGCTCGGCGACATAGTTTGGTGCGAAGGCAAAACCGATGCGGAGGCCGGCGAGCGCGTAGGCCTTGGAGAAGGTGCGAGTTACGACCAGGTTGTGGCGCAGCGCGCGGAGTTCGAGCCCGGTCGGCGCGGAGCCATCGGCGCGATACTCGATGTAGGCCTCGTCGAGGACCACGAGCACATGTTCCGGGACGGCGCGGAGGAAGGCCTCGAGCGCTTCGTGCGAGAGATGGGTGCCGGTCGGGTTGTTGGGGTTGGCGACGAAGAGGAGGCGGGTCTTGTTGGTGCAGGCGGCGGCCATGGCCTGCAGGTCGTGACCGAAGTTGAGGCTCGGCACGACCGTGGTCGGCACGCCGAAGGTGTCGAGCGAGATTTTGTAGGCGATGAAGGCGAACTCGGAGATGACGGCGTGGTCATCGGCGGAGCAGAAGGCGACGACGAGCTGCTTGATGATTTCGGCCGAGCCGTTGCCGAGGAGGACCTCTTCGGCGGGCACGGCGAAGGCGGAAGCGATGGCCTGCCGGAGGGCGTAGCCGGCGGCATCGGGGTAGAGATGGACGCGACGGGCTGCGGCCTCCATCGCTGCGATTGCTGCGGGCGAGGGGCCGTAGGGGTTCTCGTTGCTCGCCAGCTTGATCACACCGGTGATGCCGAGTTCGCGTTCGACCTCTTCGGGCGGCTTGCCGGGCATGTAGGGGCCGAGCTTGTAGATCCAGTCGGGGGAGGCAGTCTGGGAGGCTGACATGATGAATCCTGAGGCAACGCGGAAGAGAGCCGCGAGTTAGCCGCGCCTCCCGCGACCCGCAAGCGACGGGCCGCCTACCACATCGTGCTCGGTTGCGAAGCCGGGGCCGACGCCGCCCTCTTGCCACCACGCCTTCACCGCCGTTGCGATGTCTGACGTTTCGCCACCGCCGTCGAAGGGGAGCCAGCGGCTGTTCCGGTGCTTGCGGAACCAGGTGAACTGTCGGCGGGCAAAGTGGCGCGTGTCGCGGGCAAGCGTCTCGACCCAGTCTGACTCCGCGAGCCGGCCGTCGAGGAGTTCGAGGACGTGGCGGTAACCGATGGCGCCGAAGGGCTGCGCTGTCGTCGGAATGCCGGAGGCGAGCAGCGACTGGACCTCTTGAACAAGGCCGGCTTCGACCATCGCCCGGGTGCGCAGGCCGATGCGCCTGTGGAGCTCGTCGCGCGGGCCGGCGACCACAAGCGACAGGTGGCGGTAGCGCTCCTCCTGCAACCCATGCTCGGCGTTCTGCTCGCTCCGCTTGCGACCGGTGACCTCGATGACCTCCAGTGCGCGGATGATGCGGACGGTGTCGCGATGGTGCATGGCGGCAGCAGCCTCCGTGTCGCGCTCGCGGAGGCGGGCGTAGAGCGTCTCGATGCCGACGGCCTCGATCTCCGCGATGAGCGCGGCGCGTAGTTCGGGCTGCGCTGCGCCGCCGGCGGCGAGCCCGTGCAGCAGGCTGCGGAGGTAGAGCCCCGTGCCGCCCACGACGATGGGCAGGCGACCCCGCGCGGCAATCGCTGCGATGGCCTCATCTGCGTCGCGGACAAAGTCGGCCGCCGACCAGGTGTCCGTGGGGTCGCGGGCATCGACGAGGTGGTGCGGGAGTCGGGCACGGTCGGCGAGGGAGGGTTTCGCGGAGCCGATGTCGAAGCCGCGATAGACGGCAACGCTGTCGGCATTGACGAGCTCGCCGCCGAGCTGCTCTGCGATGGCCATGGCGAGACCCGACTTTCCCGCCGCGGTGGGGCCGGCGATGACGACGATGGCGGGGCGGGATTCGCCGCTCATCGGCGGCCGAATCGGGTCTCGAGTTCGGCCAGCGTCATGCGGAACCAGACGGGGCGGCCGTGCGGGCAGTTGGCACCGAAGTCGACCGCATCGAGGTCTGCGAAGAGGCGGCGCACCTCGTCGTGCGAGAGGTTGTCGCCGGCGCGCACACTGCCGTGGCAGGCCATGCGGGAGAGTACCGCCTCGAAGGCCTCTTCCACGCGGGCCGACTGCCCCGTCTCGGCGAGCTCCTCGATGGCATCCTGCAGCAACTTATGGTGGCGGGCCTTGAGAAAGATGGCCGGTACCGCCTTGAGCGCAAAGTCGTTGCCGCCGAAGGGTTCGAGTTCAAAGCCGAGCGCCTCGAAGAAATCGAGGTGGGCTTCGAGCACCGCTGACTGGACGGCGCTGAAGGTGAGGATGGCGGGGATGAGCATGGGCTGCTGCGGGAGCCGTTCGCGCTTCCAGGAGAGCCGCAGCGCCTCGAAGGTGATGCGCTCATGCGCGGCGTGCTGATCGACGACGACGAGACCGTCGCCATCTGCGGCGAGCAGGTAGGTGGCCTTAAAGGCCGCGAGGTAGTGGAGCGCCGAGAAGAAGCCGCGGGCATGGGTAGCGGCTTCAGGGGGCCGGCTGACCGGGGCTGGCCGCTCCGGTGCGGGCGCGAAGGAGAGTCCGCGCTCGCTGCCACGGTCGAGGCGGTAGGTGCGCGCGGGCTGGTGGGTCAGCGGGGCGAGGTCGAAGGCGGAGAGGCTGGAGAGGGCGGGCGCAAAATCGAGCGGCTGGGCGACGGGCCCGGTCGGCTCGGGCGTGGTCGGCTGAGTCGTGCCGAACGATGGCGCGCGGCGCACCCAGGGGGCGGCAGCGAGGGTGTTGGAGACCGCGCGCCGGATGGCGCGGAAGGCCTCGTCTGGCTGGTGAAAACGGACCTCGGTCTTCATCGGGTGCGCGTTCACGTCGACGGCGTCATAGGGCAGTTCGAGGTAGAGCACAGCGACGGGGTAACGGGCCCGGTCGACGAGGTGCTGGTAGGCAACACGCACCGCGGAGGCGAGCAGGCGGTCGCGCACGTAGCGCCCGTTGACGAAGGTGATGACCTGCGCGGAGGTGCGCCGCGAGAGGCTCGGCTCCCCGATGAATCCCGAGGCCGATACGGGGCCGAGCAGGGCCACCTCGGTGGGGTGGATCTGGTCGGAGTCCGGGCGGCCGAAGTAGGAGAAGATGCGGCCGGCGCGATCGGCCACAGCGGGCCAATCGAGCACCGTGCGCCCCTCGCTGACGACGGTGAAGCCCACCTCAGGCCGGGCAAGCGCGAGGTGCTGTACAGCCTCGATGCAGTGCTTGACCTCGGTGCCGCGCGTCTTGAGGAACTTCAGCCGCGCGGGCGTATTGAAGAAGAGGTCGCGGATGGTGATCTGCGTACCGGCGGGGCAGCCTGCAGGCTCCACCAAGGGCTGTCCGCCGCCCTCTACGCGGAGGCGGATTCCTTCGAGCGCACCGTGGAGTTTGGTCACCATCTCGAAACGGCTGACGGAGGCGATGGAGGGCAGCGCCTCGCCTCGGAATCCAAGCGTCGAGATACGGAAGAGGTCGTCAGCGGAGCGGAGCTTGGAGGTTGCGTGACGCTCCATCGCCGCCACAGCATCGGCCTCGCTCATACCGCTACCATCGTCGGTCACGCGGAGGAGCCTCAGACCACCCTCCTCGAGGTCGACCTTGATGTGCGTTGCACCGGCATCGATGGCGTTCTCGATGAGCTCCTTGAGCGCGCTCGCAGGCCGCTCGACAACCTCGCCGGCGGCGATCTGGTTGGCGAGATCCTCCGGCATGCGGAAGACGCGGCGCACGGATTCGGCGGGAGCGTGAGAGGTCATGGGCAGCCAGGTTCAGACGGAGCGGCCTGCCAGATTGTCACAGCCCGACCGCCGAGGCAATCAGAAGGAGATGCGCCGCATGACGAATCGGGGCAGGTGTTGGATGACCAGCATCACCAACTGCCAGATTGCGGGCGTGTAGATGAGCGGCGTTCCGCGGTCGATGGCGTCGCTGACCTGGCGGGCGACCGCATCTGGCTCGCCCGCGAAGGGTGGCGGCTTGAGGCCTGCCGTCATGCCGGTCTTCACGAATCCGGGCTTGACGCAGATGGTGATGAGGCCTGCCTCGCGCCACTTGTGGTCGAGCGCTTCGAGGTAGTGCGAGAGGCCAGCTTTGGAGGCCCCGTAGAGGCCGACCGGCTTGCGCCCGCGGTCACCGGCAACGGAGGAAAAGACGCAGAGCGTGCCGCCGCCCTGGGCCAGCAGCGCAACCCTTGCCCGCTCGCAGAGTTCGACGGTGTTGGCGAGGTTGGCAGTGAGGAGCCGGCGCGCGCGAACGGGGTCTGCCTCGAGCTCGTCTTGGGTGCCGAAGTGAGCCGCCGTGATGACGAGGTTGTCGAGGCGGATACCGCCGGCAAAGAGAGCCTCGATGACCGCGGGGAAGCCGTCGGGGCTCTCCAAATCGCAGGCGATGACGGTGACGGCGCCGCGGCCGCGCACGCGGAGGTCTGCGGCGGAGCGCTCCAAATCTTCGATGTCGCGGCCCAGCAGGACGAGGTCGTCTCCGCGTTCGGCACGCACCCGGGCGAGCGCCCTTCCCATGCCCTTGCTGGCGCCCAGAATCGCTGTCTTCATGGCCTCTCCTTGGGAGCCGGCTCGAGGAGCCGCTCGGACTGATGGGAGCGGAGTCGCCGCTCGGGATCGAACTGCCGCCTCGCCGCATCGAAGGCCGGTAGCCGCGGCTCCATCTTCGCGAAGTCATCAGGCAGCGTGAGCGTGTCTTTCGTCAGATAGATGCGGCCGCCCTCGGCGATGACAAAGGCGTTGAGTTCGTTGACCACCCGCTGCGTCCAGTCGCGGAGCGGCAGGTCGAGCGCGATCGAGATGCCGGGCTTGGGGAAGGAGAGCAGCCCACGGCCTTCGGCGCCGCAGTCCTTGATGACGCAGAGGAAGGAGGCGCCGCCAAGCTTCACGAGCAGTTCGAGGAATCGGCGCGCTGCGCCCTGCCCCGCCTCTTCGGGGAGCACGCACTGGTACTGCGTGAAGCCACGCCGGCCATACATGCGGTTCCAGAGCTGGATGGCATCAAGCGGATAGAAGAAGCCCCAGGGCGAGACGACGCCCCGCTTTTCCCGCGCCAGGTGCTTCCAGTAGTAGAGGATGTTGAAGGCGCGGACCGAGAGCGGGTTCAGCGCCCACGAGGGAAAGAAGAAGGGCATGGTGAGGCGTGGCGGCATCGCCGGAAACCGGGCGGGCGCCTCCGACGGCTCGGCCCAGCGGCCGCGCATCAGAATCCCGCGGCCGAGGCTGCTTCCACCGGACACGCAGTCAATCCAGCCCATGGTCATCGGCCAGTCGGGGCCCGACTCCTTGAGGCCGGCAATGAAGGACTCGATGTCGGGCACGCGCCGGCTCTCCTGGTAGATCCAGGGCGAGGGGATGCGGACCATGCGGAAGGTCACCTCGAGGATGTGGCCTGTGAGCCCCATGCCGCCAACGGTGGCCCAGAAGAGTTCGGCTCGCTCATCGGGGCCGCAGGTCACCACCTCACCGCTCGCGAGTCGCATGCGAAGGCTGGTCACATGTTCGCCGAAGCATCCCGCCTTGTGGTGGTTCTTGCCGTGGATATCGGAGGCCACCATGCCGCCGAGCGTCACGAACTGGGTGCCGGGCGTAACGGGGGCGAACCAGCCGCGGGGCATCAGGAGCCGGTGGATCTCATGGAGCGCTAGACCGGCCTCGCCGGTGAGCAGGCCCGATCCCTCATCGAAGCCGAGGATACGGTCTGCGAGCGTGGTGCAGAGGAGCTCGCTCTCTGGCGTCGCTGGGAGCGAAGAGTCGCCGTAGGAGCGACCAAGGCCGCGCGAGAGTTCGGCGGTTTCGGAGGCGGCCTCGAGCGACTCCGACTGCCGCTCTCGGCCCGGCAAAGCGAAGAGCCCCCAGGCGGAGATGGAATGCAGAGCGGGCAGAGACATCGGGGAAACTCGCACGGTGGTAGAGGGTTGCAGCGCGCCTCTAGCAGCCAGACGGGGGTGTAGCGCAAGCGGAGAGCGCGTAGATCTGGCGCTCAACGCTCGGGATCGCCGCCACTGGGCTTGGAGCGTGCGGCCTTGACCTCCGAGCGGACCCGTTTGTCTGCGAGCCGCCGCCGCTTCTGGCTCTTGGGGACAGAGGTGTCGACGCGGGGTCGCTCGCGGTGGAGCGCGGCTACGATAAGCGCCACGAGCCGCTCACGCGCAGCCTCAACGTTGCGGAGCTGGCTGCGGTGCTCCTCTGCGCTGATGAGCAACACCCCCTCGTCGTTAATGCGGGGCGCGAGCTTCTTGAGCAGGCGGGCACGGTCGCTCTCGCTCAGCGTCGATGCGGTCGTAACGACCCAATGCAACGTGACGCGGGAATTGGTCCGGTTGACATGCTGGCCACCGGCGCCGCTGGCGCGACTCGCGGTGAACCAGAGCTCCCAACCCGGGATGGCGAGGCCGGCCTTGACCTCGAGATCATCCATCGGTCCGCCCCACATTCTGGAGGAACCCTGCCACATCAGCCAGACGGGCGATGAGCGCATCAGGGCCGGGACCCGCTGGGACCGACCGCGCAACCGCGACCGTCATGCAGCGCAGCCAAGCATCGCGCATCTCTGCATCGATGGGGAGGTGAGCGTGGCGCAGGCCGAGCCGCGGGTGGCCGCGTCGCTCGAGATACAGTTTGGGACCGCCCGTCCAGAACTGGAGGAAGTCGGCGAAGTCGACCCTCGCCTTGTGAGGGATGGTCCCATCGAAGGGCGGATGAAGGCGGGCAAGCGCAGGCTCGTGCAGCTCCATCTCATCGTAGAAGGCGTGAGAAATGGCCGTGACCGGGGCCTCGCCGCCCAACGCCTCATAGAGGGTCTCTGCCATTTCCAACCTTCACTCCGGCCCGCGGCGCGGCGCCGTTTTTGATTGAGGAATACTGAGCCTCTCGTTAGTGCAAGAAACTTCCCAACCCAATCGAATTTTGCGGCAATACCCGAACGGGGGTCTTGTGAGCCCGCTTCTATCTGTCGTGCTATATCTCATCGCCGGTCTGGCCGTAGCAATCGGCCTGCTCGGCATCGCATTGCCGGCGCTGCCTGGCGTGCCTCTGGTCTTCGTGGGGCTGCTCATCGCGTCGGGGGCCGACGGCTTCGCCCATGTCGGCGCCGGCATGCTTACGGTTCTCGGGCTGCTCGCTGCGCTCAGCGTTGTTGCCGACTTTGCTGCGACAGCCCTCGGCGCTTCGCGTTTCGGCGCGACCCGAGCAGGCGTGGCAGGCGCCGTCATCGGCTCGTTGATTGCCCTCTTTACGGGCCAGATCTGGCTGGTGCTGATCGCGCCGCTGATGGGCGCCATCGTCGGCGAGTACATCAGCAATCGCGACCCGAAGCAGGCGGTGCGCGCAGGCTTGGGCGCTCTTGTAGGCATGATGCTGGCCGGCGCCGCGAAGTATGCCATCGCCATCACCATGATCGCCCTCTTCCTCGTCGACCGCTTCTGGCCGTAGCCGACTACGGCGCTCCGATCCGCCGCTCGGTGCGGGGCGCGGCCTGCCTGAGGAGTTTGAGGATCTCGCGCCCCTTGGCCCGTATCTCGGGCGGCTCCTCAGGGTTTGCGGCCAGCTCCTTCATCCAGGCATCTGTGCCCGGCCCGGCGATGTTAAAGATGCCAATCATCATCTTGGTGCGGAGCGTTTCGGCCTCGAGCTCCTCGAAGCTGTCGGGCCTGTCTCCGCTCCGGAGAGGGCGGTCGCTGAGAGCCACAGCCGCGCAGGCTTCGACGCCGCGGCGAGGCCGAGCGTCGAACCAGGCGCCCATCTCGGCGAGTTGATCGGCGGTTGAGAGGAATTTCAGCGCGTCGGCGATGGCACAACGCTCCACCGCCACGGTCGACGACTCGAATCGCCGCCAGAGCTGCGGCGCGAGTGTAAGATCACCCGAGCGGCCGATGGCGCGCCAGGCAGCCACGCGCACCTCCGGCGCCATGAGGTCTACGAGGGGCAAGAGGAGCCTGCCCGCGTCCGGTAAGCGGAGGCGAGAGACCGCATGCAGATAGGCGCGGGCGGTGCGCGGCGTGGTGATGACTTCGGGTAGCTCGGCGAGCAGGACGGGGCCGGCAGCCGGCAGTTCGAGCCGCGAGACGGCGAGCGCAGCCTCTGCGCGGATGGCATCATCACCAGTCGCAAGCGCGGCGAGAAGCTCCTTCTCAACCGAGCGAATCCCCATCTGGCCCGCCGCCCAGATGGCCCAAGGCTTCACCTCGGCGTCGCCGTTGACAGCCAGATAGGCCACCCGCTCACGTACCGGCCGCGCAGCTCGGGTTTCTGCAGCGAGCACGCCGCAGACCTGCTGAAGGGCAGCCACCTGCTCAACCGGTGATTCGGAGCGGAGCATCGTCGCGTAATAGCCTTCGTAGTTGTAGCGGGTCAGATAGTGGTCGGTGGTGAGTTGCACCGCGCCCCACGAGAGCAGGATGGCGACGGCGAGGAGGCCGAAGAAGGGGGCGCGGTTCTCCGAAAACCCCTGCACGAGCCCCTCCTCGGTGAGGTCAGTCGGCACCGCTTCGCCAAGCAGCACCCGAACACGCCAAGGCGTGCCGAAGAGGAGACTGCTTACCCGAAGCCCCGCCCAGCATCCCGCCAGAAGCAGTAGCCCCCACTGCGCCCAGATCAGCACAAGATTGAGGGCCACGCTCGAACTGGAATAAGAGACGTACTGCGCAACGAACCAGGCCCAAGCGAGCGAGCAGGCGAGCGAAACCGCAGCCCCCACAGTCATACGGCGCTCCGTCTTCGCCATCATCGCGAAGAAGGAAAGATCCACCGAAGCTGAGGTCATTCTGCGCATGCTGTCTGCCCTCTTGAAAGTAGCATCCAAACGCCAGTTTCACTATCACGCTATCAACTTCTCCGCACCCCATGAGCACGATGATGAAGACACACTTTCTCCGTTCTGCATCGCTCCTTGCCGCCGCTCTGTTGGCGGCCTTCCTCCAACTGCCGAGCGCAACCGCAGGCGCACCGGCGCCCTCCGACAAGCGGGCACTCATGAACGAAGGTCTCCGGCTCGCCAACCGAGGCGACTACAAGGGCGCAGCAGCACAGTTTGAGAAGGCGGCCGTACTCGCCCCCACCGAGGCCAACATCTTCTTCAACCTCGGCCAGATCTACGAACAGAGCAATCCGGGCCGCTGCGTGCTCCGCTACAACCGCTTCCTTCAGCTCGAGCCGCAATCGGCCGAGGTACCGGCGGTCCGCGCCGCCATCACCGCCTGCACAAATAAACTCAAGAACGCCGGAGCCATCCACATCACCGACCTGCTCCCGCCCGCCAACATCATCTTTATCGACGGCGTTGCCGTGACCGAGGGGCCCTCCGTGCTACCGATGGCGCCGGGCGACTACACCGTCCATGTTGATGCGCTGGACCACGACCCCTTCGATCAGAAGATCACCATCACCTCCGGCCAGACGACCCAGGTCTCCATCAAGCTTGTCGCGCAGGCGACCTACGGCACGCTCACCATCAGGGTGAACCGGCCAGGTGCCACCATCACCATCGATGGCCAGCCGCATGGGATCGCGCCGCTCGCGGCTCCGCTGCGGATGACGACGGGCAAGCACCTCGTGATCATTGAGGCCGCAGGCTTCCACAAGTGGCAGCGCAACGTGACCATCGAGAAGGAGCTCGAGGAGGAGATTGATGCGCAGCTCCAAGCATCATCCATCAACGCCCGCTAGCGGTGCTGCGGGCTGCTAGTCGAGCCGCCGGCCCGCTCCGCCTTCGAGCAGTTCCGTCACATCTTCGGCCTCGTTCGGGTCGATGATGCCGAGCTTTCCTGTGGCCAGGTCGACGGCGAACTCGCCGTTCATCCAGCGGCCTAGGTCGACCATCTTGCAGCGAGTTGAGCAGAAGGGGAACTCCGGCATCCGAGGCGCGACCGAAACGGAGGCCTTGCAAGTGGGACAGGAGATGGAGGCAGTAGTCACGGCGTGGCTTCCGGAGCAGGCTCGACGAGCGGCGAGAGCGGGCCTGTGAGCGCCAGCGGAGGGATCTCCGAGACCTGGCGCACGAAGAAGAACTCCACTGCGTCCTTCACCTCCTGCGGCACATCGACCATGTCTTTGCGGTTCCGCTCGGGCAGGATGATGCGCTTGATGCCGGCCCGCTGCGCCGCGAGCACCTTCTCTTTGATGCCGCCCACTGGGAGCACATTGCCGCGCAGCGTAATCTCGCCACTCATCGCCACATCGTGGCGCACCTGAACGCCAGAGAAGAGGCTCAGGAGCGTGGTGAAGATGGTGATGCCAGCCGATGGACCATCCTTGGGCACAGCGCCCGCGGGGAAGTGGAGGTGGATGTCCTTGTCCTTAAGGAAGTTGCTCGGCAGCCCAAACTCGTTGGCCCGCATCTTGAGGTAGGAGAGGGCCGCGAGGGCCGACTCCTTCATCACATCGCCGAGCTGACCGGTGAGGCGGAGTTCGCCCTTCCCCTCGGTCTTGAGCGCCTCGATGAAGAGGATATCGCCGCCGACCGGCGTCCAGGCGAGGCCGGTGGCGATGCCCGGGTCGTTGACCCGCTCGACCGAGTCGTGCTCGTACCGCTCGGGCCCGAGATAGTCGGGGAGCGTGTCGGCCGTGATGTCGAGTTCGGTCGCTGTGTGCGTGCCGTCGGCGACCTTGACCGCCACCTTGCGGCAGACATCGGCAATCTGTCGCTCGAGCGAACGTACGCCGGCTTCGCGGGTATAGCGGTCGATGACCTTGTCGACCGCGCCGATGTCGAGCGTCACGTTGTGCTCGGCGATGCCGTGGTTCTCGAGCTGCTTGGGCAGCAGGAACTTGCGGACGATGTTGCGCTTGTCGTTGTGGGTGTAGCCAGGGATCTCGATGACCTCCATGCGATCGCGGAGCGGCGCCGAGATGGTGTCCATCTGGTTGGCGTTGGCGATGAAGAGGACCTTGGAGAGGTCGATGGGGATCTCGACGTAGTGGTCGCTGAAGGCGTTGTTCTGCTCGGGGTCGAGCACCTCGAGGAGGGCCGACTGCGGGTCGCCGCGGAAGTCGCGACCGACCTTGTCGATCTCGTCGAGCATGATGACCGGGTTGATGGTGCCGGCCTTGCGTAGCGCCTGTGCGATGCGGCCCGGGAGCGCGCCGACGTAGGTGCGCCGGTGGCCACGAATCTCGGCCTCGTCGTGCACACCGCCGAGCGCGATGCGGACGAACTTGCGGTCGAGGGCGCGGGCGACGGAGCGTCCGAGTGAGGTCTTACCAACGCCAGGAGGCCCGATGAGGCAGAGGATGGGCCCCTTCATGTCGCTGCGGAGCTTGCGGACCGCGAGGAACTCGATGAGCCGCTCCTTGACCTTGTCGAGGCCGTAGTGGTCCTCGTCGAGGATGGTGCGGGCGTGAGCGATGTCGAGGTTATCGGTGGTGGTCTCACTCCACGGCAGGTCGAGGAGGGTCTCGATGTAGGTGCGGACGACGCCGAACTCGCTGCTCGCAGGCTGCATCTGCTGCAGGCGGCGGAACTGCTTCTTGACGACCTTGTCGACCTCGTCCGGCATCTCCTTGGCGTCGACGCGGGCCTTCAGGTCGTCGAGGTCGCCGTTGTCGCCGTCGATCTCGCCGAGCTGCTCCTTGATGGCCTTGTACTGCTGGCGGAGGTAGTACTCCTTCTGGTTCTTATCCATCTCCTCTTTGATCTGGTTCTGGATCTGGTCGGAGACCTCGGCGACCTCGAGCTGGCGGGCGAGGAAGGTGAGGACCAGCTTGAGCCGCTCCTTCACGTCGGTCTTGCCGAGCACCTGCTGCTTCTCCTCGACGGAGATTTCGAGGGTGTTGGCGGCGAAGTCGGCGAGGTTGACCGGGTCTGTGACCTGGTCGATCATGAGCGAAGCCTCCCGCGGGAGCTCCGGCATCATGCGGGCGACGCGGCGGGCCATGGTCTTGAGGTTGTTGAAGAGCGCATCGATCTCGACGTCGCGCTCATACTCAGACTCGACCCGCTCGAAGCTGCCCACATGGTAGGGCTCGGTGCGGGTGAGGTTGAGGAGGCGCACCCGCTCCTTGCCCTGGATGATGACGCTGTAGTTGTCGTGGCTGACCTTCACGACCTTGAGGATGCGGGCCAAGACGCCCACGCGGTGGAGGTCGGCCTCGTCGGGCTCGTCGACCTCTGCCTCACGCTGGGTGATAATGGCAACGTAGGCCTCTTTGGCCGCCGCCTCTTTGATGAGGGCGATGGACTTGTCACGGCCCACCTGAAGCGGGATGACCACCTCGGGGAAGAGCACCGTGTTACGGAGCGGAAGGATGGGGAGAATCAAGTTGCCGGTCTCACTGGCGCTCTGCTCTTCGTCACTCATGGCGCTAACTCGGTAGGCGTGGAGCCGTGGAGATAGTCACCCCCGGTCGGCGTGCAAAGAGAGAACCCCGCCCTGTCGACGCATTGCGCGGCGGGGCGCGGTTCAGGCCCTGTTGTAGGCCGCTGCGGCAAGCCCCGGGTCGCCAGGGGCATCGCTGCGGCTCTCGTCGAGGAACTCGTTGAGCAGCGCGACGGCTTCGGCGTAGATGCCTACGCGGCGCTTCACAGAGACAGTGTAGGTTGCATAAGCGGCCTCCGCGGCGGCCTGATCGGCATTGGACTGCGCGATCTGACGATGCATCTCCGCTGTCTGTCGGGCGATCCAGGACCACTGCGCTGCATGCGGCGCGAGGAAGGCGATGGTCTCCTCTGCGAGGCCGTGGATTTCGGCCCGCTCGGTGTAGAGGATGCTCCGCTCGGGGCAGCCATCGATGGCATGCTCGTCGGCGAGTTCACGGGTGGTTTCGATGACCAGCCGGAGACGCTTGAAGGCGCGGAGCTCTTCGCCGTAGCGGCTGCGCCAGGCGTTGTAGGTGGCGTTGGTCTCGAGCTTCACCGTATCGAAGGCCGGCTGCATGGCGGCCAGCGAGGGGCCGTAGGCCTTCGCCGATGGCGTCGACGGATGGGCAGTGCACCAGGCGAGAGAGGCGCTGAGGCTGCGCTCAACCTGAAGGAAGTTTGGCTGACTCATCGGGGTGACTCCTCGCCCGGGTTGCAGGCGCTGTGGCTACAAGCGGAGCCGGAGACGGTCAAGGCAGCAGCCGCCGCGCCGGTCATGCGAAGGTCTCGCGGAGATGAAATCCGGTGCGCGACCCGTCGACCGACAGCAGCCCTTGGACGGGACCCTGGTAGACGACGGCGCCTCCGTCAGGGCCGGCGCCCGGCCCCATGTCGACCACCCAGTCGGAGGCCGCAACGAGGTCGAGGTTGTGCTCGACAACGATGACCGTATGGCCAAGCGCGGTGAGTTGGCGCATGGCGTCGACGAGCTGCTCGACGTCGCGCATGTGGAGGCCGACCGTCGGCTCATCGAAGATGAAGAGCGCGCCCGCTGCGTTGGAGGCGGTCGACTGGCCGAGATAGGAGGCGAGTTTGAGCCGCTGCAGCTCGCCGCCTGACATCTGGGTCGTCGACTGGCCAAGCCGAATGTAACCTAGCCCGACCCGTGCGAGCGGCTCGAGCCGACGGGTGACGGGGCCGGAGTCGGAGAATCGCTCGAGCGCCTCCTGGACCGTGGACTCGAAGAGCTGGTCGATGCTCAGCCCGCGAAGTTTGGGTGCCAGCACGGCCGGGGTGAAGCGGCGACCCTCGCAGACATCGCAGGGGATCTCGACATCGGCGAAGAAGACCATCTCCACCGACAGCACGCCGGCTCCTTCGCAGCGCTCGCAACGGCCGCCTGCAACATTGAAGGAGAAGTGGCTGGCCGTGAGCCGCGCGACATTGGAATCGGGCAGCGCAGCGTACATGTCGCGGAAGACGCTGTAGGCGCCGGAGAAGGTGAGCGCCGAGGAGCGAGAGGAGCGGGAAATGCTCGACTGGTCGACCATCACCACTTCCGAGAAGATGTCGCCCGTGACCTCGGCCGGCGGCAGCCCGTCGGCAGGTCCGGAGCCGCGGCGGGACTCGAGGTGGGCATAGAGGAGGTCGTGTACAAGGGTGGATTTGCCTGAGCCGCTGACGCCCGTGACGGCGGTCAGCGCCCCGTGCGGAAAGTGGACCTCAACCCCCTGAATGTTGTGGAGATGGGCAGCCTTGATGGTGAGCACGGAGGCGTGAGTGGGAGCCGTTCCCGTGAAGGTGAGGCTCCGCTTGCGGAGCAGTTCTCCGGTTGGTGTCGCCGACAGTTGCAGCCCTTCGACGGTGCCCGAAAAGAGCACCTCGCCGCCGCGGTCTCCACCGAAGGGGCCGAGTTCGACCACATGCTGGGCGCGCCGGATCACATCGGGATCGTGCTCGACCACCACGACGGTGTTGCCGATATCGCGCAGCTTCTCGACCACCTGCATCATCCGCTCGGTGTCGTGCGGGTGGAGTCCCGCCGTGGGCTCATCGAGCACGTAGAGCGTGTCGGTGAGCATGCGTCCGAGGCTGGTGGCGAGGATGACGCGGTGGATCTCACCGCCGGAGAGGGTCTTGGCCTGCCGCATGAGCGTGAGGTAGCCAAGGCCTGCGTCGGCAAGGTAGCCGAGCCGCTCGCGGACCTCGGTGATGAGCCGTTCGAGCGCCTTCTGAAGGGCCGGAACGAGTGCGATGGCCTGCGCCCAGAGCACGGCCTCGTCGATGCGAAGCGCGAGGATGTTTCCGAGGTGGAGGCCCGCGATTCTGACCGCGCGGGCGTCGGCGTTAAGACCCGAGCCCTGGCACTCGCTGCAGACGGTGAAGCTACGATAGCGCATCGCGTGGAATCGGATGCCGCCGAGGGTACGATCGGCGAGGATCTCTTCGAGCCAGCCGGCCGCGCCGGCCCAGCCCTTGTCGCCGTAGAGGATGCGGTTCTGGTTCGCCTGCGAGAGCCGGAGCCAGGGGATGTCGATCGCAATGCCTTCGGCCATGCACCACTCGAGCATCTGCTTGCGGGGGCGCCGGGCGGAGGGGATGTCGAAGATGGCGAGTGCGCCGCGCTCGAGCGTGAGCGTTGGATCGGGAACGGTCTTGAAGGGGTCGAGGCCTACACTTCTGCCGAACCCTTCGCAGCGGCCGCATGCGCCAAGCGCGTTGAAGGGGTGGAAAAGCGAGGGCATGGGCTCTTTGTGCGCAGTGCCACAACCGCTGCAGACCCATCCGCGATGGAAGGTGCGCTGCTCGCGGCGGCCTTCGGTTTCGCGGTCCCAGAAGACCACGGAGACGGCCCCTTCGGCGAACTTGAAGGCTGCCTCGAGCGCCTCGCGCAGCCGCAGCGCGTCGTCCTCTACGGCGAGCCTGTCGATGATGACCTCGACCTGGGCGGCGCGCACGAGCGAGATGGAGGCCTCGGACTCAATCTCGACCACTTCGCCTTCGAGCCAGGCGCGCTGGTAGCCGTCTGCGATGAGTTGTCGGAGAAGGTCGCCCATGCCGTCTGCGTTGGGGCGGGCAGTGGCAACGATGAGGACCCGCTCGCCGCGCGCATGCTGCTGCAGCCACTCGACGGTTCGGGGCACGTTGAAGGGGACGACGGTGGTGCCGCAGCTCTTACAGACCACCTCTCCAGCACGCGCGAAGAGCACCTGGAGGTGGTCAAGCAGCTCGGTGAGGGTGGCGACGCTGGACTTGGCATTGGAGATGGAGCTGCCCTGCCGCAGCGCGACGGCGGGCGGGATGTTGGAGATGGAGCCGACGGGCGGCTTGGGCATGGGGTGGAGGAACTGGCGGGCGTAGGTGGAGAGGGTCTCCACGTAGCGACGCTGCCCTTCGGCATAGAGCGTATCGAAGGCGAGCGACGACTTGCCGCTACCGCTCACGCCCGAGACCACCGTGAGCGTGCCGCGCGGGATGGCGACATCGATGGACTTGAGGTTGTGGGTCTCGGCGCCGCGGACGATGATGTCGTCCCGCTCCTCGGGCGCGGGCGCGGGGGTCGATGGGGCTTTGGCCATGGTGCTGCTGCGGATGGAGAGGCCCCCGTTCTGGTCGGGCGCGAACTAGGATGCAAGTGGGGTTGCAGCGGTGCGCAAAACGGTGACTTGGCGGGGGCGATTCACTAAGCTCATCCCATGCGCGCTCGAAGCCTTTTGTTCAGTCTCTTCTTTGTCGGATTGTCGCTGGCTCCGTCGCCTCGGGCGGCCGCGACGACGGTGATGGCCGTCTCGATGCAGGAGCTGGTTGCCGTGAGCGGGCTGGTGGTGCGCGGCCGCATTGCCGCGGTCGATTCTATCTGGGTCGGAGGAGGCCCCGAGCGGAGCGTCCGCGTAGAGGTGTCGGAGCAGTTCAAGGGCGAGCCAGTCGCTGGGACGGTGGAGTTCCGGAGCGAGGGTGGCCGGGTTGGTCGCTGGGCCTCGGTGGTGGCGGGGGCGCCGCAGTTTGTGCCGGGGCAGGAGGTCATCGTGCTGCTGGAGCGGCGGTCGGACGGGGCTTGGACGCCTGCGGGGCTGTCGCTCGGCGTCTTCTTCGTTGAGCCGGGCGAAGGTGGGCAGTCTCAGGCGCGCCGTTCGTTCGATGGGCTGGTCTTCGCCGAGCCGGCGGTTGCAAACGGCAGCAGCGCGCAGACACTCAACCCGGTCTGGTCGCTGCCGGCGCTCTCGGCATTTCTGAGGTCGCAGCCGTGAGCGGGCGCCGGCTCGGGTTTGTGAAAGCCCTGCTCTTCTTGATGCTTCTGGCCCAACCAGCGGCAGCCTACCTGCGCACGCAGACCTGCTACACGCCCGACATCGCCCTCCCCTGCGAGGCCGAACCGCCGCATTGCGCCGGCGAGACCGCGGTGCTCCGCACGGGGGGCCAGACCCGCGCGCCCGTGGAGGCCTGCGACTACTTTCGCGCCGTGCCAGCCTGCATCACGCCGGCACCCCACTGCGAGGGCAACGAGGTTGTTTCGCTCCGCAACGGTCGCTCTGCTGCGCCGCTCGACGCCTGTGTCTGGGTGGCAGAGCGCTGCACGCCAGACGAGTTCGCACAGGGCTGTTGCACCACGGCCATGGCGACCTGTACCTTCGAGGAGACACGGGCGGCCTGCAGCGGCGACACGGTCTGCGTGGATGGAAACTGCGTGGCTCCGGCAGGCTGCACGCCGGGCTCGGTCTGTCTGGCGCCCGTCCCGCGCGCCTGGTGTGATGGCGAGACGCTGGTCTTCTTTGAGGAGCGCGGCAACTGTACCGCCAACCAGTGCGAGGCAACCGAGCGGCGCGAGGCCTGTCCGGACGGCAGCCTCTGCCGCAACGGGAGCTGCCTGCCAGCCGGCTGCGGTGGCCCCTCGGGTACGGGCGGCTGCTGCTCCACGACCGACCTGCAGTGCGACTTCACCGAGGAGCGCCAGGACTGCGCGGCGAACGGCGACCTCTGTGTGGCGGGCCTCTGCGAGCCTCCTGCAGCCTGCGCGCCCGGTGAGGCCTGCGACGCGCCACCGACAGCCCCCTGGTGCGACGGAGGCCAGCGGGTCTTCTATGCCACCACCGCGGCCTGCACGAACGGTCGCTGCGCCCGCGCCGAGCTGCGCGCCGACTGCCCCGGTGGCACCGTCTGCCGGCAGGGCGCCTGTGTCGGCGCAGGGCTGCCCGGCGCCTTCTTTCCCTGTCCGGATGGCGAACTGCCCAAGCCTGTACGCTGGCCAACCGCCTGCGTGGGGTACCATCTACAGCTGGGCGCTGTGCGTGCGCGGGCTCCGCTCGGACGGTGCGAGGGCGGCAACTATGTGCTCCCCGACAACGGCATCCGCCTCGAGCGAGGCTGGCGGAGTTGCGAGGCCGGCACCGTCTCCTTTGACTGTGGCCAATGTACGGAGGCCAACGCGACGCCCATGGTCTGCGTGCCGGGCGGATGTGCAGAGGCGGTCGATTGCGACGCCGGCCTCTGCGCGGCCGAGACGCTGGGTAGCGTCTGCGATGGCGACGGCCTGGTGGTGCTGGAGAGGTCCGGCAGCTGTGCCGATGGCGCCTGCGAGACGCGCGAGCAGTCGCGAACCGACTGCGCCGCGAACGGCCAGTGGTGTGTCGGAGGCTTCTGCGTCGCGCCGAACTTCTCGTCGCCCGACACGGCGCTCGCCGAGGCTGTAACCGCGGGGTTCGACGCATGGAACGGCGCCGCCGGCGCCGCTTGGCAGGCAAGCAATCTCGGCGAGACCGACGAGCGGGAAATCGGCATCGCTGTCGACGGCGAGGGCAACCCGCGCGGCAACGTGAACATCATCGTGCTGCAGACCGCCTCCTGGAACCACTCCAGCGTGGCGCTCGGCGTGACCACACCGGTCTTTGAGGCGGCCACGGGAGAGATCGTAACGGCCGACATGGAGCTCAACGGCGTTGGGAGCAAGCGCTGGATGACGGGTGAAACCACCGACCCCGACGCCTATGATGTGCAGAATGTTGTAACCCACGAGGCGGGCCATTTCCTGGGTCTCGACCACCCTCCCTGCTTCTCCGACGGCTCCTTTGTGCCGGACTGCGCACGCGCGACGATGTTCGCCAGCAGTGCGCCGGGCGAGCGCCAGAAGCGCGAGCTTGCCGACGACGACGTCGAAGCCGTCGCAGCGGCCTACCCGGCAGCCACCGAGACAGCCTGCACCCCGCCGGAGCCGGGGTTCTTCTATGCGCGAACACTGAGCCAGACCGCGCCGGTCGCGAGCGCCGCAGACTGCCCTGGGCCCGACGCCTTCTGCGGAGGTGCGGTCGTGACCCCGAAAGCGCCGCGCGACGATTGCGCTGCGGGCGGTGCGAGCGGTTCGTGGTGGTCTGTCGCTGCCATGTTCGGTGTGTTGGCCTGGATGCGAAGAGAGAGAGGCAAGCATGTTGCATAGGGCACGAACCATCCCGCTTGCACTCCTCCTCTGCGTTGGAGGCGGCTCTGCAGCGCAGGCTGGAGAGGCAGGTTTCCGGCTTGCAGGTCACAGCGGCATCGCCTCCGTGGAGGAGACTGCAGACCTGCGCATCAGCAGAGGCACCGACGACCTGCTCTTCGTCTGGTCGAAAGCCTCGGGCGCCCCCCGCGCTTGGCGACGCATCGAGCCCGATGCAGCAACGCTGCTGCAGGGCGATCGGGTCGCACTCTTCGCCGACGAGACGCTTTCCTGGCTCTCTCTGCCGACGTTGCAGACGGCCGCGCAGGAGGAGATCGCAGGCTCTGTCCGCTGCCGTGGTGGAGAGTTCGCCTGGAGCTGGACGAAGGCTGGCAGGGTCACGCTGCACGATGCCAGCCGTTCGGTCACGCTCTCGGAGTCCGCGGTTCCCGGCGATGACGCTAGCTGCCTTATCTCACCCCTCGGCACCGTGCTCATCTGGAGCGAAGAGGAGGCCGTGAAGGCGCTCGTGCAGGCTGCCAGTACGCAGCTGCTGAGCGCCACGATCGCCAACGATGGCATCGTCGATGCTGGCGCGAGCGCGACAGCCGTTTGGGCTGCCGTGCGCAGCGCAGGTACCGACAAGGTCGTGCGCACGGCACTCCTCGGCGAGCCACCGCCATCAGCCTCAGCGCAGAACGGCTGGCGCAGCTGCGACACCTTCGACGGCGACGGGCTACCGAAGCCTTGCATCGTGCTGTCGGAGGTGGCCGCAGCAGCCGTTACGCGACCCCGTGTCCCTGCTTGGAACGGTGCCCGCTGGAGCGGCAGACAGCTCGCGCTCACCGCGCCGGGCGCACCTACTTCTCCCCGCCACAGCGAGGCCGGCTGGGCAACCGCGCCAGCCACCGCAGAGGCGTCTGAAAGCGTCGGAACTGCCGCGCGCCAAACGGTCGTGCGGGGTCGCAAGCTGACCCTTGAGCCGCTCTGGATGGCTGGCTGCGCGCAACAGGCCTGGCGCGTCGATGAACGCACCGGCGAACGGGCTGCTACCGTCGCAGGACCCATCTGTGGGGCTGCGCCACACTGGGTTACGACCCCCGATGACCGATGGGCCATGCTGCAGATCCCAGACAGGGCAACAGCGCTGATCTGGTCGGACCGTCCGCAACCCTCCCGACTCTCCCTCCCCGAAGCGGCGCAGCTGTCGCTCACGCTCGCACTCCGCGCAGGCGATGGCTGGTGGGTCGCCGACGCAGCCATGGCGCGGGCCTGGCGTCAGGGTGGAGGCGATGCGCCGGCCTGGACCGAAGCCCCGATCCCGCTGCTGGCGGACCGCTCACTCACCCTCTCTCGGGTCGGCGAGACGCTCCTGCTCCAGCCGCTCGAGAGCCGAGACCCCTCCACCCGTTTTCTAGTCACCGACCACGGCACAGCCGCCTGGCAAGACGACGGGAGTTGGTGGGCCGACACGGCGCTGCTGCCCCACCTCGTCTGGGTGACGCCAGAGGGCACCCCGCTTGCGACCGACGACCCGCTCCTCCTCAAGCGCTACGAGAAGAAGCTACTCGTCCGCCTCTGGGACCGGCTCTCCGACGACCGCTGACAGACCGCTCGCTTCGGCCAGGACCGCCAGCCGGACTAGGTCGGCAACTTCGAGCTCCTCGGGGCGGCTGGTAGGCGAGATTCCTGCCGCCAGCAGCAGCGGCTCCGGCGCCGCCACCACGCTCCGGAGTGACGACCGCATCATCTTGCGGCGCTGGCCAAACGCGGCCGCAGCGAGCCGCCGAAGCCAGCGCGCAGTCTCGCCCGAGGCCAGAGGCGCAGGCAGCCGATCGAGTACCACGACAGCGCTTGCCACCTTCGGCGGCGGCACGAAGGCGCCTGCCGAGACGAGAAAGGCAATCCGCGCGCGGTATCGGTTTCCGACCCCCACCGACAACAGAGAGAACTGCGACGATCGACCGGTGCAGACGATGCGCTCTGCCACCTCCTTCTGGAACATCAGCACCATCCGGTCGGGTGCGTTATCCGCCTCCATCGCACGGAAGAGGATCTCGTTGCCGACATTGTAGGGCAGGTTCCCCACGAGCACGCGCGGCCCCTCTGACAGCAGCTGTGGCAGAATCGTCTTGGTGGCATCGGCCTCGATCACCTCGAAGGCCGCGTTGTCGGCGAAGGCCTCCTGCAGGAAGGCAATGGCGTCTCGGTCGATCTCCACGGCGCGCACCCGCTTGCCCGCTGCAAGCAGCCGGGTGGTCAGCGTTCCCGGACCCGGTCCGACCTCGATGACCTCCACCGCGTCGCCGATGCAGGTAACCATGCGGTCGAGGAGTCCAACCTGGGTCAGGAAGTGCTGGCCAAGCCGCTTCTTGTTTGGGCGAGCGTAGGCCCTGACGAGTTCAGCAGGCGTCACTGTGGGAGCTGCTGCCGCGCCGCATCGAGCTGCTGTTCGGCCGCCGCCAAGCCGGCGGAATCGTCTGTAGCGCGGAGCAGCGGAACCGCCCGCTCGAAGGCACGCACAGCCTGAGGCCAAGCGCCCGCTTGGCTGCAGAGCCGGCCGAAACTCAGAAGCACGGTGAGGTTGTTCGAGAAGAGCGCGCGGGCCGAGACCTCATCGCCACCCCAAGCGCGGAGCGAGCTCCCGCCGAGGTCGCCGAGCTCGGCGAGCGCATCTGAGAAGAGGAGTTCATCCACCTCTTCGTCTGCAGCCTGCTCAGCCGCCTGCACTGCGTGGAATGCAGCGGTGCGCAGGGCGCCGGCTCCACGCTTGAGACGGGCTACAGCAAGGTGCGCCGCTGCGCGGTCGGAGGCGGGTACCTCCGGCGAATCGGCAAGCGCGATGGCGTCTTCGGAGATCTCCGCACGGGCCTCGTCGCTGATGGCAGCCTCGGCGGGTAGCTGCATCAACGCGACAAGCTGGGCGAGCGCGTCAGCGCGGTCTTGGCAGGCGTGGGCGCGGGCAAGCAGCCAGCCCACCGCGTCGGCACCATACTCCGACGACTGGGTGAGCGCGAACATGACCTGCTCTGCGGCGATGATCAGCGCGGGGTCGTCGCCCAGGCGCGGGAGCGCTGCCATGAGCTGCTCGGCCCCGGAATCGTCGTCGTTCAGGACCAGGGCGAAGAGGTAGGAGGCTCGAATCCTCACCGCGGGTGTCACGTCGTCATCCGGCCGTACGAGCGCAAACTCGCGCAGCGCCTCCGCTTCGCGACGGGCAGCGTCATACTCTGTAGGCAGGACCACCTTCGACAGCATCAACCCAGCGTCGTGGCGGGGGTCGACGAGAAGCTCGACCATCGTCCGCGACGCCTGCAGCGCATCTGCGAAGTGGTCGCGCGCAAGGTAGAAGAGGCGGCGCAGGACTGCGGTCAGCCGCAACGAACCGGCGGGTTCCGAGGAAACCGCATTGAGGAGCAGATCGCTCAGCTCTTCGAACCGCCAGGCCTCCGCAAACAGCCGGTCGGTCTCGCCCAGAAGCTGGTCGTCGAAGCGGCCCGAGGCGATGGCGTTGCGGGCCAGCTCGGCAGCGCGGTGGAGGTCGCCGAGGTCGTTCTCGACGAGCGCCATCGTGCGGCGAAGGAGGGCGAGGTAGGTGAGTGTGTCGCTCGTCTCGGTCAGCGTCCGCTCAAGCGCATCGGCCACACCCGTAAGGTCGCCGACCCGCTCCATGGCCTCCAGACGATAGCCCGAAAAGAGCGTCGCGAGCTCCGGCCGCTCCATCGAGGAACGCTCAAGCAGCTCCGACCAGCTCACCTGGTTGGCGGTCTCATCGGCGAGCTCCGACACGAGATCGCACTCCTCCGCTGTGAGATCCACCGAGGTGAAGCGGTCGGTTAGGAGGTCGTAGGCCAACGCGGGATCACGCAGCACGATCCGGCAGACGCCGACAAGCTGCTTGCGGAGCAAAACACGGCCGTCTGCGGTGCGGCGACGCGACAGCCGCTCGGCAAAGCGGACCGCCAGCTCTGCGCGCTCACTGTTGCTCAGCTCCGGCTCCAGCTCCGCCCAGACGAGCTCCGCCAATGGCAGGGTCGCATCGTCTGCAAACTGCAGGAGGTCGGGCTCAACCTCGTAGACCTCGCAGGCCAGACAGGCCTCAACCGCGTTTGCCGCCATCGCCTCCGCGTAGGGTGAGAGCTGACCGGCTTCTCTGCTCTGCGCGAGCCGCCGGATTGCATCGACCGCCAACTCCCAGCGCGCGGGCTCCTGCTGACCGACCTCGATGTTTGACTCAGACCAGACAGACTCCGTTACGTCGGCGTTCGAGGCCGGATAGGCCGCGACGGAGGGCGCCTCCGGTTCCGAAGCATCGAAGAGGGCTCTCGAGATCTCAAACGCGGGCGACGCGACTTTGGGGCCTTCCGAGGAGGCCGATGCGAGGGCAAGCGAGGTGGCCGTGCCGAGCGATGCGCTGAGATCGATCTCCTCGCGCGCCTCTGCCTGCGAGGGGCCGAGCTCAAACTTGATGGTGGAATGGAGGCCCGAAGACTCCTGCGCGAGCAGGGCCGGCGAAGATGGCGCTTCCGGAACAGGCGCAGACTGGGCCACCAAGGCGGGCCAGGATGGAGCTACCCGCTCCGGAGCAACGACAGCGGAACCAGGCATTTCCGCGGGGGCAGCAACGGCAATGCCGGCAGGCGAAGATGACGGAGCGACCTGTTCAAATCCCCAGTCAACCTCGTCCGAAACCGCCCGCTCCACCGGCTGCCGCTTGGGCAGCGGGCGAGGAATCGGCGCCGCTGGCTTGGGCAGCGGAACAGCAGGCTGCAACGCCGGCGCACTGAACGCCGCAGGCTCGGCAGCAGGCTGCGGCGCTGGCGCCAGAGAAACGGGCAACGGCTTGCCGACAGCGGCCGAGATGCGCGCCAGCCGCTCGGCGAAGCTCGCGCTCACCGCGGCAGCAGGCCGGGCCGGGCCGGAAGCGCCATAGACGGGCGACAGCGCAGGCACCGAAGGGACCGACCAGCCGGCGCCGCTGAGCGACGCGACGGCCGACACCTTGGCTGCAGGAGCCGCCGCGGAAGCTGCCTCGGTGCGGAGCCAGTCGAGTAACTGCGTGAGCCGCCACTCAAGGCGCGCGTCGCCACGGAGTGACTCGAGCGTCGCTGCGTCCCACTGCCTCAGCATCGAGGAGAGCGTGCCGAGCGAAGCGCAGCGTACGAGCGTCTGTTCGACCCGCTGGATACAGAGGGCTGCCGCAGCCCGAACGCCCCGATGCAGTTCAAGGAAGGGGCGGGCTTCGCGCGGAAGCCGCTCGTCTTCAAAGGGCTGCGAGGAGGCCTGCGCCTGAAGAATCGGCACGATGGCAAGCGCACTGAAGCGCGACGCCACACCCTGGGTCTCCTGCGCAGGAACAAGCCCCGCAAGCACAAGACTGTTCAGGAGCGAGGGCGAGAGGTCGCGGCGGAGCTTCCCAAATTCTTCGGTCAGTTCAGACCTATGCCAAGTCACCAGCGTCATCAGGCTCATCGCTCCGCTCTACCGGTCGAAGGGCTTCCCACGACCGTCTGCAATACTCCCGCGCCACCTGGGTCGCGTAGCCGCCCGAAGGAAGCGAGAATTGGAGTACGACGATTGGGGCCCCCCGTCCAGAATCATCCGCACCCATCCACGAAACCTCGAGGTCGGCCATTGGCGTGACGAGGTCACGCCGCGTGCCGTCCACTTCTGCTCCGAGCTGCGTCAATCCAGCCTCGTCGAGCCCCATCTCGGCAGCGGCGGCCAGTTCCATCTCGGCTGCCTCCGCAGCGGCACGCCGCATCTTCGCGCCCCACATCGGGCCCGTGAGCCAGATGTCGTGCGTCGTCAACCGCTCCTGCTCCGCTGCGGCGTCCTCTACCGCGAAGAGCCGATTCGTCCCATCGAGCCGCACGACCTCACCCGTCAGCAGCCGAGCGCGCCCCGCCGCGAGCCGCAGCGCCAGGAACCGGTTGAAGTGCTCCGACTGCACCACGCTCGGCAGCAGCCGCGCCACGAAACGGTCCACGCGGCCGCGGTCGCGACGGTCTGCGCGCACCCAGGCCAGCGCCTGATCAAGATTGTTGCCGCCACGCCCAAACCGCTGCGGGCCGAAGTAGTTCGCGATCCCGCGCGACCGAATCAACGAGGTGATTTCGGCCTCGCGCGACCGGTTCTCCTCGCTGTCTTCGACCCCGATGAGCACGATCCGGAAGCGGTTTGCGCTCAGATGGCCCGTCCGCAACTTGTTGTTGTGAAACGCCGTCTCGAGCACCTCGAGGCCCTCCGGGAGCGACCACTCCTCCACCGGCGCGCTCCGCTTCGGGATGCTCACCCACTGCGAGGTCACAGCCCAGCGGTCCTTCTGCCCGGCCACGCCGATATCGCGGGCGTCGACGCCCGCCGCGCGGGCGATGGCCTTCACAGCGAACTGCGTGTTCATCCCCGTCTTGCGAAAGCGCACCATCAGGTGGTCGCCCTCGCCCGACCAATCATACAACTGCACCTCGTCGACGACGAAATCTTCGGAGCGGGCGCTGATTTGGCCGCCGATCCCAGCCAGCGGTTCGGTGTCAAAGGGCGGCTGGAATGGCTGCATCGTTCGGCTCGTTGGCAAGGGGAGTGAACCGCCGTGCTAACGGGCGAGACAACGATCGCGCAACTGTGGTAGGAGCGAATCCTCAACTCCAACGGTTGATGGCTGCATGGCTGAGCAAATTCTCCCCGCTGATGAGATCTTGGGCAGGATCCGCTCCGGCAGCGATGCCGCCGAGGTCTGCGAGGCACTCACCGAACTGCTCGACGAGCGGATTTCGCGTGCTGCATCTGAAGTGCTGGGCCCCGAGGGGCTCGCCCACTTTCAGCTCATCGCGGTGGGCGGTTACGGGCGGCGCGAGATCTTCCCGCATGCCGACGTCGACATCGTTATCCTCTACCGCGACCCGCTCGGCGACGACCTCCCGGCTGAGCCGCTCGCGCGCCTCGAACGGTCTGCTCCCGGCTTCGGCGAGCGGATCCAGCGCATGCTGCTGCAGCTCCAGGACGCCGGCCTCCGGCTCTCGGCCCGCGTCCGCTCCGTATCGGAACACCTGACGCTCATCGGCAGCGACGTCACCGTCGCCACCGCCTCGCTCGACAGCCGACTCGTTGCCGGTACCGACCAGGTGATGCTGGAGCCCAGCCTCACCGCTCTCGCCACCATCCGCAACAGCTTCACGGGCGGTGCCGACGGCATCTGCACCCTCATCGAAGAGGGGCTCCACGCCCGCCACGAGCAGTTCGGCGGCTCGGCCTTCATGCTCGAGCCGCAGCTCAAGATGGGCCGCGGCGGACTCCGCGACGGTCACGCCGTCCGATGGGCGGCGCAGGTCCGCTTCGGCACCTGTGACCTACGTGCACTTGCCCGCGACGGCCGCATCGGCGCGGCCGATGCAGAGGCCTTCGAACAGGCCTTCGCCTTCATTGCCCGCGTCCGGCTGGTGCTCCACGCGCTCTCGCGCTGGCGGAACGACCGGCTCGCCTTCGAGCGACAGCCCGATGTCGCCCGCGGCATGGGCTTCGGCACGGGCACAGACGCAGACGCCGTCTCCGAACTCATGCGTTCCCTCTACAAGTTCGCATCGACCCTCGCCGAACTCGCCGAACGGTGGCTCGAAGAGTGGACCATTGCCGCCGAGCGGGCAACGCCCGAGCGCATCGCGCCGGGAATCCTCCGCATGGGCGAGCGGCTCGCCCACGACCCCGCCCTTCCCCCTTCTTCGCTCGCCGATGTGCGCCGGCTGCTGCAGGCCACCGTCCAACAGGAGCGGCCGCTCCACCCTGCAACGCGGACCCTCATCCGTGAGCTGGCTGCCAAACTCGAGCCCGCCGCGGCCATGCACCCCGCGGCAATCGCGATGCTCCGTGAGGCCATCCTCACCCCCACCCCAGACGGTCGCTTCCTGCGGCTGCTGCTCGAACTCGACCTCCTCCGCACCCTGGTGCCGGAATGGGCCCACCTCGTCGGCCACACCAGCCGCGATGTCCATCACGTCTACACCACAGACCGCCACCTCCTCGAGTCCTTCCTCCGCATCGCAGGACTCGACAAGGAGCCGCCAGCCGCACCCCGCTTCGTCACAGAGGCCTGGGCCCACCTCGGCACGCGCGAGCCCTGGCTCCGCGAAGCGGTTCGCCTGGCCACCCTCTTCCACGATGTGGGCAAGGCCCTCGAGGGCGATCACAGCCTCATCGGCGCCGGCATGACCGCCGAGATTGCGCGCCGCATGGAGCTGCCGGCAGAGGCCATCGAACTCTCACGCTGGCTCGTTCTCGAGCACCTCCGCCTGGCACGCGTCAGCCAGCGCCGCGACCTGAGCGACCCACGCACCATCGAGACCTTCGCAGGCTTCATTCGGCCGCCCGGTGAGCTCCACGCCCTCGCCGTGCTGACCTGGGCAGACGCCACCTCCGTCAGCCCGCAAGGGACTCTCTCTTGGAAGATTGAGCTTTTGCGCGGGCTCTACGAGGCCACCCGCCACTACCTCCACGGCACGCCGGCACCGGCGCCCCACCTCGCCGAGCGCCCGCCCATGCAGGCTGCGCTCCGCGACGGCTCCCTCTCCGACGAGACGCTCCGCTGGCTCACCACCGAACTCTCCGATGCCCATTGGGCCGCATTCAATGATGACGAGCTCGGTACCGCCGTCGCCATGCTCGCAGAAGCGGCGGTCGCCCCCACACTGCGCGGCCTCCGACTCGATGCCGATGGCGCCGCCGGCTCCGCTGTCCTCTGGGTCTGCACCAAAGACAGGCCGCGCCTCCTCTTCGACCTCACCGCCGGCATCGCAGCCGACCGGGTCAACATCCTGCGCGCCCGCATCTTCACCACCAAGAGCGGATGGGTCGTCGACCGGTTCGACCTCGACTGGACAGACCCCGGCGGCAAGGCGCTCAGCGACCGGCGCAGCAAGCGGCTCCTCGCCACCATGGAGGACGTGCTCTCCGGCGCGACCAACACCGCCACGCTGCGCCAGAAGTGGCAGAGCGAGTCCAAAGCGCAGCCCCGCCACAGGCAGCCTATCCCGCTCAACGTCAAGCGGGCCCATGAACCCAACGTTACCGACCTCGTCATCGTCGAGGTCAAGTGTCGCGACCGCATCGGTCTCCTCGCAGACCTCTCGCTCGCTCTGTGGGAGCTCGGCTTCGAGATCGACCGCTCCATCATCTCCAGCGAGGGAGAGCGCGCCGTCGACACTTTCTATGTTCGCCCCAACACCGGGTGTACCGTCGCCGCAGACGACCTCGCCGTCGTCCTCAAAGCGCGCATGGAACTGACCGATGGATCCCACTCTCAGCCTGGATGAGGCCATCCAGCGCTACCTCGAGCACCTCAGCATCGAGCGCGGCCTCGCCAAGAACACGCTCGCGGCCTACGGCGCAGACCTCGCAGCCTTCACCGCCTGGGCTGTAGAACAGCGGCTCACCACCGCCGCCTCCGTCGGCACCCGCGACCTCAACGCCTACCTGCTCGCTCGACTCGACCAGGGGCTCAAATCGCGAACCCTCGCACGCAACATCGTAAGCCTCCGCCGCTTCTTCAAGTTCCTCCGCGTCGAGGCGCTCATCGAGGTCGACCCAGCGGCGCTCGTCGAGGTACCCCGCGTCACCCGGAACCTGCCCAAGGTCTGGAGCGAAGAGCAGGTCGAACAGCTGCTCCGCGCCCCCAGCGAGGCGACCGACGAAGGGCTGCGAGACATCGCCATGCTCGAACTCCTCTACGCCACCGGCCTCCGCGTGAGCGAGTTGGTGCTGCTCCCCGTCACCGGCCTCTATCTCGACAGCGGCTTCATCCGCGTCTGGGGCAAGGGCAGCAAGGAGCGCATCGTGCCGCTCGGCGATGTCGCCGGCGACGCCATCCGGCGCTGGATGGATGGGCCGCGCCAACGGCTGCTCGCGCTCTCTGGCAAGAACAGCTCCACCGCCCTCTTCATCTCCGCCCGCGGTGGTCCGCTGACCCGCCAGGGGTTCTGGAAGAACCTCAAGCGCTACGCCTATCTCGCCGGGCTCGACGACAGCATCTCGCCCCACAAACTGCGCCACTGCTTCGCCACCCACCTGCTCCGCCACGGCGCGGATCTCCGCGCGCTGCAGGCCATGCTAGGCCACGCCGACCTCTCCACAACGCAGATCTACACCCTCGTCACCCGCGACCGAATGAAGCGGGTGCACACCGAGCATCACCCGCGCGGCTAGCGCGCGCAGACGCCGTTGAGCGCGCCCGGCGTGCCGAGGTTGGCCGTCGCGTCGTAACGGACGGTGGAAAGGCACCAGCTCAGCACGCTGTTGTTGGAGGCAGCGCTGTTGGAGACCTGCATCGAGGCTCCTGCCGCCACCGGCCAGCTGCCTGTCCAGGAGACGTTATCGATGGTCACGCCGGCCATCCGAAGTTCGAGCGAGCCCGGCGTCACAGCGGTCGTCCCAGAGCCGTAGAGGATGTTCACCAGACCGCCCGCGGCACCCGAGGTCGTGCCGAAGACAATGAGACCGTTGGCGGGCAGCAGGTTGCCCTCGCCCAACTGTGCGGCAACCGCGCCGCCCACAACCACCTGAAGCCCTGTCAGGTCCACATCGGCAGAGGTCCGGTTGCGCACCTCAAACCACTGGAAGTTGGAGTCGGGCTCTTCGGCGGGCAGGAGCATGATCTCGGTGATCTCAGCGAAGGCCGTCACGCTCGCAGGGCAGGGGCTGTTCACATAGCCGGGGGTCGCGACGAGGCCGAGATCGAAGCTCTCGGTCGCAAGGCACCAGCTGGCCGCAGCGGTCGGCGCCGTGCGGTAGCTCCGGGGCTCGAGCTGCGTCGAGGCCTCGAGCGAGGTCGCGATGCGCTCGAAGCCGATCTGCGCGACGGGCGTAGAGCCGGCAAGCAACGCGAGGGAGTCGGTCGGAGCCAGCTCCGGGAAGGCATCGCTGATGAAGGTGGGAACGATGTCGCCGATGATGGCGGCGCTGCTCGCGAGCACACCGTAGTCGCCAGGGCCGATGGGCTCCGCAGCGCCGATGAAGAGTGTCTGGGCTCCGGCACGGATCGTCAGACCTCGGAGGTCGAGCGTGCGCGCGGTGATGTTCTTCACCTCGAACCAGGCGCCGCCCGTAGACCCCGTGAAGCTGGCCTCGGTGATGATGAGTTCGCCGGCCGCAACCGTCGCGACAGGGAGCTGGCAGAGGCCGGCAACGCAGACGCGGCCGATGAGCGTGCAGTCCTCATAGGAGAGCGCTGCGTCGTAATCACAACCGCCGTCAACACAGATGCCCTCGCCGACCGTGACGGACTGATCGCCCGCGCAGTAGGGCTCGGTGAAGGCTGGGCAGGTCACCTCGAAGCAGGGGTCATTCGAGAAGCAGGCGCCATCCGCGCAGACAGCGCCGCTCTCCGTGCAATCGACGGTGCCGGTCGGGTAGTCGCAGGCGCCTGTGGCGGCGTTGCAGGTACCGACGCCGTTGTAGAGCCGGAGCACCGCGCCGCTGTCGCAGCTGTCTGCGGGGGGAGCGTCGCAGCTCACGTCGGCGCAACGGTCAACCGACTGGCAGGCCGCGTCGGCACACTCGCCGCCGGCGAGCGCGCAGTCGGTCTCGGTCCGCTCGTAGTTGCAGTCGCCCAACAGGCAGAGGCCCGACGCACCAAAGACCACCGCGGTGTCACCAACGCAGAGGTCGGCCGGCGGCGCATTGCAGCTCACGCCGAGACAGAGATCGGAGATCTCGCAGGCGCCCGAAAGGCAGAAACCGCCCTCGGCCGCGCAGTCCTCGAAGGCCTCCGCGTAGAAGCAGTCGCCGGCGACGCAGCTTCCAGGCAGCGCATAGGTGACGG
>CANKLS010000004.1 GCA_947483645.1 Bradymonadales bacterium | reverse complement strand
TGGCGCTGCTGCGAGACAGCTATGTCGAGATTCCCTCCGACCTCCTCTCTGAACTCGTCCGGCACTATGCCCAGCAGGCCGCCGGCCTTCCCGCCATCGAAGGCCACGACGCAGCAACCATCGAACGCTGGTTTTTTCTTCAAACAGTACAGCGCAAACTCAAGGATTCTGGTCGATTTGTGTTCATTGATCGTGTGAAGAAAAATCCGAACTTCCTCCCCTTCATCCCCTCCAGCCTCCGCTACGTGAAGGATGCTCTCGCCCGGCTCCCCGAACTCGCTGAGCTTGCAGCACTCCTCGCCCAGGTCGACCCGGCCCTCCGGACGGAGCCATGAGCGCCCCCTTCTCCGGCATGGTTCTCTGCGCAGGACTCGGGAACCGGCTGCGCCCCCTCACCGACGCAATCCCCAAACCGCTCATCCCGCTCCTCGACATCCCGCTCGCCGAGCAGGCCTTTGCCGCCCTCGGAGCCGCGGGCGTAACCGCCATCGCCGTCAACACCCACCATCTCCCGGAACAGATGGCCGAGGCCGCCCGCAACTGGGCCGACCGCTACGGAAACATCCCGCTCACCCTCTCCCACGAGCCGCTGCTGCTGGGTACCGGCGCCGGCGCAAAGCGCCTCTATGAGGCGCTCGGACGCCCAGACCACCCCATCCTTCTCCACAATGGTGACGTGGTCCTCAGCGCCCCCATCGCCGAGCTCCTGCGCCACCATCGCGCCTCGGGCGCAGCAGCCACCCTCCTCACCGTCCCCGCCATCCCAGGCGAGGGCGAAGTCTGGGTCGATGCCGATGGCGGTCGCATCACCACCCTCCCCGGCCGAAGCGGCGTTGTGGTTGGCCCCGACTCCCTCCCCAATCGTCGCGTCTCCTACGCCGGCGTCTGCCTGATCGAACCCTGGGTCATCGACCTCCTTCCAGACCAACCCTCCTGCCTCATCCGCGAGGGCATCGCCATCGCGCTGGAGCAGGGCGCCACCATCTCCGCCCTGCACCATGAAGGTTTCTGGGCCGATGTCGGAACCCCCCTCCGCTTTCTCCAAGCCACCTGGCAGCTCCTCAAACTCGGCCGCGAAAACTGGCCACTGCCTGCGAAGGCGCCGCTCGGAGACTTCGTTGCTGCAGACAGCACGCTAGCCTGCCAAGGCGTGGCCGTCGCAGGCCCTGCCTTTATCTCCGCCGCAGCGACCCTCGATAGCACCGCTTCGGTGGGCCCCTACGCCGTCGTCGGCGCCGGCTGTAAGGTGCCAGCGGGCTCCCATGTCGCAGAGAGCGTCCTGGCCTACGGTGCCGTTGCAGAGCAGGAGCAGACCCGCCGCATCCTCATCGGCTCCACGCTGGTCCGTACCGGCTAGCGCGGGCAGGGGCCTGGCTAGCGGCGCGACGTCACTCCCCGGCGATGAGCCGGATGATGACTGCCGTGATGTTGTCCACGCCGCCACCCCGGTTGGCCGCAGCAATGAGGCGCGAACAGAGCCCCTCCACATCGTCCTGGTCGGTCGATAGGATCGCGGCCATCTCCGCATCCGTGACCATGCCCGAGAGGCCGTCCGAGCAGAGCAGGTAGAGGTCGCCCTCTTCGGGCACGTCGGTCCGCACATCGACCTGCACATTGTCCTTCATGCCGAGGGCACGAACGATGACGTTCTTGTGCGGGAAGTTGGCAATCTCCTCGTCGGAAAGCTTCTTCACCTTCATGAAGTCGTTGAGCAGCGAGTGGTCCTCGGTCACCTGCGTCAGCTCGCCGCGCCGCCACCGATAGACGCGCGAGTCGCCCACATGGCCAATCACAACGCCGCCATCGACCAGCACACAGGCCACCAGCGTGGTGCCCATGCCCTTCTTGCCTTCAGTGGCCGCCTCGTGGATACGCCGGTTCGCCAGCATGATGCCCGATGCAAGCCGGTTCTCCTCATAGGAGATGCCCTTGTCCATCCGATAGGGCCAGGTGAGGTCCTCGTCGGCGTCCGAGTCGGCGAAAAATTTTGCGACTGTCTCCACTGCGATGCGCGACGCGACCTCGCCGGAACTGTGGCCACCCATGCCGTCGGCTACCATGTAGAGGTTCTGCTCCGCCATGAGGAAGAAGCTGTCTTCGTTGTGGTCACGCTTGAGACCGACGTCGGTCGAACCGGAGAATTGAACCTTCATGGCGTGCTGCTCCTACGGAATATACAGTTCAAGGACGGGGCCCATGGAGAGGGTGATCCGTGCGGCGACATAAAGGTCGCCATCAATCGTATAGTCAAACTTTCTGGGCAGTTGGACTTCAAGCCGCTGCATGAGCCGCTCCTCGAAGCCGGGCATGGTCATGGGAGCGGCACGCCAGATGGCGGGCAGGGCGGTCACGATGGAGAGCATGGGACCTTCGAGCGCGAGCGCGCAGAACCGGTCGGGGTGGCGTCCCGCGCTGGTGAACGGGGACAGCCGGAGTCCGACCTGCTCGGTGGTTGCACACATTAAGCAGAACAATTCTTTGTCTAGCCAAAGTTCACCATCTACATGAATTATATGCTTCTCTTTCTCGGATAGTTGCTCGAAGAGGCTCCCCTGCACGGCCACCGAAGCGCAGACCTTCGCCGCCATCCAGGATGCCGTCCACGGTGAGGTCTCGCCCGCCGCGTAGTAGGCCTTCAAGAAGTTCGCCATCAGCCCCGTGCCGAAGATGAACCCTAGCCGCGCTGTCTCCCCATCCTCCACCCGCAGCATCGCGCGACGGGTCACCTTCTGCTCAGACCCTGCAGCCACTGCCGCGCAAAGCGTGCCGAGGATGCTCATCGGTGTGCCTCGAATCTCGAAGCTGTCTGTCACGTTGTTCATGGTGCCGCCGCGCAGCAGGCAGACCCGCGGCAGCGCCCGGCCCTCGCTCACCTCGCCAAAGGCCGTCAGCACCTGATGGTTTGTCCCGTCGCCACCGTTGATCGCGAGGTGGCGGTAGCCCCGCTCCAACACCGTGCGGGCCGCCTGCCGAAGCGCAAGCATGTCTTCCGGCTCGAAGAAGTCGGCCTGCTCGCCGTAGGCCTCCTTCAGCCCCGCGAGCAGCTGCGGACGGAGACGGTTCTGCCGCGACCGGCGGTTCGAAAAAACGGCGATCTGCTTGCTCACCGCGAACCTCTTTTTATCATCCGAATGCCGTCACAGGTCAACCGTCGAGCCCCCATTTGACGCCATGTGTCACGAGTTCGGCGTGGCCATCCGACAACCGTTCCCCCTACCCAATTTTGCCCACCTCTGCCTTGATTTTGACACGGTGGCCCACTAACCGATTCACCGTTCCTCGCTGGACGGCCCACGTACAACCCCCCAGGCCGTTGATACGGTGTACGCGCTAGTATCAGGCGCTCCAGCGAGGGACCTTTTTTCACGCTCACCGTCATCGTGGCCCTGGGTCAGGACTGCGGGTTCTTGAGGTCCTGCAGGATCATCTTCACCACGCTCTTGAGCGTGTCGAAGACGCCAGGCCCCTCGGGGTGACCTGCCGCCGCTGCGAAGTCGGGGGCGCCCATGGGATTGAACTCCGCGCGAAGCTCCTCGACCGTATTGATGTTCGGCAAATCCCGCTTGTTGTACTGCACGACGAAGGGGAGCTTCGTGATGTCGTAGCCATAGGCAGCCAGGTTCTCTTTCAGGTCGTCCATCGAGATCTGGTTCGCCTCGAACCGCTCTCGCTGGCTGTCCGCAACAAAGACCACGCCGTCTGCGCCCTTCATGATCAGCCGGCGCGAGGCCGAGTAGAACAGCTGTCCAGGCACCGTGTAGAGGTGGAGCCGCGTCTTGAAGCCCCGGATGGGCGGCAGGCTCAGCGGCAGGAAGTCGAAGAAGAGCGTCCGCTCCGCCTTCGTCTCGAGGCTGATCAACTTGCCGCGCGCATCGGGATTGGTCGAGCCGTAGATGAACTTGATGTTGGTCGTCTTCCCGCAGAGTCCCGGACCGTAATAGACGATCTTCAGGATGATTTCTCGGCTCGAATAGTTGATGAAGGACATGGTTCCTCGTTCATCGCTGCGGTCGGTTCAGGGGCGGGGCGCGGGCGGCCTGCTTAGAATCCGTCTCCGAAGAGGTTGTCGATATCGTCGTCAGTGATCTCGTCGAACAGCCCGGCGCCCTGAGGGGCTGGCAACCGCCGACGCTCCTCCATCGCAACGAAGGCCTCCTGCAGCCGCTCCGTCGTCTTCTTCACCCGCAGACGCACCAGACCGAGGCTCGAGCGCTGATCGAAGATGACCGTCAGAATGAACTCTTCGCCCGCCAGAGAGATGTGCAGGTGGTCCCGCTTTCCCTCGTGGAAGTGAACCGGGAATTCGGGCTCACCCAGGAGCTTCGCAAGGCTCGAGGTTGCGGCAGTTGTACCGGCCACGAGGCTGGCCAGGCTGGTTACATCGATCTCTGCGATCTCGCCGATGGAGACGATGACCTGACCGTTCCGGTCGAGCAGGAAGATGGTCTTGGCCAACGCCTCGCGGAGCAGGCGCTGGCAGATCTCTGCGAGCTGCTTCTGCTCGTCTTCGTAGATGACACTCTGAGCGTTCATGGGGTAGCTCGCGGCTGGAAGTCGGATCTCTTCAGACCTCTGTCTAGACGACTCGGGAGCGAGGTTGCAACCGAGCAGCCGCCCGAATCGGTATCAACTCATGGTCTGGCGGCCCGTGAGCGCCCGGCCCAGCGTTGCTCGGTCTGCATACTCAAGCTCGCCGCCGATCGGGATGCCGCTGGCGATGCGCGAGACCTTCACACCTACCACGCCAAGGATGTTCCGAATGTAGACGGCGGTCGCCTCACCCTCCACGCTCGGATTGGTCGCGACCACCACCTCTGTGATGGGCTCGGTGCCGATCCGGCGGACCAGACTGGCAAGGTTCAGCGCGTCGGGGCCCACCCCGTCGAGCGGCCGGAGCAGCCCGTTCAGCACATGATAGGTCCCTCGAAACTCGCCCGTCCGCTCCAGCGCCACCACATCCGATGGCCCCTCCACGACGCAGATCATGGAGCGGTCGCGGGTCGTCGATGCGCAGATGCGGCAGGGATCGGCCTCCGTCACATTGCCGCAGCAGCTGCAGCGCCGCACCTTGGTCTTGACCCTGATGAGCGCCTCGGCGAGCGCCTCGGGCAGATCAGGCGGACCCGACAGAAAGAAGAAGGCCAGACGCGTGGCGGTACGCTCCCCGATGCCGGGTAGGCGACTGAGCTGGGTGACCAGCGCGCCGATGGCGTCGCCGGCCTGGCTCATCCGAAGAGGCCGCCAAGATTGAGACCGCCCGTCAACTTGCCGACCTCGGCCTCGACGATGGACTGCGAACTCTCCAGCGCCTGATTGATGGCGATCGTGACAAGATCCTGAAGCGAATCCACATCGTTCGGGTCAACGACCTCTTTGGCGATGGTGATGCGAAGGAGCTGCTGCTTGCCGTTGACCACGGCGACCACAACGCCGCCGCCGGCAGAGGCTGAGAACTCTCGATCGTTCAGCTCCTCTTGGAGCTTGCCGATCTGCTGCTGGAGGCGCTGCGCCTGCTTCATCATTCCGCCGATTCCTGCCTGCTTGCTCATGGTGTGTCCTGTTCCAGTCGATCTTGAATCCGAATCTCGAGTCGGCCCTGCGGCCAGGCCCCGAGAAGGAGTTGCGTGGATAGGTGATTGCGGACGTTGTCCGCAAGCATCGTCTTGCGAGAAAGCGCCTCGGCCTCTTCGAGCAGGATGACGGAGACGCCGCCCGTCCGCTCCTCCTCACTGACCGAGGTTGTGACCTCCCAGCGGACGCTCACAGGCCCGCCCGCGAGGTCGATGCAGGCCTGCTCAATGAGGGCCCGGTCCGCCGGCTTCAACACCGTCTGCATGTGGGGGGCGTAGGCCAGCCGGAGCTCTCCGGAAGGAGCCGGCACGAAGAGGGCGAGCGCCATCATCTGGCCTAGGCGCGTATCACGCGCACGGACTGTGGCGACCCAGGCGCGCCACTGGTCCGCGTCCACTGCCGTGACTCCAGCGGGCTCATCCCAGGGCGCGTGGTCGGGTTCCGGGAAGTCGTCGTCCTGCGCATCCGACGGGGCATCCGCCTGTGCAGCAGCGGGCAGCGGTGGCGCCGCGGGGGGTGCCTCGATGAGCCGGCTGTGGAGGGCGACTGGCGCTGCCTCCTCCGCATCGGCAGGGGCCGTCGCAGCAGTGGAGGGCGCTGCAATCTCTGGCACGGGCAGCGGCGGCGCCTCGGCGGGGGGAGGGATGAGCCGGCTGTGGTCGGCTACATCCACCGGCGGGGCCGCTACGGCCACGGGGGCAGGGGGCGCAGCCGGCGCGGCCTTCGGCACAACGGCCGGAGCCATGGGCGGTGCCGGTGGACGGATGACAGGGCCCTCGATGTGTCGCGCGACCGGCCGCGGCGGTGGCTCCGCCGCTGCCACTGCCGCCGGGGCGCGTGTAGGCGCCGGACCGCCAGAGCCGCCGGACGGCGGCGAGCGGTGGCCGCCGGCCAGCGCCTCGAAGCGGGCGATCAGCTCCTCGGCTCGCACGACCGGCTCCATCGCGCAGAGGCGGATGAGTGCCATCTCGAGGAGCAGCTTGGGAAAGAGCGAGCGGGTGATGGCCTCGCTGCTCTGCACCAGCTCCTCAAACATGCGGTGCAGGAGCTCGGAGGAGCGCCCCTCGACCTGTCCGCGCGCCTCGGCGATCTCGGCATCGGAGAGCGAAGTGAGGCGCTCCGGCGCGTTGCTCACGGCGACGACCGTGAGGTCGCGGAAGTGGCCGATGAGCTGCTCGGCAAAGTGGCCCATGTCGCCGCCATAGGCTGCGATCTCATCGACCGTCTCCAGCGCGAGCTGCAGGTCCTTGTCGAGCAGCGCTCTGCTGATGGCAAAGAGGCGTGAGCGCTCCGCGGCGCCGAGCAGCGGAGCGACCTGTTCGACCGTAGCACTGGGGCCGGCGAAGGCGATGATCTGGTCGAGCTGGCTGAGCGCGTCGCGCATGCCGCCGGCTGCCTGACGGGCCACCAGGTGGAGCACCTCAGCGGGGATCTCCAGCTTCTCCTGCTCCACGATGTAAGAGAGGCGGGCGACGATGTCGGCGTGCGAAATGCGCCGGAAATCAAAGCGCTGACAGCGGCTGAGGATGGTCACCGGGATCTTGTGGACCTCGGTGGTGGCGAAGATGAAGTGCACATTGGGCGGCGGCTCTTCGAGTGTCTTCAACAGTGCGTTGAAGGCCTCGGTGGTCAGCATGTGGACTTCGTCGATGATGTAGATTTTGTTGCGGTCGCGCTGCGGTGCGTAGCGGACGCCATCGCGGAGCTCACGGATCTCGCCGATGCCGCGGTTGGAGGCACCGTCGATTTCGATGACGTCGACGGAGGAGCCGCGCTGGATCTCGGTGCAGGCGTCACAGCTGCCGCAGGGGCTCGGCGTGGGCCCGGAGACACAGTTGAGCGCCATGGCGATGATGCGTGCCGAGGAGGTCTTACCGACGCCGCGCGCACCTGTGAACAGCATGGCGTGGGGCACGCGCTGCAGGTGAATGGCGTTGGTAAGGGTCCGCGTCACATGGTCTTGGCCCGTGAGGTCGGAGAAGGTTTGAGGCCGCCATTTGCGGGCGAGGACGATGTAGGACATCGCATCCAGAGGGGAAAAAAAGGTGCCGGACTTCACACACGCCGTATCACTACCGTTGCTCCCTTCCGGGCCTGGCGGGGTTTGCGATCGTGCGTCGTAAAGTCCGACATAACTCAAGTTCGGCTTCGATGGGAAGCGCGAAGGTCAAAGCGGAGAGGGTGGGATTCGAACCCACGTTACGGTTGCCCGTAAACACGCGTTCCAGGCGTGCGCCTTCAACCACTCGGCCACCTATCCTTAGGGTACGAAACGCAGCGGCTGGTTGGGGCCGCTGATGGGACTACCGTGTTCAAGTCAAAGAGGAGAGGGTGGGATTTGAACCCACGGTCCTCGTGAAAGGACTCTTGATTTCGAGTCAAGCGCGTTCGACCACTCCGCCACCTCTCCGGGTGATTTTTCAAGGTCTAGGTTTCCGCTTCGCGCGGAAGAACTCAGTGAGCAGGCTGGCGGACTCTTCTGCCAGGATGCCGTTTCGTACATCTACCCGATGATGGGTCCTCGGGTCGTCGCAGATCCGGAAAAGGGATCGAGCGGCGCCACCTCGGGCATCGGGAGTTCCATATGTCAAAGAACGGAGTCGGGATTGGACGATGGCTCCTGCGCACATGGGGCAGGGTTCAAGTGTTACAAAGAGTTCGGCCTCATCGAGTCGCCAGTGGCCGAGTTCGGCCGCCGCGGCTCGCAGCGCTACAATTTCTGCGTGGGCAAGGGGGTCACCGGTGAGCTCTCGCTCGTTCCGGCCGCGACCCACGATGCGGTCGCCGAGCACCACGATGGCTCCGACGGGGACATCGCCTGCCGCGCCTGCCGCTTCGGCCTCTCTCAAGGCTTCGCGCATGTACTTCAGGTCACGCTCGGCCACCTCGTCCCACATCGCCACCTCTCCAGCACACCCATCAGGAGTCGAACCTGAAACCTTCGGATCCGTAGTCCGATGCTCTATCCAATTGAGCTATGGGTGCATCTCCCGATTCCGGGGGAGCAGCGTCTAACGGCAATCCTGCCATGCGTCAACCGCGCCCGTCATCTTCAGCGGAGTAGGGGGGATTCGAACCCCCGGTAGGGGTTTACCCCCTACAACGGTTTAGCAAACCGCCGCCTTAAGCCACTCGGCCACCACTCCAGATGCCTGTCATCCAATCCGACTTTTCAAAGAACCGTGGCACAAAGGCCAGCAGAGGAGGAGGGATTCGAACCCCCGGAAGGCTTTCACCTTCAACGGTTTTCAAGACCGCCGCCATCAACCGCTCGGCCACTCCTCCGAACCTGTGGGGCGGGCCCTCTACCACAAGCGGACTGCCGCGAGCAAGCCTCTAAGCGCATCCTTTCCACCTTTTCCATGATCACCGCGCTCCGCCTCAGACCGGCCGCGACCCTTGAAGCAGCTTCAGCGTCTCGGCGAGCGACACAGGGCGACCCCAGAGGTAGCCCTGGCCGTGCTGGCAGCCCATGGCGCGCAGCGCCGCCGCCTGGCTCTCGGTCTCCACGCCCTCTGCCGTTACCTTCATGCCGAAGGCCGACGACATCGCTACGACCGCCTTGCACAGGGCCTGACCGCGCGGTGTCTCGTCGAGCTGCATCGTGAAGGAGCGGTCTATCTTCACATGGTCGAAGGGGATCGTCTGCAGGTGGCTCAGCGCCGCGTGGCGCGTCCCGAAGTCGTCCAGCGCCAAGCCGAAGCCGGCACGCTTGAGCGCAACCAGGACATCGGGCGCAGGTGTGTCGCCATCGAGCCACTCGCTCTCCGTGACCTCCAGCACCACCTGTTCGGGCGAGATGCCGAAGGCTGCCGCCATCGCGGTCGTCTCCTCCGCCATCCCGTCGCGCAAGAGCTGCCGGAAGGAGACATTCACGCTCAGTGTCAGGCCTGAGAAGAGCGCCGCCTGCTCCGCCAGCGTCCGGAAGGCGATCCGGAGCACCCGCGTGCCGATGATGTCGATGAGGTTGCTCTGCTCCGCCACCGGGATGAAGACGGCGGGCATCAGCTCCGATCGCGCAGCGCCGCGAAGACGGGCTAGCAGCTCGAAGCCCTTGATGGTGGTATCGCCGAGCCGGACGATGGGCTGGAAGTGGGCCTCCAGCGCGTCGTCGTCGAGGGCCTGCTTGAGCATGCGCGCCACTACGCCCCGTTGTCCGGCGCCCGAAGTGGCCCGCTCGCCATGGACGACGCAGCGGTCGCGGCCAAGCCGCTTCGCGAATTCGACCGCCTCCAGCGCCTGCGCCGCCGCGCCCTCCATAGAGGACTTCGAGGGCACCCAACGGGCGAGCCCGGCAGAGAGGGTGAGCGTGCTCGCCAACTCGCCATCGGGCTGCCGTATGGCTTGAAGAATCTCGGCGGTCAGTTCGCAGGCCTCCGCTGCGGGACGGGTCATCAGCACGGCGAACTGGTCGCCGCAATACCGGACCAGCGTGCCGTTTCCTGCCAACGCTCCCGCAATCCGCTTGGCTGTCTCCCGAATGAGGTCATCCGCTGCATGCTGACCCACCAGATCGTTGTGGAGGCGGAAGTGGTCGATGTCGAAGATGACGACGGCATGCTCTTTGTCGCGCGCCAAAGCGTCTACCATCGCTTTGCCCAGATCTAGGGCCAACGCTCCGATGAACAGACCTGCGGATCGCTGCTGACAACCCATCATCAGACTGAGCTTGGCGCCCTGTCCGAGCAGAGAACAACGCTTCGCGTCAGATCAACCGATGCGGTCGAAGCCGGTGTAGGGCCGAAGTGCGTCGGGGATGGTGACGCTGCCGTCGGCGTTCTGGAAGTTCTCGAGGATTGCCACGAGCGTGCGGCCGACGGCGAGTCCGCTCCCGTTGAGGGTGTGGGCAAACTGGGCCTTGCCGCTGCTGTCGCGAAAGCGGATGTTGGCACGGCGCGCCTGGAAGGCCTCAAAGTTGGAGCAGGAGGAGATCTCGCGGAAGGTGTTCTGCGAGGGGAGCCAGACCTCGAGGTCGTAGCACTTGGCCGCGCCGAAGCCGATGTCGCCCGTGCAGAGGCCCATGACCCGATAGGGGAGTTCGAGGCGTTGCAAGATGGTGCAGGCGTCGTTCACCAGCTTCTCGAGCTCGTCGTAGCTCTCCTCGGGTGGGGCGATCTTGACCAGCTCGACCTTGTTGAACTGGTGCTGCCGAATGAGGCCGCGGGTGTCGCGTCCGTGGCTGCCCGCTTCGCGGCGGAAGCAAGGCGTGTAGGCGACCATCTTTAGCGTGCTGGGGAGGCTCTCGAGGAGGGTGTCGCGGTAGAGGTTGGTGACCGGGACCTCTGCCGTGGGGATGAGGTAGAGGTTGTCTGTCTTGAAGAGGTCTTCTTCAAACTTCGGCAACTGGCCCGTGCCGGTCATGGCGTCGGCATTGACCATGAGGGGCGGGAAGATCTCTTCGTAGCCGTGCTCGCGGGTGTGGATGTCGAGCATGAAGTTGATGAGGGATCGCTCGAGCCGGGCGGCCTGGCCGCGCAGGAAGCAGAAGCGTGCACCGGAGACCTTCCCCGCCTGCTCAAAGTCGAGGATGCCATGCTTTTCGCCGATGGCGACGTGGTCTAGCGGGGCGAAGCCGAGCGGCTTGATGTCGCCGTGGGAGCGGACGAGGTAGTTGTCGTCGGCACTCTCTCCGACGGGCACGGAGTCGTGGCAGAGGTTGGGGATGCGGAGGAGCAGCGGCGGGATGGCCTCTTCGATGAGGCGCTTCTCCTCTTCGAGCGCCTTGCCGCGGTCTGCCATCTCTTTGAGGGTTGCGCGGAGCGCGTCGAACTCGGGCGAGCCGGGCTTGAGGGCCTTCATGCCATCGGAGGCCCGCTTCTGTTCTGCGCGTACCGTCTCGTAGTCGCGGATGGCGCGACGGCGTGCCTCTTCGAGCTGCTCAAGGGGAGCGAAGTCGAAGGCGACCTGGCGCTGCGCGGTCTTGGTCTTCACGATGTCGAGGTGTTCTGCGACGAAGCGGAGGTCGAGCATGGCCTGTCCGAGGGGCTGGGGCGGAAAATGGGCGAAAAAAAACCCCGGTCCGAAGACCGGGGTAGTGCGAGGGGCGGGAGTCGAACCCGCACGGCGTTTAAGCCACAGGATCCTTAGTCCTGCGTGTCTGCCAATTCCACCACTCTCGCTTGCTTCGGTGTTACCCGATGCAGGGGCGCGGGTCTTACGCGTCCCAGTTCAACATGTCAACTCGGATTGAAGAACTTTTCCTTAAACCGTTACTTTGCGCCCGAGCCCGACCCGGCCGGAGCCGTACCCGAACCAGCGGGAGCCGTACCCGAGCCAGCAGCGGGGGCAACAGGAGCCTCCACCTTCTCAGCAGGGGCAGCCGAACCCGCTGCAGGAGCGGTTGCGCCCGAACCAGCTGCGATGGGGGCTTCTGCACGCTTGAACTCGCCGTCTGCCGCCGAGTTACGCGACGAACCGAGGTAGGCCAACACAAGGTTGAGCACCAGCCAGAGCGCTGCGGTACCCATCGTCAGGTTCTTCATGATGGGGGCTGCGCCACCACCACCAAAGGCCTGCTGCTGCGAACCGCCGCCCAGTGCCATGCCACCGCCGCGGCCTGCCTGAAGCAGCACCACGAGGATGAGGAAGATGCAACAGAAAATGTAGACCGTGTAGAGAGCTGCGATCATGAAAACCACGCGTTGCTACGGGGCCGTAAATCGGCTCGGTAGTAGGGATTCGGGGGGCAAAGGCTAGAGAGAATCGGCGGGTTGCGCAAGGTTAGACAGCGCCCGCGGCGATGATGCTTCCAAAGGCGCTGGCATCGAGGCTTGCGCCACCGACCAAGGCACCGTCAACATCGGCCTCTGCGAGCAGCGCAGCAGCCGTCTCTGGCTTCACCGAGCCACCATACTGGATGACAACCCCATCGGCCTGCGAGGCGAAGCGGCCGGCAAGGCGGGCGCGGATGGCGGCGTGCACCTCCTGCGCCTGCGCCGCGGTTGCATTGCGGCCGGTGCCGATGGCCCAGACGGGCTCGTAGGCGATGGTGATGCCGTCGAGGCTTTCAATCTCGCGAAGGCCGGCGTCGACCTGGCGATTCACCACCTCGAGGGTCGTTCCGGCATCCCGCTCTTCGAGTGTCTCGCCGACGCAGAGGATGACCTCCAGCCCCAGCATGCGCGCAGCAGTCACCTTGGTTGCGACCAGCGCGTCTGTCTCACCGAACAGCTGGCGCCGCTCGGAGTGGCCGACCAGGACGCCGATGGCCCCCGCCTCTTTGAGCATCCCGTAGGAGCTCTCGCCCGTGAAGGCGCCCGAGGCTGCGGGGTGGCCGTTCTGTGCGAAGAGGGCGACCCTACTGCCCGCGATGGTGGCAGCCACGTCGCTCAGCCAGATGGCGGGCGGCGCGATTCCCACGCGGACCGACGGGGTCTGACGGCTTGCAACCACGCAGGCCTCCGCCAGTGCGATCGCCGACGCGCGCGTCGTGTTCATCTTCCAGTTTCCGCAGACGAAGTTGGTGCGCATCAGTTCTCCTCGAACTTGTGGCCGGCGCGGAGCGCGGCGATGCCGGGAAGGTCGCGACCCTCGACAAACTCCAGGCTGGCGCCACCGCCCGTGGAGACGTGGCTCACATCCTTGGCACGGCCTGCAGCCACCAGCGCTGCAACCGAGTCGCCGCCGCCGATGACCGTGACGCCGTCGTTGTTTGCGACGGCGCCGGCGATGGCGAACGTGCCCTTGGAGAAGGGATCGCGCTCAAAGACGCCGAGCGGGCCATTCCAGAAGATGGTGTTGGCCTTGGCGATGTGGCTCTCGAAGAGGGCGACGGTCTTGGGGCCGATATCGAAGGCGGCCGTGCCAACCGGCACCTCGACACCTTCGGTTACGACGCCCTCTTCTGCCGTGATCGTGGGGGCGACGACATGGTCGACAGGGAGCACAAGGCGGGTCTTGCGGGCCTCGGCGCTCGACATAAGCGAGCGTGCGACATCGAGCTTGTCGGCCTCGACGAGGCTGTTGCCCGTGCCGATGCCCTTGGCGCGGAGGAAGGTGTAGGCCATCGCGCCGCCGATGAGCAGCGTGTCGATGCGGCCGATCAGGTTCTCGATGACCTTGATCTTGTCGGACACCTTGGAGCCGCCGAGGATGGCGATGTAGGGCTTCTCCGCCCCCTGCATGAGGCCGCCGAGGAACTTGAGCTCCTTGGCAACGAGCAGGCCGGCGGCGCGGCGGCCGTCGGGGAAGTGGCGGACCATCGTGTAGGTCGAGGCATGCGCTCGGTGCGCGGTGCCAAAGGCGTCGTTCACATAGACCTCGGCCAGCGCGGCGAGGTCGGCAGCGAAGACCTGGTCTCCCTGCTCCTCTGCCTCGTGGAAGCGGAGGTTTTCGAGGAGGCAGATGCCGCCTTCGGGGAGGTCGCGGATGACCTTCTTGGGGCCGTCGCCGACGCACTCTTCGGGGAAGACGACCTCGGTGTTGAGCAGCTTGGCGAGGTGGACCGCAATGGGCTCAAGAGAGAGCTTCGGGTCGTGGCCCTTGGGCCGGCCGAGGTGGCTGCCGAGGACGATCCGGGCCCCCTTCTCGCGCAGGTGGTTGATGGTGGGGAGGGCCGCGGTAATGCGGGAGTCATCGGTGATGACGCCATCCTTCATCGGGACGTTGAAGTCGACCCGGACGAAGACGATGCGGCGGTCGACATCAATCTGCTCGAGAGAGCGGATACCTGAGAGTTCCATGGGGCCTCGAAAGGGTTATCCCGCGAAGAGGACCGAGAGGTCGCACATGCGGTTGGAGAAGCCGGACTCGTTGTCGTACCAGGAGAGCACCTTCACGAGGTTGCCGGCCTGTACGCGGGTCTGGCTCGGGTCGAAGACGGAGGAGTGGGTGTTGCCGTTGATGTCGATGCTCACGACGGGGTCGACGAGGTACTCGACGATGCCGGCGAGCTCGCCGAGCGAGGCGGTGTGGATGAGTGCGTTGACCTCAGCGACCGTGGTGTCGCGCTTGGCCACGAAGGTGAAGTCGGTGAGCGAGACATTGGGCGTTGGGACGCGGACAGCCATGCCGTCGAGCTTGCCCTTGAGCTGCGGGAGGACCTCGGCGACGGCGATGGCGGCGCCGGTGGAGGTGGGGATCATGGAGAGGGCTGCGCTGCGGGCGCGGCGCATGTCTTCATGGGGCGCGTCGAGCAGGCGCTGGTCGGAGGTGTAGGAGTGGATGGTGGTCATGAGACCCTTCTCGATGCCAAGCGCGGCGTCGAAAATCTTGGCGAGCGGGGCCAGGCTGTTTGTGGTGCAGGAGCCGCAGGAGATGACCGTGTGGTTCACCTTGTCGAGCATGTGCTGGTTGACGCCCATGACGATGGTGACGTCTACAGCCTTGGCGGGGGCCGAGATGATGACCTTGCGGGCGCCGGCGGCGATATGGGCGGAGGCGTCCTCCTTGCCCTTGAAGCGGCCGGTGCACTCGAGGACGAGGTCGACGCCGAGCTCGCCCCAGGGGAGCTTGGCGGCGTCCTTCTCCGAGATGACCTTGAGCTCGCGGCCGTCGATCTCGATGGCGCCATCCTTAGCCACAACCGTGCCGTTGTAGCGGCCATGAACCGAGTCATACTTGAAGAGGTGGGCGAGGGTCGCGACGTCGGTCAGGTCGTTGACGGCGACGATCTCAATGTCGTTGCGGCGGAGGGCGGCACGGGCGATCGTGCGGCCGATGCGGCCGAATCCGTTGATGGCGATGCGAACAGACATGGGACTCCTCGGTTGGTCGGTGTGAGCGAGAGCTATGCTCAGATGGGGGCAGTCAGCGGCTGCGGGCTTCTAGGGCGGTGTGCGCGAGAGCGTCAAGGCGAACGGCGTCGCCGCTGTGCCTTTCGTTGCCGAAGGAACGGCGGTGTCAGTCTCGACAAGAAGTTCGGCAGGACAAGCCAGTCTTTCCACCAGAACATGCCCAGCTGGACGGTGGTGATGCAGGCGATGACCATGAGCACGTAGAAGTAGCCGTGCTGCCATGCGAGTTCGGGCATGTGCTGAAAGTTCATGCCGTAGATACCGGCGATCAGCGTCGGCGGAATGAAGATGGCCGAGATGATGGTCAGCACCTGCATCACCTCGTTCATCTTGTGGCTCGCCATGGCCAGCGTGAGGTTCATGAGCTCCTTGGATTCGTCAGCCAGGTGGTTGAGCGTATCGACCGCCCGCTGCTGGTGGTCGAGTGCGTCTTTGAACTTCGCGCGGGCGGCGGGCTTGATCAGCGGGTCGTCGTTCGTGTTGGCGAGAACGGTCAGCACGGCTTCGAGGGGTCGAAGATCGCGGAGCAGATGGAGGGCTTCGATTCGGAAGTGGTGGAACTTGTGGACGAGGTCATCGGTCTTGGCGGTGCCGATCCTGTTGCCGAGCTGCTCGATGACGCTTTCGGGTCCGGGCAGATGGGCCATGTAGTCCATGACGGCGGCGTCGAGGATCTCTGCGACGAGCAGGCTCGCCGACAGTGTGCCTCGCTGCGCTGCGCCGCGTGCAACCCTGCGCGCGTGGCTCAAGCAGTCGCCGCCCGGCGACTCTTGGATGGTCACGACGAGGTCTTCGCTCAGGAAGATGCTGATCTGCTCGGTCTCGCCAGGATCGCTCGCGTCCGGGATTCGGGCGACGATGAACAGATGAGGCACAGACGAGCCGTCATCAAATCGGTCCAGCTTTGCGCGCTGCTTGCGGTTGCGAACGTCTTCCATCGCAAGTGCGTGGAAGTTGAACATCTCCCCGATTGCCTCGAGCCAGGGCGATGGCTGCTCGACGCCGTTCGCGTCGACAATGTGGCTGCCGTCGATGTTGAGCCAGAGCAGTCCGGGTTCGGCGTGGAGCCGGGCGAGGGTTTCCGCCGAGGGCTCCTGATGGACCTCACAGTGGCCGTCGCGGTAGACCTTCGCGGCTGCTGCCGGGGCCGCCTCAGAGCGCTTGCGGATCTTAGGCTGCACCGTCTTCTTGTTGAAGAAGAGACGGCCATCGGTTGTTGCGGCTGCGGGCGGGTTCGAGGAGTCGGTCATTTTTCCTCCAGTGCCCAGCGGGCTGCATCGCGGAAGGTGGGGTGCTCGAACGAAAAGCCGCTGGCCTGCAGACGAGCGGGGAGGGCGCGCTGGCCTGCGAGCAGCAGCTCGTCGGCCATCTCACCCATCGCCAATCGGAGCGCGAAGGAGGGGGCGGGCAGCCGTGTTGGACGGTGGAGCAGCGCGCCGAGCTCTGCGGTCAGTTCGGCGTTGGTGCAGGGCGCGGGGCCGGTGAGGTTGACGGTGCCTGTGAGGTGCTGCGCGGCAATCCAGCCGATGGCGCGACAGAGGTCGTGGCGCGAGATCCAGCTGGTCCAGGCCTCGCCCGTGCCGAGGCGTCCGCCAAGTCCGGCGCGAAAGATGGGGAGCATGCGCGCGAGGAAGCCTCCGCTCGGTCCCACCACGACGCCGATGCGGATATGGGTCACGGGGAGCGCGGCAGCAGCGGCGGTGGCGCCCTCCCAGGCGCGGCAGACCTCCGCGAGAAAGCCGCTGCCGGAGGAGGCTGTCTCGTCGCACGCCTTCGCGCCCGCGTTGCCATAGAAGCCCACCGCCGACGCGGAGATGAGGTGGAGGTTGGGGTTGCCCGCCACAGCGGCCTCGCGGGAGATGAGCTCTGTGCCCTCCACGCGGCTACGCAGGATGAGCTGCTTGCGCGCCGCGGTCCAACGGGCGTCGGCGATGCCCTCACCGGCCAGATGCACGATGACGTCGGCGCCCACGAGCGCGGCGCGGTCGAAGGCGCCGGTCGCCGGGTCCCACTGGAACTCCTGCGCATCGGCCGGGGCGCGCCGCACCAGCCGGCGCACCGTGTGGCCCTCCGCTTGGAGGTGGGTCGCGAGCGCTTGGCCAAGCCAGCCTGAGGCGCCTGTGATGACGAAGGTTCGAGCCGTTACTGGATGCATAGAAACCTACCGGTTGCCGTCGCGACGACCATGTTGACCGAATCGCTGCGGGCGGTGGCGCGCAGGGTGACGGGCTGTTCAGAAAGCGCGGGGAAGTTGGTGCCGAAGTCGAGGTAGAGGAACTGGCCGAAGATGTCGGCGGTGCCGTCCGGGTTGACGGTCCACTCGGAGTTGAGCGGCGCCGCAAAGCCTGCGCCAACGGCCGTGCCACCGATCTCGGCAGTCGTATCGACGAGAACGGCCGACGGCTCGATGTTGTGGAGGCGAATCGCGGCCCAGACATGGTAGCTGCCCTGTGGTCCGAAGATGCAGCTCACCAAGCTGCTCTCGTCGACGCTTTCGAAGCCGGTTTCACCGTGTCCGATCTCCATCCAAGGGCCGATCGGCTCTGGCGGGGTGGCATCTTCCCCCGCAGCGTCGCTGCCCTCCGCGTCGGCGGAGCCGTCAGGAGAGGTGGCCGCGTCGTCCTGCGCGTCGATGATTTCGCCGACATCGCCCGTGCCATCGACGGTGCTGGCATCCGATACTGCATCGTTCGAGAGATCGCTGGACGGGCTCGCATCGGACCTACCGCTGGAGCCGCTGCCTTCCGCAGCAGCGTCTGCCGGGCCTTGCAGGGGCGCCGCGCTGCATGCTGCGAGCGAGAGCAGAAGCGCGGAGAGGGCGACGAACCTGCGGTGTGGTGCCAGCCCCTTCATGGTGTCGCCCTATCCCTTTGCGGAGCGCGGCGCCGCTTGGCGGAGGGCGGCCGCGAGCGAGGGCGAGGCCTCGCTTGCGAGTTCGAGCTGCTGGCCGAAGTCGGGGGCACGGTCGAGCTGCTCCAAGCGGAGCATCAACTTCACGATCCGATCCGGCTCAACCGCCTGAGGCGTCTGCCGCAGGGCGTCGAAGAGGGAGCGGAGCTGTTCGGTCGCGCCCCGCGCATCGCGGCCGAGCGTGTAGGCGCGGAAGAGTTCGAATCGGGTCTCGGCGGAGCTGTCGTCGAGGATGAGCGCGCCCGTCAGCGCCAGCGTGACATCTCGGCCGAGCGTGCCTTCATCGAGCAGCCAGCGACCCTTTCGGAGCAGAAGGCTGCGGCGAACGGCGCTGTCGCGCGAGGTCCGGGTGGCGCGGAGGAGTTCGTCAATCTGCTCGATGGCAGCTGTCCGTTGCCCGGCCTCCACCATGCGGTCGAGCTCGGCGATGGCATTGGCGGGACCGCCTGTCGCCGTCGTTGCCACCGAGGGCTTGCGCGACTCGGTCACACCTTCAGCGAGTTGCTCCAGACGGGCCGAGGTGCGCGCAGCCGCGGCGGCCGGGTTCCGCTCCGGCGCGGTCGGCATCGGTGGCTGCTGCACCGGCTTGGGGGTCGTCTTGAGCTTGGGCTTGAGCTTGCGCTCGGCGAGCTCGGCTTCGGCAACGAGGCGCTCTGCCTCCGCCGGGTCGAGGAGCTCGGCTGCCATGGCGCGGAGGGCGGCTGCGAGCATGGCGTGGTCGCTCGTGGCCCGACCAACAGCGATGCGGGCTTGCGTGAGCGCGTTCTCGTAGGCCCCGAACCGCTCCGCCTGTGCGAGCCACTCGGCGCAGGCAGAATCCTTCATGCGGGCAGCGTAGCGAGCTGCCTGGGCGAGCGCGTCGGCAGCGAGCTCACGCGAGATATCGGCCGGCGGAACCTGCAGCGTTTTCCAGACCGCGAGCGGCGTGGTCGCGCTCTGTCCGAGCTGCTGGGCGGCGCGCGCGGTGGCCTCGTCTCGGAGCTCAGCGAAGCGGCCCGCCTGTTCGCGAGCCTTGAGGAGTAGCCGTTCGGAGGCTCCGTCGGCGGTGGTGGAGGCGCGCATGTCGAGCAGGATGGAGATGGCCGCATCTGCATCGCCCGTCTGCATCAGCAGCTCTGCGGCCATGCGTGCATGGGGCGCCCGCTCGAGCGGCTCCGACTCTTCGATGGCAAGCGCCCGCCGGAGCGTCGCGATGGCATCTGCAAACTGGCCACGGGCCGATAGGATGCGAGCACGCATGGCGTAGGCGGAGAGCATGGTCGGTGCGGCCTGCAGGGCGTCTGCGGTCCAGCCGAGGAGGCGCGGGTCGTCGGGGCGGGCCTGGTAGAGCCAGTCGGCTGCCTGCGTGAGCTGCATGCCGCGGTTCACATCCTGCTCGGCGGTCCGCGCAAGCAGCGCGAGCGCCTCGGCGCCTCGGGCGAGTGCGCCACGCTGCGGCGCCTGCCGACTCACGAGCATGAGGAGCGCAGGTGTGGCTTCGAGCGCCCGCTCATCGAGGTCGAGCGCCCGCATCACGGCGCTCCAGGCTGCGTCGTCGTCTTCGAGGACTTCGTCGTAGAGGGTTGCGATTTCGGTCCAGAGTCGGGCCTTGCCGGAGTCGAAGGGCTCCTGCTGCTCCGCCGCGAGGAGCAGTTCGATCGCCTTCTTTCCGTCGCCGGCCTCGCGGGCGAGCTGCGCTGCCTCTCGGGCGGAGGCTGGTGATTGCTGGGGGGCAGCGGTCTGCCGGACGGCCTCGGAAGCGCGCAGGTTCTGCGCTTGGTGGCGCATGGCGCGCGCCTCGTCTTCGCGGCCTCGGGCGGTCTCTAGTTCGGCCTTCAGATCGTACCACTCGGCGCGGGTGAGTTCGCCGTCGCGTGGCTCACCGAGTCCGACGAGTTCGTTGGTCGCAACATGGAGCCCGAGCGCCTCATCGAGTCGGGCTTCGGCGATGAGGATGCGGCTGAGGAGCCTGCAGGCCTCAGCGTTCCGCGGCTGCGCAAGCAGCGCCTTTCGGAGGTGGCTCTCGGCGGTGCGCGGGTCGTTGAGCGAGCCCATCCAGAGCTCCGCTGCGCGGACCCGGTCGGCGGCGGACAGTTCGGGCTCTGTTGACTCGCTGAGCGCTGCCGCCCGCTCGAAGGCGCGGACCGCATCGAGCGGCCGCTCGAGTTTGGTGTCGATGTCGCCGCGCAGCCGCCAGGTGGTGGCAGAGGAGGGCGAGGTCTCGAGCACGCGGTCGAGGAGGACGCGCGCATGAGAGAGGTCGCCGAGTTCATAGGCAAAGAGCTCGGCGAGCTCCACGGTCCGGCCAATGCGGGTGTCGCGGTCTGTCGTTGAGGCAATCTCGGACTCGAGCGAGATGCGGAGCGCGATGGGGTCGCCTGCGCGGCGGGCGAGCTCACGACGGAGCGCATGGATGCAGCGGAGGCCGGGCGCGATGGTACGCGCAGCGTCCACATGCTGCGCCGATAGAGCAAGGTCGGAGCGCGAGAGGCTGCGTGCGATGGCGAGATGACAGCCAACCTCCAGCACGGTGTCTTGCTCCACCTGTGCGAGGTCGAGGAGCTTGGCGCGGAGCTGGGTGGCCGTGGTCCTGTCGCCGTCGCGATCGGCGAGCCGGAGCAGGGCGCTGATCGCAACGAGGTCGCTGGGGAGCCGAGCAAGCCGGTCGCGGGCCCGTTGCCGCGCCTCGGCGGTGGCATCCGCGGTGTTCATGGCGCAGAGGAGGTCGAGCAGCCTGTCTTGCCAATGCGTCTGCGGACCCAGGCGGCGAATCTGGGTCTCGAAGAGCTGGCGGGCCTGCTCGTAGTCTCCGCCGATTGCCGCTTCGTCTGCCTGTGCTCCCAGCGCCCAGGCCTCCTGCCAACGGCCGGCGTCCTCTGTGAGCAGCGCATAGGTGTCGCGCTCATCATGCAGCGCCGGCACGCGTCCGTCGGATTGCGCGCCCCAGAGCACCTCGCGGCCGCGGAGATGGGCTGTGAAGCGCCGCAGCCCCTCTTCGCCGGGCAGCTTCCAGCCGCGCTGCGAGGCGACCTGTTCTGCGACGAGGCGCAGGGGCTCGAACCAGAGCAGATCGCGCTCCGACTGCGGGCCAAAGGGGGCGCGGTCCTCCGACGAGGTCCAGGCTCTCCAAAGGTCGGCAAGCAGCACCGAAACGGGCGCCGCGGTGTTTCCGAGGGCAAAGGTGCGGAGCGGGGCGACACGGACGCGATGGCGGCCGTCAACATCTTCGAGCGCGAAGCCGAGGCGGATGCAGAGTTCGACGGGGCCCTCGGTCGGTTCGAGTCGGAGCAGCAGGTCAACATGCTGCTTGCCGAGGCTCAGCCAGGCGTCGGTTCCGGGAGAGACCTTGGCCAGCGCAGAGGTGAGGAAATGAGATGCGTCCTGCTCGGAGGTGAGGGCGCGGACGATGTCGATGCGGGTCCGTGCGGAGGCAAGCGGGTTGTCGCCATCACCGAGCGTGAACGGGAACTTGATCGCAGGGATCTCGAGCCGCAGCTGCTCCAGGTCGCAGAGCGGATGGATGCGGCGGCTCTTGGCGAGGAGGTAGCCGCGGCCCCGTTCAATCTCCATGCTGAGCGGCAGCGCCTGTACGCGGTTTGCCGAACCCTGGTTGTCGCGGAGTTGAACGGCGGCCATCGTTACACCAATCGATGGAGCTTAAGTTGGTCTGTCATGTCGGAGCGCCTGAATCCGAGGAGCTCGTCGAGGATGAGGCCGCCGAGGTCGTATTCGCCCTCAGCAAGGTTGGCGATCTGCACCTGTGCTAGGCGGCGGTGGACGACGGCGCAGGCGTCTCGGATCTGCGTCTCGGAGAAGGCGGACGGCAGTGCCCCGTCGGGGATGAACTCGCGCAAAACGAGGTTGGTCGCGTCGACGAGGCCCTCGTCATTGACCGAACAGCGCCGATGCATCTCGGAGAGAATCCGATTGGCTTCTGGCGCTACGGTGCCGCGCAACCAACGCAGGGTTTCTGCGATGAGCGGTTCCTGTCCCGTTCTGCCCGTCGCGAGTGCAACAAAGTAGCAGGCCATGACAAGCTGACGGAGATGGTTTTCGGTGCCTGTGAAGAGGGTCATGCCAACAAGGTTTGCCGTGAGCTCTGCCGCAGCGAGGTCGTCGACCGGGCGAAAGCGCCAGCCGGGAACGGTCTGCAGGAACTCGAGGCGATGTTGCGGCGACAAACGGGCCGTCGCGGTGGTCCAGCGTTCCACCTGTTGCATGTCTTGCGAGAGGAGATGGAAGCGGGCGCCGGCATGGTCGGCGAGTGCAGCGAGCGCTGCGGGCAGCCCTTCGCCCGGACGCTTGAGGGAGTCTGAGAGCGCGGCCTGCCAGAGCTCCACGCGCGGCGGAGAACTCTTGGGGCGCGTGCTCAGAAGCTTCTTGTTGCAGCGCTCGAAGAAGATGTTCCGCTCGTTGTTGCGCTGCGTGATGGCCTCGGTCTCGAAGAGCCGAAGCAGAATTTCTACCTGCGCGTAGCCGCCTGCACCGAACTGGGCCTCGACATACCGGAGCATGATCTGCGCCTCGCGGGCGAGCGTCGACTGGTCGCCGAAGTAGGCGAGCAGCAGGTTGCGGGGCATGTGGATGGAGGCATCAGGAATCTGCAGACTCTCGGGCAGACGAGCGTTTTCAGCGAGCAGTGCGCACCAGGCCTCCGCAAAGCGGTCAAAGCCGGCCTCGTCGAGCCCCTGTGCGGAGGCGCCATCTGCCAACTCCGTGCGGATAGCGTGACGGTAGAGCAGGGGCAGCGGTGCGAGGCTGCTCTTCGGCAGCTCCGCCAACCACGGCTCGCGCGCCCCCTCGAGCATGGCGTCGAGGCGATTCCGCCGAGGCGGCTCGCCGGCCGGTTTTCCAAAATTTTTGAGGAGTCGCCGTAGCATTTGAACCATCCGTTCCAGCCTCTGCGAGATGCTACTCAACGATATAGGTTTTGGCGATCTGCAGGGGCTCGCCCTCGAATGGTGCGAACAGCCACCGATCCTTCCGTCCGCGCATGCAGCCCGCGAAGGTTGTGGCTCCGACCTCGTTGTTGAAGTCCACGGTACTGACCCTTCCCGAAGGCAGGATGCTGAACTTCAGTTCGACGCGGGGCTTCCGCAGGCGACCTTCGGCGGAGAGCTGTCGCTGATTGCAGTACTGTATCGACTCTTCGACCTTGCGCAGTCCAGCCGCAAAGTAACTCGCGGGCAGCGCGGCCGGGCTGCTTACGCGACCGAGTTTGGGTGCAGCAATGGCTACGCCGATGCCACGTGCCCGCGCGGTTGCGGAGGCAACCGGCGGCTGCTCCGGGGCGTTGATATCGGTTTCGGCGATGGAGCCGGTCGCTTCGTTGAATACGACCTTGGTCGTCCGTGAGACGGCCGACATTCCCCTCTTCTTACGGGCGGCATCTTCGGCCATGCGCTTCTTCATGATGGTGGTCACCGCCGACGAGGCCCCTTCGCGCATCGCACTACGGAGCTGCTCTTTGGCGGCCGTGACCGCGCTGTCGCTCCGGGCGGCCTTGAGCGCCGCCTGCTCGGGCGTGAGCGTCAGATCGGGCTCTATCGTGTTGCGCACCTCAGCGGCGGGAGTGGCCGCCGGCTTGTCGGCGCGGCTGCCCAGGCCAAAGATAGCGCCGCCCACCACGAGTGCGACGACGCCGCCACCGATGAGCATGCGTGTGCGGTTTGCAGACTTGGTATGCTCAATCTGCAGCATCAGTGAGGCGGTGGGCGCGCCGCCCAGCGCACTTGCCATGGCGCCGCTTGCAGGCCCCTGACCTTGGGGAAGCAGCGCGGCGTCTGCGAGTACCGGGAGTCTCGGGATCGAGGATAGGCCTGATGGCGTCGGAGCTGCTGCGGGAGCCGACGCCGCTGCGACAGCCGCAGCCGGAGCGACTTCCAGCGTAGGCTCCGTCTCGGCGACCTCGGCCGGAATGGCCTCAGCAGCCACCGACGGAGTAGACGCAGAAGTGAGCGGCGTTGCCGAAGCTTGCGCCTTTGAGAGGAGACTCGCGGTGGCGTCGGCGATACTGCCGTCAAGCAGGTCCAACATCTCGAACCCGGCCTCGGCGCTCGCGCCGGCCGAGGAGACGGGGCCCTGCGTCTGCGGCTTGATGCTCGTACCGCTCTCTGCACCCCGGCTCTTGCGCAGGCCGTCGCGAAGTGCCGTAAGCCGCGCCTTTGCCTCTGCGTCGCCGATGGGCGGAGTTGCTGCGGGCGTTGGTCTCGCGGGGGCTGCCGGCGCAAGATTCAAGGTGCCGATGTCGATGGCCTGCGTCAGCTGACGGCCCGGACGAGCCTGCTGAATCGCGGCGGCGAATGCTTCGACTTCACCGGCCGGGAGCCATGCGTCGAATCCCTGCTTCCAGACATGGACCTCTTCTGCGATGCGCCCCGTTTCGAAACGCAGAAACAGCTCACCTTCCGCGTAGGGGCCATAGGTCTGTCCGGCCGCGGCGTAAAACCAGACGCTATCGGCCGTGGGCTGCAGCTGCTCTCGAGGCGCTACAGATGCAAGGTCGGGCCCGCTTCCCTGCTCGGAAAGTGTCGTCTCGCCGTCGCCGACGGTCATGACATTGCCACACTTCTTGCAGCGGATGCGGAGCGTCTTGTGACGCACCTTGTCGTCATCCATGTAGTAACGGGCCGCGCAGGCCTCGCAGGAAAACTTCATCAGAACTCCAATCTCAGCATCGTCATGGCGCATCGCAGCAGGCCGTGTCCGAAGCGCGAGATCGGTGGCAGGGACTTCAGCGCGTGCATCCAAGCAACGAGCGTGCAATGGGCGATGTCTAGCACCCCGCGCGACAGGGTTGCAAGCCGAACGGCCCTGCCGATGGGTTGTTGCTCTCGACCTCTCGGTGGGTTAGGCGGGGCCCATGACACGGCCGACCACCCAACGGATGGCAGCGCTTCCGCCGCCGCTTCCGGCGCCTGCCGGCCGCTGGCGAGAGCTTTTTTCCGGCTATGCGGGCTTAGAGCGTCTGCGCCGCTTGGCGCTCGGTGCCTACGGTGTAGCAGCCCTCGCCTCACTCGTCTGGTCGGCCTCGTTCTGGGGCGCGCAGCGGGTAGAGCGGCTGCTCTTCGATGTTGGTCAGACCGAGCAGGGCTCTGTCTTTCTCACGGTCCACAACGATACCGCGAAGGCGTGGACAAACGTCCTTGTCGACGCCGACGACATCTATCTTCTCCGCGTTGCGCAGGTCCCGGCCTACGGGACTGTTGAGTGCCAGATGTCTGACTTTACGCCGCGTTTTGGCATTCCGAGGCAGCCTGGCCTGTCGCTTTGGGAGGGGGCCTCCACTGCGAAATTCCCCGGTGCGACCGCGCCGAACGACCATCGCCCTGCCAACCTTCGCATCGAGTCGGATCAGGGAATCTTCTCGGCTCGGGTCGAACCGTAGGAGCGAGATGGATCAGTTTGCGCCAACGGGCCGCCTGGGGGTCTATCTCCATGTGCCCTTCTGCCTTCGCCGCTGTCCCTACTGCGACTTCACGGTGGCGGTCATGCGTACCGTGCCGGAAGCAGACTTTGTGGAGGCGATGCTCCGCGAGTTGGAACAGCGCCGCAACGAGCTCGTGGGGCGCCAGCTGACGACCATCTACTTTGGCGGCGGCACCCCCTCGCTGCTCTCCGTAGCATCGCTCGGGCGGCTGCTCGACGGGGTGAAGGCGGCCGCAGGCGAGCGGGCGCCGGATGCGGAGGTCACGCTGGAGGTGAACCCAGAGTCTGTGGTCGAAGGCTGGTCGGAGCAGGTGGCGGCAGCCGGCTTCACTCGGGTGAGTCTCGGTGCACAGAGCCTGAACGACGAGGTGTTACGGACGCTAGGGCGCAACCACACAGGCTCGGATGTCCGGCGCGCGGTCGAGCGGCTGCACGGGGCCGGCATCCGACACATCTCTGTCGATCTAATCTATGGCGCACCGGGCGCGACGATGGCCGGCTTTTTAGAAGAGGTCTCCGCCGTCGCCATCTGGCCCGAGGTCGACCACATCTCAGCCTACGAGTTGACCTTCGAGCCCCGAACGGCCTTCTCCGTAGCCAAGCAGCAGGGGCGGCTCACCCCGTGGGACGAAGACCTGCTCGCTTCCTGCTTCGACGAGGTCGAGCTGCGGCTCAATGCAGCGGGCTTCTCGAGGTACGAAATCAGCAACTTCGCGCGGCCGGGGGGCATCTCGCGCCACAACAGCAGCTACTGGGTCGGCGACGAGTATGTGGGACTGGGGCCAGGCGCCCATTCGCTTCGCGTTGACGAAGCCTCAAGCACCGTGGTTCGGAGGGCAAACGACCGCTCAACCCGGAACTACCTCGGCGAGGAGCGGGCCTCGTTCTCGTCCGAGGAGCTGACCAGCGAGACCCATCTACGCGAGCTACTCATGCTCGCCTGCCGCCGCGTGGCGCCGCTTTCGCTTTCGGAACTTCGGGGCCGGAGCAGTCAGGTCGATGCCGTACTCGGGCCCCACCTTGACGCTTGGGTTGAAAGGGGGCTCTGCCGCGTGGTAGAGGGTGCCGTGCAGTTCACCCCCGAGGCCCGGCGGCTGGCAGACTCGCTCGCTGCGGAGATTTTCTAGCGTGTGGATCTGGCGCATCTGGATTGCGTGCCGAAAGTGGTGTGCCGACTTTTTTCAACCTCTGCTGCCAAGTGGTGCCATGAGCCAAGAGACCGAGAAGCCTTCTGACGACGACATCTTTCTGCCCGCCGACGAGGAGGAGAGTTCGAACGAAGTCGCAGCCCTCGAAGCAGAGCTGGCCGTGGCGCGCCAAGAGGCCGAGCAGTTCAAGCTCCTCGCGCAGCGAAAGGCGGCAGACCTCGAGAACCAGCGGAAGCGCCACCTGAAAGAGCGGACCGACGACCAGCAGTATGCGACCGAGGGTGTCATCAAAGACATGGTCGGCATTCTCGACGACCTTCATCGTGCAGTTGAGCATCTTCCCGCCGATGCCACTGGCATCGCGGAGGTGGACAACATGGTGCAGGGCGTGCGGCTCGTTCACCGCAAGTTCGTGACGACGATGGAGCGCCGCGGCGTGACCTCGGAGAGCGCTGTTGGCACCCTGTTCGACCCCCAGATGCACGAGGCGCTGCAGCAGCTGGTCGATGACTCGGTCCCCGAAGGCACGGTTATCCGGGAGTTTCAGCGAGCCTACAAACTCCACGACCGCCTGCTGAGGCCGGCGATGGTTGTCGTGGCGACGGGCGGTCCCTCGCCGACGGCTGCTCCGGCCATCGAAATGGAAGAGGCTCCGACGATCGAAATAGAAGAGGCTCCGCCCATCGAAGTGGAAGAGGCTCCGCCCATCGAAATAGAAGAGGCTCCGGCCATCGAAGTGGAAGAGGTTCGTGCGACGCTCGGCGAGGTCATCGAAGTTGCCCAAGAGAGTGCAGACGAGGCCAAAGGGTAGGGCGCGTGGGCGACCCAGAAGTTTGTTGCGCGAGGATAAACTTGTGCAACAGTGCTCGGTCGCTTAGCCACGCACACGGTATTCCCTACGTGAGGTGAGCTGGAATGGGTCGAGTCATTGGCATTGATCTGGGGACCACGAACTCGTGCGTCGCAGTTTCCGTAGACGGCGAGATCCTTGTCCTCGCCAACAGTGAGGGCGGCCGCACCACCCCGTCGGTTGTCGCCTTTACCGAGAGCGGCGAACGGTTGGTTGGTCAGATTGCGAAGCGCCAGGCCATCACCAACTGGGAGCACACTGCGGTTGCCGTCAAGCGGCTGATCGGGCAGCGGTTTGATGCGCCGGCTGTGGTCGATACGCGGTCCCACGTCTCGTATGAAATCGTGCCGTCGCCCACCGGCGATGCTTGGATCCGGCTTCGCGGACGCGACTACAGCCCCCCTGAGATCAGCGCCTGGGTGCTCAAGAAGATGAAGCAGACCGCCGAGGACTACCTCGGTGAGGAGTGCAACGACGCCATTGTCACGGTGCCCGCCCACTTCAACGATGCGCAGCGTCAGGCCACCAAGGATGCTGGCCGCATTGCCGGTCTCAATGTCTTACGTATCATCAATGAGCCCACGGCCGCCGCGCTCGCCTACGGCACCAGCCATGGCCGTGACGGACTCTACGCGGTCTACGATCTGGGCGGAGGCACCTTCGATATCACGCTCTTGCAGATGTCGGACGGCGTGTTCGAGGTTCGGTCAACCAGCGGCGACACCTTCCTCGGCGGCGAGGACTTCGACCGCCTGCTCGTGGACCTGCTGTCCAAAGAATTCCTCGAGGCCAAGGGCATCGAACTGCGTGAGGACCGCATGGCACTTCAGCGGCTCAAGGAGGCTGCAGAGAAGGCCAAGCAGGAGCTCTCCAGCGCGACGGGAACGGAGATCAATCTGCCCTTCATCACCTCGGGTCCGCAAGGGCCGCTCCACCTCATCCGCTCCATCTCGCGGTCGGAGTATGAGGGTATTGTAGAGGCACTTGTCGAGAAGACGCTCGGCCCCTGTCGCGACGCGCTCAAAGCGGCTGGCGCAAAGACCACCGATATCGACGAGGTCATCCTCGTGGGTGGCATGACGCGCATGCCTCTCGTGCAGGCACGGGTCGGAGAGTTCTTCGGTCGCGCTCCCAACCGGGAGGTCAACCCCGATGAGGTCGTCGCCATCGGAGCCGCCACCCAGGGCGGCGTCATGCGCGGCGAGGTGGCCGATGTGCTGCTGCTCGACGTGACGCCGCTGACGCTCGGTGTGGAGACACAGGGTGGCATCTTCACCCCGCTGATTCCCCGCAACTCGACCATCCCGATCACGGTGTCGGAGATCTTCACGACGGCGGTCGACAACCAGCCCTTCGTAGAGGTGCATGTGTTGCAGGGCGAGCGCGCTCTTGTTCGCGACAATGTCAGCCTGGCTCGCTTCCAGCTCACGGGGGTCGCTCCTGCTCCTCGTGGTCTGCCGCAGATTGATGTCTCCTTCCACATTGACCCCAACGGTCTGGTGGAGGTTACAGCGCGCGACCTCGGCACGGGGCGAGAGACAGCCTTGCAGGTGAATGCCGCGAGTGGACTCTCGGAGGCCGATATCTACCGGATCGTGGAAGAGGCCGACGCTCGCCGCATCGACGACGAGTCGCAGCGCGAGTTGGCCGAGCTCCGCAACAAGGCCGAGGGTCTCATGTATACCTCGGAGCGAAGCCTGCAGGAGTATGCCAGCGTGCTGCCCCTCTCCGACCAGGAGGCCGTGCTCTCCGCGCTGGCCTACTGCCGTCAGGTGCTCGACCAGCACATGGGCGTCGAAGAGGTGCGCGGGGCCCTCTCGGCTCTCGAAGATGCGGCCTATCGGCTTGCCGATGCGATGTATGCCAATCTGGGCGGCCAAGGCTGAGTTAACCCATGCCGCAGCGTGACCCTTACGAGGTCCTGGGGCTCGCGCGCGGCGCGACGCCGGCGCAGGTCAAACGGGCCTTTCGGCAGCGTGCTCGTCAGACCCACCCGGACGGGCGCGGTCACGGTGCCTCGGAGGCTGCCTTCGACGAGGCGCGCTCCGCCTACATCCGCCTTCTCGACGAGCTTGCCATGGCGGCCGCGACAACGGGCAGCGACGGGAGTTCGCTCGACCTTATTACCCGGCTTCACTTCACCCCGCGGGAGCTCGTCTTGGGCACGGAGCGGCGGCTCGCCTATCCCGTCCACCCGCGCAGCGACGGCGCGACGCTGCCGGCCGGAGGCCGGACGCTCGAGTTCACCTTCCCGCCTATGACGGCGGTGGGCGCGCGTCTTCGTTGGGCCGGACACGGCTGGCAACGGGGCCGTGCGCGCGGCGCGCTGGTGGTCGAGGTGGCGAGCTCGGAGATGCCATCGGCGGCCGTGAAGGGCGACGACCTGCGGATCTCGCAGCCCATTTCGATGGTCGAGTGGCTTGGCGGCGGCGATGTCTCCATCTCAGCTCCGGAAGGGCGGGTGCTCGTAACGCTGGAGCCGCGCCACCCGGCCACCACAAAACTCCGTCTCTCGGGGCGAGGGCTGCCCCGACGTGACGGCGGACGAGGCGACCTTATCGTGACGCTGCAGCCGCGCTGGCCACTGCCCGCAGATGCGGCGTGGTCGCCCCTGCTGGAGGCGCATCAGGCACTTCATTCCGGGCTACTCGACCTCTTCTCGATGCGCGCCGACGCGGAGGAGCGGTGAGGCGGGCTGCAGCGCTTACCGCATTGCTGCTCGCGGCGCTGCCCGCCCAAGGAGCTGAGCTTCCCAGCCCTGCGGTGCCGGTGCTGGCGCTGTTGGCACCGACCACAGGTAAGCAGGCGGCGATTGGAAAGCGGGTTGTCTCGCTGGTCTCGCTGGCACTCGCTGGCAGCCGTATCAGGGTGGTGGTCTTCGACACAGCGCCCTCTGCGCGTGCGGCGGCGGAGCGGGCGGTGGAGGCGGGGGCTTCACTCGTGCTGGGGCCCGTTGGTGCGCTGGAGACGGAGGAGGTGGCGCGTACGCTCGCACCTACACGGCTGTCGATGCTCTCGCTCTCTGGTGTCGCTGGCGACGGCAGGGCGCCCAAACGGATGCGCGGCCGCACCGCACCCGCCGATGAACTCCGCGCGATCTGCGAGCGCGTTGCTCCCATAGAAGGCGCGCGCATCGCCCTGATCGCGCCCGAGGGCGCCGCGGGCGACGAGGCGGTGGCGGCCTTCGCTGGCTGTCTCACGGACAAAGGCGTTGCGCTCTCGCGCCTCGTCCGGTTCCCGTCCGCACAGCGCGACTTTGGCCGCACGGTTGCAGCGCTGGAGCAGGGGGGCACGCGGCTGCAGGCCCCTGCCCAGGTGCAGGCGGGCTGGCCAGTGGCGCCTCGCGCTGCGGGTGGCAAGGCTGCTGCGAGCGGCCGCCCGACGGTTCTCGTCGCGCTGGCGACCGCAGGCCAGGGTGCGGCGCTGCTGCCGGCGCTGGGCGTAAAGGGCTGGTTCGATGAGCCCACTCCGCTGCGACTCTTCGGAACGGGGTCGTGGGAGGGACCGGAGCTCGCTACGGCAGCCTCGTTCCTGGCCCATGTGAGCGTGGTGGAGAGCTGTCCGTGGAACGATCAGCGCGACGCCGCCCGCGACTTTGTCGACCGGTTCGAGGGCGCCTTTGCGGAGCTTCCAACCCGCTTCGATGCCGAGGTCTACGACGCCGCGACCATGGCCAATCGGGGCAGAGCGGCGCTCCCAGCCGGCGTGGCTTCGCCCGAGGCGTGGGCCGCGGCAATCATGGCGCAGCGAGAGGTAGATGGCGTCTGCGGAAGGCTCTCTTGGTCGCCCGCAGGGGTGCTGTCGCATCCGCTACAGCTCTGGAGCGTCGATGCCGAGGGCGAGATTTTTCCGCGGGCCTCTTCGTGGGATGATTGATTCGCGCGCCGGAGTTCGCCACCGTGCGGACGAGCGCTGGAGAGCAGCATGCAGATTCGATGCGAACATTGTGGTCACGAGGGCGAAGCCGCTGATGCGCGCAGCGTAGAGGGGGCCATCTGGGTGGTTTGCGGAAGCTGCGGCGAGGCGTCGCCGCTGATCAGGCCGCCGAAGCCCGATGCTCCCGCGCCGCCCGTCGAGAGCACCCGCTACGCAACGACGGGCGTCTCGAACGCCGTCGAGCGTATGGAGCGGCTGGAGCCCGAACTGCCGTCCAAACCCGCTGCGCCCGCAGCCGGTCTACCCCCCCACAAGTGCCCCAAGTGCGGGCATCGGCAGGACGACGCTGTTGCCTGCCACAAGTGCGGCCTGGTCTTTGCCAACGCCCAGAAGAGGAGGCCATGGGAGGAGATTCCAGCCAACCGAAAGGTCGCATTCGGTCGCGTAGAGAGCGCCTTTCGCAGGCTTGTCGCAGAGGAATCTGACGCCTCCGCACACGCCGAGTTCGAGGCCTTTGCAGTCAAAGAGCAGGCGGCGGACCATGCGATCCGGCTCTACCGTCATCACCTCGCAGACTACCCCGGCGACGAAGTTTCGCAGATGGCGCTGAGCGGTCTGGCGCAGCGTGCGCAGATGGTGGCGCAGTCGCTTGCGCGCGAGCAGATCAAGACAACGGTCAGCGACGCGAGCCGCTCTGTGAAGTGGGGCTTGGCAGCCGTTGTGGTGGTGCTTCTGGCGGTCGCCGCGGCCTGGCTCGTCCGCCTGATGAAGGCGCAACAGCACCTGCTTCCGTGAGCCGGCTTGACGAGTTCGCGGTCATTGAGCGCCTGACGCGCAGCCTGTCGCTCGGGCGGTCAGGGCTTTGGAGTGTGGGCGACGACGGGGCGCTGCTTGCCGCGCAGGATCGGCTGGTCGTTACCGATTCCATGGTGGAGGGCCGCCACTTCGACCTCCGCTGGAGCAGCTGGTCGGATGTGGGCTTCAAACTCTTGGCGCGCAACGTGAGCGACATCTTCGCGATGGGCGGCCGCCCAACCGCAATGCTGCTCACGCTGGCGCTCCCCAGCGGTCTCTCCGCGGCTGCACTCGACGCCTTTGCCGAGGGGCTCGAGGCGGCCTCTGCGCGCTGGTGCAACCCTGTGCTGATTGGCGGCGACACCACGTCGGTCGAGGGGCCCGCTGTGCTGGCGCTGACGCTCTTCGGCAAGCCGGGGCCGCGCCTGCTCGCTCGGAGCGGTGGCCGAGCCGGAGACCGGCTCTGGGTGGACGGGCCGCTCGGTCTGGCGGCCGCAGGTCTGGCGCTTCTGGAGAGCGGAGCGCCGCACCGGAGCGAGGTCGCGGTCGCGGCACATCGACGCCCCTCTCCGAAGCCGCTGCTGCCGGGTGCTCTCCGTGCCGCTCACGCCTGCATCGACATCAGCGATGGCCTCCTGCTCGACGCCTCGCGCCTCGCGCGCGCCTCGGGCTGCGGGCTCGTTGTAAGCGACCAGCTACCGGGCCGCGAGCAGCTCCTGCACCTCGCGGCGGATGGTGAAACACTCACGGCCTGGCAGCTTGCAGGCGGCGACGACTATGTGCGCCTCGTTGCGGCACCGGCCAGCCCGGGTCGCGGCTGGAGCCAGGTAGGGCGGCTCACGGCCGACCCGGGCTGCTTCGTCGAGCGAGAAGACGGGACGCTCCTCCCAGTCGCACCTGCCGGCTACCTCCATCGTTTTGGTCAGCCATGACAAAGTTGCGCGACAGGGCAGCGGTCGTGGTAGAGGGCCTCCATGGCGGGGCGGTTCGACGAATGGTGAGGGCGGCGTGAGCAGCGAACGGACAAATCGTGGTGTCAGCGTGAAGCCGACCGGAAAGCAGGGCAAGAAGCCCGCGAAGTCTCCCGCTGCCTCGGCAGGCTGGGGCCGCAAGGTTGCGATCTGGGGGCTTGGCTCGCTCCTCGTTGCGGGGGCCGTTGGAGCTGGCGGCGTCGCAGGCCTCTTCTGGTACTGGGGGCAAGACCTGCCAGACATTCGCACCCTGCAGGACTACCGACCTGCGCAGACGACCCGCGTCTACGCTGCCGACGGACAGGTTATCGCCACGATCGTCGGCGACGATCTCATTCGGCGCACGGTGCTGCCCTTCGATGAAATCCCCATGGTCATGCGCAAGGCGCTCCTGGCCGCCGAAGATGCAAACTTCTACGAGCACGAAGGGGTGGACTACATGGGCCTCGTCCGTGCGGTGGTCAGGAACCTCCAGCGCGGAAAGTTGGGGCAGGGCGCCAGCACCATCACACAGCAGGTGGTCAAAAACCTCATCCTGACGCCTGAGCGCACCATCAAACGGAAGATTCAGGAGGCGCAACTCGCCGTCAAACTCGACCGCTATCTGCGCAAAGACGACATCCTCGCCATCTATCTCAACGAGGTCTTCTTCGGCGCGCAGGCCTACGGCGTGGAGGAGGCGAGCCGCTTCTACTTCGGCCACGGTGCCTCTGCGTTGACGCTCGACGAGGCCGCGTTGCTCGCCGGTCTGGTGCAGTCCCCCAACCGCTACAACCCCTTCAAGAACCTCGAGGCAGCGCTCGGCCGCCGTCGCTATGTGCTCGGACAGATGAAGGAGAAGGGCTTTATCACCGCCGCCGAGTGGACCCAGGCCTCCGAAGCCAAGGTGACCCTTGTCGATCCCGCCAAGCGCGATGGTGCCGAGGGGGCCGCCCCTGACTATGTGGTCGCCGTGCGCGAATGGCTCGACCGGGAGCTCGGCAAAGACAAGCTGCTTGGCGCAGGCTGGAGCATCTACACCCCCCTCGATCTCGACCTGCAGCGCGCCTCTGTCGCCGCTCTCCGCAAGGGACTCAGCAAGCACGACGCCGAGCACGGACTCGTCACCCCCAAGCGCACGCTGGTGAAGCAGACCGACCGCGACAAGTGGCTCAAGGCCGCCAAGGCAGAGCACCTGAACGGCGACCTCAAACCGGGCAAGCCGGCCGTCGGTATGGTCGACGCCATCGAAGGCGAGAAGGTCTGGATGCGATTCGGCCGCGAGGTCCGGCTTGAACTCAAGCTCGACCCGCTCATCCGATTCGCCAAGGACGAGGCCGACCTCAAGGAGCGTTTCCCAGTCGGAGGTCTCTTCACGGTCGTCCGCCCGGTCGGAGGGCCAGCTGGCGACGACGCCCCCGTCCGACTCGCGGGCGAGGCCGAAGGCGCCATCGTTGCCATCGATCCTGCGACGCGGGCCGTGCGCGCCATCGTCGGCGGCTACCAGGTCTCGGGCTCGGGCTTTCAGCGGGCGATCTCCGCGCAGCGCCAGATGGGCAGCAGCTTCAAGGTTCTCGTCTACGCGCAGCTCCTTGCATCGCGCACTGCGACCGCCGCCACCATCTACGCCGATCAGCCTGCCAGCTTCGTGATCGACGGCAGCACCACCTGGCGCCCCAAGAACTACGACGGCTCCTTCAAGGGGCTCATGTCTGTCCGGACCGCGCTCGCACAGTCACGCAATGTCATCGCGGTGCGCGCACTCGAACAGGCAACCATCCCGGCTGTGATCAGCCTGGCCAAGAGCATCGGGTTTACCTCCGGCCTCACCAACAACCTGACGCTGTCGCTCGGCTCGGCAGAGGCCTCACCCCTCGTGGCAACCAACGCCTTCGCCACCTTCGCCGCCGGCGGTAGCTACGAACCCCCCGTCTTCGTGACGGAGATTCGCGGGCCGCGCCAGCTCGGCGATGATGGCGCCTCTACCGTCTACCAGCATGCAGCCGCGCCCGTTCGGGCCATCGACCCGGCCGTTGCCTGGCTCACCACCTCACTGATGCGCTCTGTTGTGGAGGAGGGGACGGCAACACACGCGAAGCGGCTCAAGGTGGAGATCGCGGGCAAGACGGGGACCACGAACGACGCCCGCGACGCTTGGTTCATCGGCTTCACCAGCGACCTTGTGATGGGCGTCTGGCTGGGTCGTGACGACAACGGCCCGCTGGGTCGCGGCGCGACAGGCGGCGGCAGCGCCGTCCCGATCTGGACCGAGGCGATGCGGGCAGCCATTGAGCAGCGCCGGCCGCCAGCCTTCGCAGCAGCCCCGGAAGGCATTGTCTCGGCCGTCGTCGATACAGCGACGGGCATGCTGGTGAGCGCAGAGACGAAGCGGAAGCGCACCGAGTTCTTCCTGGCGGGCACTGAGCCGACGGAGGCCGGCTCCACTGCTGGCGACCCATCTGTCAACGATCTCATCTTGCAGGGTGGCGCCGTGCAGGGCAGCGGCGAGCAGGTCGAACCGGACGACGGCTTCTAGACAGGCCGACGAGGGCTGGGGCGGGCTATTCGCTCAGCGGTGTATGTGCGGCAGCCTGCAACCGCTCATCAGCCCCTGCTTGGGCAGCTTAGGGCGGTGCATCAGGGTCGCAGAAGGAGGAACTCCCAGACAGCTCGCCCTCGCGGCGCGCTCCTACGCATGTTCAGACAGCGGAAGCGCCGACGGCAGCTGAGCCGGAAACGTCAACGCCGGGGGCCAAAAACGGCGAAGGCCCGCAGAGCGGGCCAACGAACGCGCAGGCTGTGAGGCCCGAGCGGCTTAGAAGTCGATGCCGGGCATGAAGACGTTGAGGCCCTGCATCATGCGCACGGAGTCGGCAAGGTAGCGAACATCCTCTTCCTGCGACTGGAGGTCGAAGAGGATGCTGTCGATGAGGCCCGGCACGAGCGAGTCGAGGCGGTTCACTGCCGCGCGGTCAAGGAAGCCTGCGCGGATGATGGCCTGGAACTCGGGGTCGCGGACGACCGACGAGAAGGAGTCACCCGAGGGGCCGTCCGTCGTGATGGCGACGAAGAGCTCCTCGAAGTCGGCCGCGCTGGCGCTGGCCGGGAGGCCATTGAGCAGGGTCGAGATCTCCGTGAGCGAGTCCTTCTCGATCTGGAGCGTGTTCATCTTCGCGAGCATGTCGTAGCCGATGCGGATCTTGTCGGAGGCGCGGTCGGTGGGGTCGAAGCCGGTGGGGATCTTCGTGGCGTACTGGATGCCCAGGTCGCTGGTGTAGGTGAACCACTCGAAACCGGCCGGGAGTTCGCCCGTGGTGTCGCGAGCGACAACGTAGATGGCGGCGCTATCGAGCCAGCGCGAGCTGTAGGTCGACTGGAAGTAGGCCGTGGGGTAGAGCGTGCCGAGCGTCCGCATGTTGAAGTCGCTGCGGCCGTAGATGTCGGCGTAGGGGTTGAGGATCTGCTGGCCGGCAGCGCAGGAGGGGCCAGCACCGCGGATGGCCGGGATGGGCTCGATCGTGACGGTACCGTCATCGTTACGCGACACGCAGCGGCCCACGTCATCGAAGTTCTCGGTGATGATACCACCCATGAACTTGGTGAGGTCGTCCGAGAAGACGATGTAGGGCGGGATGACGAAGCCCGACTGGTTGGAGTCGGTGTCGGCGCCGACAACCTCGACGTCGCCGCTCATCAGGGCGATCATCGCGGCATACTTGTGCCAGAAGTGCGACATGATCTCGGTGCCGAGGCCGAAGTAGGCGTCGTAGTAACCGATCTGGCCATCCTCGTTCTCCTTGAACTGCGCGAAGCTGTAGCGGGCGCCGTCCGAGAGGGTCACGTTGGTGTAGTCGTCGCCGTAGTAGCCCTTCTGGGCGGCTTCGGAGGTCGAGGGCAGGCGGTAGTCATACTCGTAGGAGAGGTTGACGAGCTGGCCCGTGACATTGTCCGTCGCGTAGGTACCGGGGCTGGGGATGGTGATGGCCTCAGCAATGAAGTTGATGGCTTCCTGCGCCGCGATCGAGGCCATGAGGCCGCCGTGCTCGGTGTTGTACCACTCGACGCCACGACCCGAGGCCTTGAGGAGCCAGAACTGGTAGGCGTTGAGGGCGGGCGTGAAGAAGCTGCTCATCGAGCCGGCGAAGACCGGGTAGATCGAGATGGCGAAGCCAGGACGCTCGCGACGGAACATCGAGTAGACGTAGCGAGACTCGTACATCTCCTTGAGGTTGACGAAGTTCTCATAATCGTCGGCGCCGGAGTCGAAGACGCGGCAGTCGCTGGCGGAGCCGTTGTACTCATCCGAGCAGAAGCCGTAGGGGACCTTGACCTCGCCGGCGCCGAGCTGGTCGGCGAACCGCATGCTGCGGTTGTACATGGGGGTCATGCCCTTGAGGTGCGCAAGGCCGGCCTTGATCTCGGGAGCGTAGGCGAAGGCCACGTTCGAGTTCGGGTCAATCGCGGTTGCGTCGGTGTTATAGAACATGACGGGCAGGGTGCTGTAGTGCCAGTAGCTCCACTGGTTATCGCGGATCCGGTCGCCCTCGGGGTCGGTGTCGGTCGCGCCAGCAGCGGTGTAGGTGTAGTCGTCCACGTCAAGCATGGTGGTGACCTTGTTGGGCGAGCGGGAGATGACGCTGCTGTCGAACGAGCCGGTAACGGGGTCGAAGCTGGCGCGGACCTTGAGCTTGCTCGGGGCCTCGTTGAAGACCTCAACCATGTTCACGTAGGAGAAGGCGATGGCGGCGTAGTCGTACATGCCGAGGCCCGAGATGTCGGAGTTGGGCTTGCGGGCGTACTCCATCGTCGAGGTGTACTGGTACTCGGTGATGCTGTTGTCGAACTCGGTGCCGTCGGCAAGACGACCCTCGCGGAGCTGCTGAAGCAGCGCGGGGCTCTGGGCCAGACGGTCGGCTTCGCTGCCGCCGCAAGAGGCGGGGGCCACGTCACCGGTGGCGTAGCCGTCAACCTTGAAGGTCTTGTAGCCCGCGTCGTCGCAGTCCTCGTTGAAGGTCTCGTGACGAAGCGCCCAGTACTGCGGGAAGTAGTTCATCGCGTCGGACGAGGCGCGGAACTGGTGGCGCATGCCAACCGTGTGTCCGATTTCGTGCTCGAGCGTCGCGCGGTGCATGATGCCACGGACCCACTGCCAGAGCTCGAGGCGGAGCGCCTCCCTGTCGTTGATGAGTTCAGGGTGCCGCTCAAGGAGCCCGGCGCGGTACTTGGCAAGCTGGTAGGCAAGGCCCACCATGTCCGAGTCCCAAGCGCCGTCCATGAAGCAGAAGCTCTTCATGCCGAACTGACGCTGACGCTCGTTGATGCGGCGGCTAACCGCCTTGAGCGTGCCGAAGTCGATGGGCGATTCGAAGCTCGACGCCATCGTCTGCTCGTCGTCGGTCAGCTCCTTGCCTGCCTGGCGGGCGATCTCGGCGGCGGGGAAGATCTGCTTGAAGTCGGCGAGCTTGGCACGCTGCTCCACAGACGACCCGCGGAAGACCTCGAGGGGCTCGCTCTGCATCGCGGTCTTTGCCCGGAAGAACTCAGGCTTCTGCTTGAGGATGGTCTTGACGCGGGGACGGTTCAGCACCTCGAGGTTGGTGCGCTTGGCCCGCTCGAAGTTCTTGAGGTTCTTGTTGATCTCGCCCTTGAGGTAGTTGAAGTACTTGGCCTGCCCCTCGTTCTTGAGGTTGCCGAAGTAGGCATCCGCCGGGAACTGGGCACGGAGGCTCTCGAAGTACTCCTTCGTTGGCTTCGCGAAGCCCACATCCTCAGGCTCGAGCTCGCCGAGCAGGATCTGGAGGAGCTCGTAGACCCGGTTTGCAGACTCGTCGTAGTTCGCGCCGTTCATGTTGGCGTTGCCGCTCACGATCTGGGCGGTGATGGGGTCTGCGGCGCTCGGGCCGTAGCCGCCCCAGGGCAGCGTGGTCTGGTTGTTGACCCAGTTGATGTAGCTGTAGCGAAGGTCGCCCAGAAGCTTCTCCTTGCCAACCTGCTTGCAGATTCCCTTGGCATAGCCCTCGGCCGAGGCCTCAGCAGCGGCCTGCAGAAGCTCGGCGGCGGCGGGGTCCTTGAACTCAGCCTTCCAACCGTCGATCGTGGACTGGAAGTCGGCGATGTTGTCGAAGCCGGGGTTGAAGCAGAGGTAGAACATGCGGCCGACCTGCTCCGGGGTCTTGCCCTGGGCGGCGGCGACCGCACGCGCGAAGACCGCGCTCCACTGCTCCGTTGCGCGGAAGGTGTCGTCGATCAGCGGGACCGGCAACTCCGTGTTGAGGTAGAAGGCCAGCGGCTTGGCAGTGCGCTCAGCAATCGGCTTCACAGAGCCATCTTCGTTGCGATAGTTCTGGAAGATTTTCCAGTTGTTGGCGAGCAGCACCTTCGACGAGTCGCGGCAGCCGTAGAAGCGATCGTAGACGCAGCGCTCGGTCCGGAAGAAGCCGAACTTGAGCATGTCGTACTCGTCGTACTGACGTGCGATGTAATCGTCGGTCGGGTCAATCTTGCGGAACGACGAACGGACCTCGATGGTCTCGGGGCCGCAGTCGGCGCCGTTGTTCGGGTAACCGAAGTCAGTGATGCACTCGATCCAAGGCGAGGCGCTCACGTAGGTGGTCACAACGTCGAAGTAGATGACCTCGCTGTTCTCCGTCGTGCAATCGACAGACTTGCCCTCCTTGTCGGAGCACTCGGTCCGGAAGGTGATCTCCTTGCCGGAGTCCTGGGGGGTGACGGCGACTTGGCCCATCATCTCGATGCTCGGGAATGGGTCAGACTCGGAGGAGATCTGGTTGTTGGTCCAGTCAACCCGGAGGTACTCACGCTCATACCAGGGACGGTCCGAACCGTTCTCCGAGATGGTGTTGGTACGCTCGCCGGTGGCGGCGCTGTAGTCACGCTGCACGTCGAAGTACTGGCTGACACGGAAACTCACAATCGGCTGGCCGTACTCGGGCGTGAAGCCCTGAACGCCCTGCTGGCTGGTCGAGATACCGATGACATCTTCATGGGTCCGGCGACCGATGAGGCTGTCTTCGGTGAACTCGAACTTGAGCTTCTCCATGTTGCCTTCAAGGCCCTGGAACATGGTGTAAGCGGTCGAGTTGGCATCAACCACCGTCTGGCGGAAGTACCACTCGCCCTCGAACATCTTCTTCGCAATCTTGTTGGGCTGCGTCCGGTCGATGTCGCCGGGGACCTCAGCACATCCGGCGAGGTAGGCAACGCCCACAAGCACCAAGCTCATTGTAGTCATCCGATTTCGACGCGACATGCTCTACTCCTTTCAAGGTGGCGTCAGGCGCCACGCAGACTGTTTGAATTGTTCAGAAACGTTGGATTAACAGGGTTCTAGTAGGAGGCGCGGACCGACAGTCCCACCGAGGTGTACCGAAGGTTGCCTGACTCAAGATCAAAGAAGGGGAAGGGCGTGCTCTTGTGGTCACGCGTTGTGGTCGCATTCCGCGTAGTCATGGAGGCCGACAAACCAAAGACCTCGTTGATCCGATAGGAGGCATTGAAGCCGCCCGACATCGACTGGCCCTGTCGCGTTCCTGCGATGGAGTAGGGCGAGTTGCGCACGCTCTTGTCTGTCAGCGAGGCCACATCGTAGGCGTAGCTGTCGGCGATGCCGAAGCTCATGCCGGTCGAGACGCCCGACTTGCCCCACTTGTAGCGCAGCGAGAAGTCGTTGCTCACGCTGTAGGAGGCGAAGATGCCGGAGTCCAAGAAGACCGCCGTCTCTGCCGTCTTGTAGTTCTTGGTCGTGTCGGTGATGGTGCTGACCAACGACTGCTCCCGCGACTCGGGGGAGGGCTGAAAGACGTCGCCGCCGATGTCGTCCGGGTTGTCCACGATGAGCGATGCGTCGCGGTAGAAATTCTTCGCGTAGCCGAGCGAGTAGCTGACGCTGAGGTCGGAGTAGGACCAGCTCAGGTCTGAGCCCACGCTGAGGTCGCCGTAGCGGTGCTGGAAGAGGTCGTCGGGCGTGAGGCCGGCCGACGCGCCGCCGCTGAAGCTGACGCTCGCGCCGCTGTCGCCAAGCTCGAAGCCGCTGTAGGAGAGGCCCAGGCTCGGGCTCGAGAAGCAGACCGTTCGAAGCTGATTGCCGTAGCAGCCGCCTGAATACTTCGACAGGTAGGTGGTCATGCCGGCGTCGAGGCTCACGCCAATCTCATCGTTCACGCTGTAGCTTGCGCTCAGCGAGTAGGTGTTGGTCACGACACCGCTCGAGATGTACTCGGGGCGGAAGATGGTGCCGAGCGAGCTGCGGACGCCGACCGAAACCGTGATGTCGATGGGGAGGAGCTTTTCGGCTGCGGCAACATCGGCTGTGCTGATGGTCGCACCGGTCGCGGCACTCGCCAGCGTTGCCGTTGCGGCATTCACGACGGGCGCAATCTCTGCAGCCGGCGCGGGTGCAACCTCGGGCGCAGCGAGGGGCGTCGCTTCGGCGCCGGAACCCTCGGCGGCGGCAGGATCGGCCGGCTCAGGCTGGCCAGAACCCTCGACGGCGGCAGGTTCGGTCGGCTCGGGCTGGCCAGAACCCTCGACGGCGGCAGGTTCGGACGGCTCAGGCTGGCCGGAACCCTCGGGTACGAACTCGTCCGCTGCGGCGAGTGCCGGGGCGAGGAGAGTGAGGGCAAATGCTACACGACGAAAGTAGGCCACGAAGCCTCCTAGAAAATCTTGCTGCGATGTCGCGTTCCAGATGGCGCAGAGGCCACGGTCGGGTTGGAGAAGAGGCGTTCTGGTTGCGGGGCGGGGGCTGCAGTTCCTCCATCTCGCCGACACTCTCTCGCCACGGACCGCGGACTGAGCGAAGTTTTCGGCTAGCCTCCTCTCTACCGACCGTCAACGGAACTTTGCGTTGAATAGGTTTGGCAGCCAGCATGGGACGGAGAAGGTCGCCGCAGGCTCAGCCAGGGAGGTGAATCTTCGGCTTCTCGGGGTGCTTCTGGTAGAAGATGATCGTCCGGCCAACCCAAGCGATCGCATCCGCCTTCGTCTTCTCGTGTACCCAGAGGGCGAAGGCCTCGCGGCTCACAGGAGCAGCGTCGAGAAGCTTCACCTTGATCAGTTCGTGGTCGAGCAGGCCTCTGCGAATCGCAGCGATCAGACCATCGCTCAGTCCGCCACGACCGACCATCACGATGGGCTTCACCTCATGTGCGAGTCGCCGGAGCTTCTCTCGGTGCAGGGAGGTCCGCTTCGGGCTGAGCTTGAGAATGAGTGCGCCGCGGGCCAGGCCGGCGACGGCCGCTTCGAGCCTATCCACCTCAGGATCTGGGAGCGGGGCGAGGGCTTCTGGCGTCGCCTCGTCTGCGTCGGAGGAGGTCTCTTCGGGGCGTTCGGACATGCAGTTTGCTCAGGCTGAGGACGGCCGCGACGGTGGCGCGCGAGGGCCGACTGGTAGTGTGTTGAGGTCAGCCGCACAAGCAGGGGCGAAGGTTGCGAATGGGAGATGTCTGGGTCTGGCGGCGCGGAGCGACGAACTTTTGGGGTCTGGCGCACCCATTGCGCTGTAGAATCATCTATTTTCGTGGCAACTCGCGCATCAGTCGTCTAGTGCGGGCGCCGTCCCAGAGCGGGTCACAAGGAGGCTTGGTCGTTGATTCTCGAAAACCTCCAGAAAATCCGTAGCGTCGGTCGCGACGAACTTGGCGAAGTGCACGTCTGCGAACACCCAGGTTTTGCTGGCCAGATCGCCCTCAAAGAGTTCGACGCATGGACCCTTGCTGACGAGGCGGGGCGAGAGAAGTACCGGGAAGCGGTCGGACGACTCATCGCCTCTCCTTCCCCTAGGTCCCCCCGATTGCTGGCATTGGAAATGGAGGAACAGCGGGCGCGGCAGGCTACCGATTGGGTCGATGGCGCCTCGCTCACCTCCATCGTGAGCGTCAAGAAGGGACTCTCCGGCGACCAGGCCAGCGAGATCTGTCTCGGCATCCTCGTTGCGCTGGAAGATCTCCACGCGAAGGTCGGCGCCCACGGAGCGCTCACACCGAACAAGGTGCTGCTCACGCAGGGTTTGAACGCAGACGGCGTCATGGTCACCGACCCCTGCCAGCACCTCCTCTACAGTGTCTCCGACCCGCTCAAGGTCGTTACCGAGTCGCCTGAGCGGTTCGTCGGACAGCCGGCCTTCCTCTCGCCGGAACAGGTGGAGGGCCAGCCCCCGACCGTCGCCTCCGACATCTACGTCGTCGGCCTCATCCTCTACTACATGGTTACCGGCGTGAGCCCCTTCGCGTCCAGCTCTGCGACCCGCACGCTCCGACGCCAGATGGCGGAGCAGCCGCTGCCCGTTGCGCTCGCCAAAGCCTCCGTCAAACTGAGCCCGGCCATCGAGAACGCCATCACGACGGCGCTCCAGAAGGACCCTTCGCAGCGGTTCTCCTCCGTTGCTGCCTTCCGTGCGGCGCTCTCTGACGAGCACACGGTCTCGGACGCCGGCGCGCGGACCTCCAGCGGTGTCGGCATCGAAGCGATCAGCGGCTCGTTCTTGGCAGCGCTTGAGTCGAGCATCGCGCCCGCCGCGCCCTCCGTCCGGCAGACGGGCCAGATGGCTGCCATCTCGAAGAAGCGGAAGACGCAGACTGCCGCCCCCTCGGTGATTGTGAACCTTGACGACGCGCCGCCCTCTGCCCTTGGTCCAAATCGGACGGCTTCGCCCGCCATCGACGACACCGACCCTTGGTCGCCCGTCGCACCCTTGACGCCATCGTCGCTCCCCGTCGCCGCGGTAGAGGCGGACGCCGCTGAGCCGGCGGTGCCGCCGTTCGTCTCGAAGATGCCCCCCCCGCCCGTGGCCGATGAGCCCGCTCAGGCCGGTCTGGCGACCCGTATCGGCAATGAGTCCTCCACCTGGCGCAGCGGCGCAAGCGGCGACTGGTTCGATGTCGGTGATGATGCCTCGAGCCTCACCGACCACCTGGCAGAGCGCGAAGCCCAAGCGCAACACGCCGGCTCAGGGATTCCGTCGGGGGCCAAGGTTGTCATCGGCCTGTTGCTCCTGGCGGCACTGGGATTGCTGCTGCTCTGGCTCGCAAGCAGCGCGGGCTAATCAAGCGATGCGCCCCTGGGCTGGTAGAGCAGCTCTTCGTTGATGTGGGGTCCGTGCATCGTCGGGTCCTTCGCGATGGAGACACGATCGCGCAGGGGGCGGGCGCGGTACTTGGACTTCTTCGACTTGGAGACATCGACCCAGAGGTAGGTCGAATCTCTGGCGTCGAGGTGGACAAAGCCGCTGTGGGGATAGACGCCGACGCCCACGCGGGCGAAGGTCGCCTCTGCAAAGGCGGTCAGCTCCTGGAGCGAGACGCCTTGCATGTTGAAGTCACAAGCCCGCCCCTGACCATGCCGCGACCCCTCGGTCGCGTTGAGATAGCGGGTGCGGTAGCCGCTCACCACCCGCAGCTCTCCATCGAAGTGCTGGCCCACGAGGTAGAGCATGGCGAGCAGCCGGGTGTCGATGGAGCGGGTGCTCCGATTGCGCTGGTCGCGGAGCAGATGGGATGCCTGACGAACGCCCTCTTGCGTCATGCGGCCTGCGCGGTCGTAGAGCTGGATTCGCGATCGTTCCCGGGTGTTGACCGAGTAGAGGCGGAGTTCCCCGGGTTTGACCTGGCTCCGGTTCTCGGCCGCCAGCCGGCGCTGGATGCTCACAGGGCGTGGCTGGGGCTCGGGCGCGACCTCAAGGCGGGCGAGGTTGAGCGCCTCATCGACGATGAGCCAGGCACCGGTGAGGGCGTCCATCCGCGGCCCGCCCGAGCGCAGCGCAGGCAGCGAATCTTCGGGGTTGGTGACACCGGTGGAGGAGCGGTCGAGCGCGGCATGCAGGCAGCTGACGGCATCTCCGCAGGTGGCAGGCATCGGCGGAAGGAGGTCGTCGATGTTGCCCGACAGCGGCGCCGCGGAGGCAGGTCTGGCGAGGAGTGTAACGGCGAGCAGCAGCAGCGTCGCGACTGGCTGGACGAGTGCGCGCTTCATGCGTTGCGAGAGGCCGGGTGAAGGCGCGCGAACAGCAGCGCTGCGAGCTCGCGGTAACTCTTCGCGCCGCGCGAGTTCTTGTCATACGAAAAGATGTCGAGCCCGACCGACTGTGCCTTGGCGAGGCTCGTCGTGACGCCGATGCGCACCGGTAGGATCGCCTCTGCAAACTGAGCCGAAAGTTCGGCCAGCACGGTGTCGTTGAGCGAGCCATTCCGGGTGTCGACGCGGGTGAGCACGATGCCGGCGAGGTCGAGCGACGGGTTGAGCCGGGTGCCGATGGTGGAGAGGGTCCGGATGAGCGACTCGACGCCGCGGACAGCGAGCGGCGAGAGGTCGCAGGGGACGAGCACGAGGTCGGCTGCGGTCAGCGCAGCCACAGAGAGGTTGCCGAGGTTGGGCGGGCAGTCGATAAAAATAAGGTCGTAGTGGGTGCGTGCGACGCGCAGCGCGTCACGAAGCAGCATCTCCTTTCCGATGCGCGAACCGATGATGGATTCGGTCTCGGCGAGCCGGGTATCAGCGGAGGTGATGTCGAGGCCTGGCAGCCGGGTTGGGACGACGATGTCGAGCAGGTCTGCATCTCCGCGCTCGTCGAGCAGAACGGTGGAGATGGCGCCTCCGCCCGGCTGCAGCAGTGCGCTGAGCGCGGCCCGGACATGACCCTGCGGATCGAGGTCGAGCAGGAGGACCTTGCGCTTGTGCACCGTGGCAAAGGCGGCAGCGAGGTTGACGGCGGTGGTTGTCTTGCCGACGCCGCCCTTCTGTGAGGCGATGGCGATGACCGTCGCGTGGCGGTTTCCGTTGGCGTGCCTTGCGGGACGCTCCATCACGCGACGGAGGCCGTCACGAAGCAGACTGCGCATCTGGGTTCCTCTCCGAAAGTTTGTGCCAACTGTGGGGGATTGAGCTGGGTGTCAAGCAGCAAGTGCGTTGGCAGCCCGTGAGCCGGTTCGCAGACTGCGGGTTGCAGTTGCGTGGCAGACAGGTAGAATGAGCGTCTGAAAGGTGAAGATTCTTGGAGAACGTAGGTTCTCCTGTTGCGAGGCAGGCGATGCAGATTCGTTCGGTACATCAGATTTTTGCACTGGTCGTCTTGCTCCTCTCTTCGGGGCTCGCAGCCTGCAGCAGCGACCCTGCCTGCACGACCAGCACCGACTGTGACCGCGGTAAGGTGTGCGACAACGGCAACTGCGCCGTCTTTTCCTGTTCTAGCGACGAAGGCTGCGCGAACGAGCTTGCGGCCGGCTTTCAAGAGTCCTGCGCCTTCCTCGGCAGCGACGGGAGCTTTGACCCTGCCGCCGGCGGTGTTTGCACATCAGAGGAGTGTCAGGGCATTCGCGACTGCGAGGCGGGAACCAGCTGCATCGAGGGCGTCTGTTACGCGGGTGCGGACCTCTGTGCCAGCGTGACCTGCTCTTCGGAGCAGA
>CANKLS010000003.1 GCA_947483645.1 Bradymonadales bacterium | reverse complement strand
CTCAAAGCAGAACTCGACCGGCTCGCGCTCGAACAGTCCGTCGTTCCCTATCCGGAGAACATCAGGGCCGTCTCCCGCTCCGCCGTGGATCAGGTCAAAGAGCGCAGCCAGAGCGTCGCTCCAACTGCCCCTCAGCGACCGTGACCCGGCCCCAAAACCCGCGGTAGGTAACTCTCGAAATTGAACTTCGGCGAGTGCTCCTTGACGTGGCAGGTCAGGCAGGCCGCCTCCTTCACTTCGCGGTGCACGCCACCCGGCACATTCACCAGCGACGGGTTCTTGATGTGGTTGCTCCCCGGCCCATGGCACTGCTCACACTGCACATTCTCTAGACCGCGTAGATTGCCGAGCACGCTGCCGCCCGGCTCCTGGTAGCCGGTCACGTGACAGCCGATGCAGCTCCGGTCGAACTCCTTGTTCCGCTCGCGCAGCGTATCGATGGCGTGGCCGTGCTGCGTGGTCTTCCAGAAGGCATGCTCCGTCGTGTGGCACTTCTGGCACTCCACCACGCCCACGTATGACCCACTCCCCTCCGGCACCGGCGCAATCTCCTCCACCTTCCTCAGATTGATGATCTTGAGCTCCTCGTTGTAGAGAACCATCTCCTCGCTCACTTTCGGTGCAACAGGGTAGCCAGGTTTCATGGCGACTGGCTCGAAGAGGTAGTTCCGCTCCGTCGCAACAAACGCGGACGCGGCCGCACCTAGCTTCTTCCGCTCCCCCACGTAGCCATCGAGCTTGCCCCGCAGCGCCTTCACGATCGGCGGCTCGGCCTGGCCCGCCGCAGGCTTCGGCAACGATGCCAACTGACCCTCGGTCGTCGCGATGATCTGGTCCAGCCGCTTCCGCTCCGCCTCGCTCCCCACCCGGGCATTCTTCCACGGCCCGCTGCCGGTTCCGACCAGCTTCAGGCGGCCCAGATAGCGACCCTGGTCGTAGGCCTCCAGCGTCACCGCGCTTCCAAGCTGCTCGCTCTCGTCTGTCTCGCGCGGGTCCTTGCCGATGATCACAAAGTCCACGCCTACCAGCCCATCGAGTTGCTGCCGCGCGGCAACGATGTCCCCCGAAAAGAGCACCGCCACAGCCGTCGGAGCCTCCGCCGCAGGCAGCCGCTTCAACGCCTGCAGCGAGGCCTCGATCCCGGCCTTCGCCGGCCCGGCCTTGAGCTCCGCCACCGCTGCAATCGACTCCGGCGGCGTCACGCCAATCAGCGCAATACGCTCGGCGCCAACGGTGAGCAAAAGATAGGGCGGACCAACCGGTGCGCCCGATGCGAGCGTCACATTCGCAGCCAGCACCTCCACCTTGGCGGACTTCATCTTGCCCAAGAAAAAGTCCACGCCCGCGGCCAGGTCACGCGAGCCGAGCGCAGTCGCCCGAAGCCCCATTACCGTTGCCGCCTCCATCAGCAGGCCGGCCTTCCGAAGCTCCTGTTCACGACCGGCCTCATCCAGCGTCTCGCGCTCAAACAGGAAGTCGCCCGCAGCAACCACCGCGGTCGACTTCGTCTGCGCCTCCAGCGTCGTCGCAAACCCGGTGATGCGGTCAATGCCGCCAAGGACAAGGTCAATCGTGCAGCCACACGGCTCTGTGTAGCCCTTCAGCCCAGAAAGAAAGAGCAGCGTCGCGCCAGGCGGCCCAACGTCCTCTACCTTCAACTGCGCGCCCTTCGACGCACCCGGCCCCACCAACCCCTTCGACTCCGCCGTGCGTGCCGAACCCTCCGCCGCCGCCGTCTCGGGCACCAGCGAGGGTCCCTGCTTCTGCCCGCAACTTGCCAGCAAGAGCCCGATCAGGGGCAGCACCACAACGAGGCGGAGCGCAGAAATCATACCGCCCCCTCAAGGCGCCGCAGCCCCTCCAGGAGCTTCTCCTTCGCACCCTCGGCATCCCGCAACTTGGCACGATCCGTCTCGACAACCTCCGCCGGAGCGTTGGCCACAAACCGTTCGTTCGATAGCTTCTTCACGAAGAAGGCGATATCCACCTCTACGCCTGCAAGCTCCTTCTTGAGACGGATCACCTCCGCCTCGAAGTCGATGACGCCCTCCAGCGGAATCACGATCTCGCACAGCGGCATAACCGTCGTCGCTGCAAGGCTCGGACGCTCAGCATTGCTGGCTACCACCTCTACAGACTCCGCCTTCGCCATCCGTCGCAGGTAGACAGCCCCTGCCTTCGCGGCCCGCTGCACCAGCTCCGAATCGCTCAAGAGCAGCACCTTCGGCAGCAGCTTCGACGCCGGCACGCCGCTCTCTCCGCGAACCCGGCGGATGCCCGTGATGAGCTCAGCCACCAGCGCAATCTCCGCTGCCTCCGCCTCGAAGGTCGGAATCTCCGACGCCACCGGCCAGGCGCTCGTGCAGAGCAGCGCCCCTTCGGCACGCTGCGTCGGCAGATGCGACCAGACCTCCTCCGTCACAAACGGCACAAACGGATGCAGCAGCCGGCAGGTCTGGTCCAGCACATAGCAAAGCACCGCGCGGCTGCACTCACGTGCCTTCTCGTCGCCCAAATCTCCATACAGAACCGGCTTAGCAAGCTCGAGGTACCAGTCACACAGCTCATGCCAGGTGAACTCATACATCGCCTGCGCCGCGCCGCTGATGTCGAAGGCCTGCAGGCTCGTCTCCACCTTCGCCGCCGCATGATGAAGCCGCGTCACAATCCACTTGTCGGCAGCCGACAGGCCGAGCGACGCAAAGTCCACGGCCCGCCCGTCAAACCCCTCGAGGTTCATCAGCGCAAACCGCGACGCATTCCACAGCTTATTGATGAAGGCCTTGTATCCCTCCACCCGCTTCACATCGAGCTTGATGTCGCGACCGGCCGCTGCATAGGTCGCCAGCGTGAACCGCAGCGCATCCGCGCCCTGCGCCGCAACACCCTCGGGATAGTCGCGGAAAAGCAGCTCGTAGGTCTGCTGATCCTCGGGCGACAGCTCGCTCAGCTGCACGCCATCGATGATGTGCAGCGGGTCGATGACGTTGCCCTTGGTCTTCGACATCTTCTGACCAGTCTTGTCCCGCACCATAGCGTGCAGAAATACGGTCGAGAAGGGCGCCTCTCCCATGAAGTGGAGCCCCATGAAAATCATGCGCGCCACCCAGAAGAAGATGATGTCGAACCCCGTCTCCATCACCGTCGTCGGGTAAAACTTCGCCAGGTCGGGCGTATTCTCCGGCCAGCCCAGCGTAGAGAAGGGCCAGAGCGCCGACGAGAACCAGGTGTCGAGGACATCCTCATCCTGGCGCAGCGCCGCGCTGCCGCACTTCGGGCAGCTGTGCAGGTCTTCGCGCGATACGCTCAGCGTGCCGCAGTCGCCGCAGGTCCATGCCGGAATCCGATGGCCCCACCAGAGCTGACGCGAGATGCACCAGTCACGGATGTTCTCCATCCAGTGGTAATAGGTCTTCTCCCAGCCCTCGGGCACAAAGGTGACCTTGCCCTCGCGCACCGCCGCAATCGCCGGCTCCGCCAGCGGCTGCATCTTCACATACCACTGCTTGCCCACCGACAGCGGCTCTACAATCACGCCCGTTCGTTGCGACCGCGCCGGCATGAACTTGTGAGGCTCCTCCTTCTCCAGAAGCCCCAGCTCAGTCAGCTCTGCCAGGATCCGCTTGCGCGCCTCAAACCTGTCGAGGCCATGGAACCGCTCCGGCACACTGCCGTTCATCTTCGCGTCCAGGTCCAGCACCGCAATCCGAGGAAGATTGTGCCTCCGGCCCGTCTCAAAGTCGTTGAAGTCATGCGCAGGCGTGATCTTCACCGCACCCGAACCGAACTCCATGCTCGCAGCTTCACCATCTGCGATGATTGGAATGCGTCTGTCCGTCAGCGGCAGCGCAATCTCCTTGCCGTGGAGATGAAGGTAGCGCGGGTCGGCCGGATTGACCGCAACCGCCGTGTCGCCCAGCAGCGTCTCGGGACGCGTCGTAGCCACCACCAACCGCTCGTCACTGCCAGCCACGGGGTAGGCGATGTGCCACAAGAACCCGTCCTCTTCCTCCTGCTCCACCTCCAGATCGCTCAGCACCGTCTGGCCCGCCGGGTCCCAGTTCACGAGCCGGTCATCCTGGTAGATGAGACCCTCTTCCCACAGCCGCACAAAGACCTCGCGCACAGCCTTCGACAGCCCCTCGTCCATCGTGAACCGCTCACGCGACCAGTCCAAGCTGGAACCGAGCCGACGCAGCTGCATCGAGATCCGGTTCCCATACTTCTCCTTCCAAAGCCACGTGTGCTCGAGGAAGGCCTCACGACCCATCTCTCTACGGTCCAAGCCCCGCTTCTTCAGGTCACGCTCCACCACCATCTGCGTCGCGATACCCGCATGGTCGGTGCCCGGTAGCCACAACGCCTCAAACCCGCTCATCCGCTTCCAGCGGATCAGCACATCTTGAATCGTGTTCGTGAGCGCATGCCCCATGTGCAGCGAGCCCGTAACGTTCGGAGGCGGAATCACGATCGTGTAGGCGGGCTTGTCGGAATGAGCGTCCGCCTTGAAGGCCTCCGCGGCCATCCAGCGCTCGTACCAGCGCGTCTCAATCTCACGCGGATCGTATCCCTTCGAAAACTCGCTCATCGACCATCTCCCTCGCGGCCCGCTCGGACCGCATCTCGACTCTAAGACTCGTCGCTCCCGCCGTCACCCTCGCCAATGCGCTTGAGATAACGCTCGATCGCAGCATCTGCTGCCTGCGGAAGCTCGCGCTCCACAAATTCATCTACCCGGCGCTTGGAATATTCCTCCACCTTCGCGCCGAGCTGCTCCCGCATCACCGTCGCCAGCACCTCGCGCAGCATCGCCGGAAGAACCTCGCGAACAATCGCCGGCAGTGCCCCCTTCACCTGCTCAAGAACGACAGGCTGCAGCGCCCGAAGCAGCGCCTCCCGCTCCTCCGTTCGAAGGCCCGATGGCGGCGGCGCTGCCCGGTGCATCCCCGACGACGGGCTGCCAGACGGTGCGGCAAATGCCGCCGCGGCGGCCGCAGCGGGATGTACAGCGCTCGGCGGCGCCGTGAAGGCAGCCGAGACTGCGGTCGCTCCGCCCATCAGCGCTGCGGGCGGCGGAGCAACCAACCCCGAAGGCCGAGGCGGCGGAGCAATCAACGGTGCGGTGGGCGGCGCAATCAACAGTGCGGCGGGCGGCGTAGGTGGTTTCACCAAACCTGCATCGCGGGCCGGCGGTGGCCCAACGAGCGGTGGCCCAACGAGCGGTGGCCCAACGAGCGGCGGAGGTATCAAAGCCGGTCGCAGCGGAGGCGGAGCAACAGGGCGCGCCCCGGCGAAGTATCCACGCTCCGCTCCTCGGTCTCGGACACCCAGAACCCGCGCTAGCAAATCCGACGAACGGAACGGCTTCCTGAGCGCATCGTCTGCACCGGCCGTCAGCACCGCCGCCGTGTCTACAGGGTGGTAGCCTCCCGTCAGTAGCAGGATCGGAACCTTGCCTGCGGCAGCATCTCCCCGAAGCGCCGAACAGAAGGCAGCAGCCTCCATATCCGGAAGCCAATAACTCACAATGACTGCAAACGGGGGCGCCTTCCGAATCAGCGCAAGCGCTTCGCCGCCGGTCCGGACCGGCAGAACCTCAATCCCCGAACCGTGGTAGGCCCATTCGACCACACCGCAGACCGTACGACTGTCATCCACCACAACGATTCGCTGCGACATGAAACTCCTTCTGCGAGCCCGCGCTCCCTCCGCCTCAGCGTACGGTTGCACTATGCGCCCCTAACCCGCGCTCCGCTCGGAGGTCAACCCTGTGGAGCCACCCGCGGAAGACGCAGCCCGCGCGGCACCGGCGGCCATACCTGCAGCGCAGCTATCCCCTGCCCAAGCCGAAGCTGCCATCCAGCCTCCGTTGCCTCCACCAGCGACACCACCAGTTGGTGGGCAGCGCCCAGCAGGCGAACATCGCGACCATCCGACAGCCTCACCCCCACCCGCTCACCACCGTCGGTCATCCACCCGTCCAGCCCCGTCTCCAACTGCTCTCCCGTTGTGAGCTCCAGACTCGTCTGCGCCTCACGCATCAGTAACCGCTCCGCAAAGTGGCCAGTGCAGGCAACAGTTACGGGGTAGGACTGATGGCCTATCTGCAGGAACCAGACCCCGCCCTCGGTCTGGAACACACTGCGGCTGAAGAGCTGCGACAGCTTTTCGTTCGCGAACATCGAACCCTCGTGCCACCACCTCCCCCGCTCATCGAGGTGAATGGACTCCAGGGTCGCTCCCCCGCGCAGCGCTCGTAGCACCGCCTCCGGCGTATCCGCGTCAGCCAGAACCTGCTCTCGGAGCTCCATCTTCAAACTCTCCATCACTCGCTCTCCTCGCTGCGGCTGCCCGCCGCTCCACCAAACCACCTCCGCGCCGCATCGGCTACGGAGACCACACGCCACCTCTCCCGAACGACCCGACGCGGCGTCAGCGTGACCCGTTGCCAGCCGTAGGTTCGAGAAACCTCGGCAGCCAACGCTCCGCTACCCGACCAGGCCTCCAGCGGCCAGATCAGATCGCCAGGCGCGATGGCCAGCGCCGCGGCGACCTCCGCCTGCACAGAGGTCACCTCAAAGAGCCCGTCTCGACGCTCCATCATCGACAGCGGAAGCCCGTCCGCCCCAATCGACTCCTTCGCCAGACGAACCCCCAGATCGCCCGCCAAAACCGTCACATCCGGCCGCTCCTCTCGCTCCATCCAGCTCCGCGCGCGCGCTGCACCGGCATCCTCCGCGCCAGCCAGCAACGCGCTCACGAGCGCTGCTCGCGGCTCCCTACCGAGAAAGTCCTCGCGGCCGCCAAAGACCAAGGGCCCCTGTCGGCCCGCCACCAGCTCGCCTAGCCGCTCGCCCAGCCCCGTCGCCGCGCCACGCCACAGCGCACCATCTACCGCCGCTGCATATAAAAACCCCAGATCGTACTCCGAGACCTCCCCCTGCGGCCGGCTCACCGCCTCGCAGGCCTCCGCAAACCGACGGAAGAAGGCAGCACGCCCCGCCGGCTCATCACGGGTCATCGCAAACCCAAGATAGTCCGCGAATCCCTCCAAGAACCAACCAACGTCGATGCCTGAACGCACATAGCGGATCGCACCCCCTACAAGTTGATGCGCCACCTCATGTCGAACCACCTCTGCCACCCGCTGCACCTTCGCCTCCGCGCCAAGCTCCAGCACCAACCAGCCCGGCCCGCTCCGCCCCGAAGCGTAGTCGTCGCGGGTAGCAGCCAACAGCTGCACATCCTGCACGACCTCTCCGTGGCCTGCCTGCCGCAATCGGCGCAACTCCCCGAGGACATCAGACGCAAAGCCGGCGACACGCGACTCTGCTACCACCGTTACCGAACCATCCGTGGTGGACGACAGGTTGCCTCCGAGCCAGCCTCGATCACGAAACGAACCGTAGGCCATCATCGCCCCGCCATCCCAACGGCCCCCACTGACCATCGCCCCCACCGCGACCAGCGAATCCGGCAGCAGCTCCGAACCCTCAACCCTCCATGCGCCACCACGTGCCCAGGACCCGTAGCGCAGCGCCCCTCGCTCCGGTGCAGCCAGCCGCTGCCAGAACCAGACCTCCTCTCCCACGACCCCACACCGCGCACCTAGGCCATCGGGGAGCGTCGACCCGATTGCCAGGCTGCCGCAAACCCTCCCTCGTCCGCCCGTGACCGCAGTCCATGCGCCGCCCGCCCCGCCAGCTTCGAGGTGGCAACGCACTAGGACCACGCCGTTCGCCTCCATCGAAGGCTCCCGACAAGAGATGACTGCCTCGGCTGCAAAGCCAACGGCTGGGCCCAAAATCATCAGCCCGAGCGCAAAACATGTGGCGCCAGTCGACGACATCCTCCGTGACCTCTCGCACGCGCTCCAGAGCGCCGCGATCAACTTAGAACTTGTCATGCTCGCCAAGGTATGCAACACATTAGGGGTGGAGTTACCTAGTCTCTCCGCGCTCCGTTTGCACCCAGACTGCCACGCAGCCGAAATTTCTCGCATTCTTAAGCAAACCCCCCACTCAGAAACACTGTGACGGCGGATCGGAACATGACCAAATCGACCCTTAGCAACATCCTCGCTCGCACGGTTCTCGCGCTCTCCTGCTGCCTTCTACCCACCCTCGGGCATACGCAGACGGCGCCTGCTAGCACGAGCGGAGACGTCAATTACGACCTCCGACTCCAGGAACTCGAAGACCGCGTTGGCGCCTTCAAGCAAGATGTCTTTCGGAGCAAATCTCGCCTCTTCCTGCTCCGCGAGCAAATCCTCCGTCGCACCATCGGCGGCTCCCGCGCCGCAGTCGAACATGTCAACAACCTCGGCGACAAGTTCGTTCTGGTCGATGCGGCCTACGTGCTCGACGGAAACCGCATCGAAATCACAACCAAACTCGAAGACCCCCGCTTCGAAGTCTTCGACGCATCCGTCCTTCCGGGTGCCCACAACCTCAGCGTTCAGTTCAAGTTCCGAGGACGCGACTTCGGTGGCGTCTTCGCCTACATGAACGAAATCACCATCGACAAGGCGGCATCCTACCCCTTCACTGTCGACGAGGGCCGCACCGTCGGCATCCAGACCGTGGCCTTCGACTCGGGAGAGGGAGATATCCTCGACCCGAACCGCTTCCGTATCCGCTTCGAGGTCGAGGAGTTCGCGACCCACGAAGAGGCACCCGCCGCAGCCGCCCCCGCCGCGAAGGATTGAACGCCGTGGCAAACGCTACCCAGCTTTGTTCATTCGCTCCCGTGCGCCTCGTTGCTGCAGGATCTCTCCTGCTCGCACTCGCCATGGGCAGCCATGCTTCGGCGCAGGCGCTCGATGACGCAGCAAAGGCCGCCGATGAACTCGGTGGCCGGGTACAACTCCTCCGTTCGCAGTATGTGACCGTCGCCGAGTTCCGCAGCCAGAACGACGCCGTCACCAAGATCGCAGACGCCCAACTCCGCTATCGCATCAGCGACTGGGACGCAGCCTCTATCCTGCTCGCTCAAGTGGTCGATGAGCCGCGTTACGCTGCGAGCGCAGGCCTCCGCGACGCAAAGTTCATGTTTGCTGATAGCCTCTTCCATCTGCGCAACTTCGACCTTGCCAAGAAGCAATTCCGAGACCTCGTCGCCACCAAAGATGCGAACTACGCAATCAAGGCGGCAAGGCGGCTCCTCGAAATGGCCTACATCGACGGAGACTACTCCGACCTCGATGCCATGTTCTCCGAGTTTGCAAACAGCGAAGTGGGCAACTTCGGCCCCGATGTAGCCTACATGCGCGGCAAGGCCCAGTATGGCCAGGGGAACTATGAGGCCGCACTCGCCTCCTTCGCTGGAGTCAAAGGGGCAGGCATCGTCGAACTCCGTGCAGCCTACTTCTCCGGCGTTACCCGTGCTCGCCTTGGACAGCTCGAAGAGAGCCGCCAAGCCTTCGAGGCCATCATCCAGCAACTCGCCAAGAAGAAGGGCGACGCAGAACGAGAACTCCTCAACCTCTCCCGGCTTGGCCGCGCCCGGATCTACTACGAGCAGCAGCAGTTCGGGGTCGCTATCGAAGCCTACGGCGAGGTAGACCCCGACTCCCCGCAGTACAAGGCCTCGCTCTTCGAACAGGCCTGGTGCTTTCAGCGCGAGGGCAGGTCGAGAGACGCCATTCTAGCCCTCCAGCGGCTTCAGATCTACGCCAGCAACGACCCAGAACTGCGATACTATCTGCCCGAAGCCGGTCTCCTCATCGGAGACTTTCAGCTCCGTGAAAGCCGCTACCAAGAGGCCACCGCCTCCTTCTCGAGAGTCATTCGCGCTCAACGGCCCGATGTGGCCGGCGTCGACCAGATCCTCGCCTCCCAGTCCGACCCTGCTGCCTTCCTCAAATTGCTCGTCAATGAGGCAGACGGTGTTCTCGAACTGCCCGCCTTTGCGCAGCCCTTCTTCGTCCAAGACAAAGAACTCAAACACGCGCTTAACATCTCCAACGACCTCGCGCAGGCCTCCGTCAATGTTGCCGACAGCGAACTCGCACTCGCTGAGCTCGACACCGGCATCAACTCCCGGAGCCGCGTCAACATCTTCCCCGAAATGCGCGATGGCTGGGCCCGAGGCATCGAACTGGAAATGGACTCCCTCCAACTCCTCATCGGCTCCGTCAATGCAGAGAGGACTGTGCTCGCAGGCAAACTACCGGCTGAGGCCTCTGCCGAACTCGACAAGCTCCGCGCCGACCGAGCAGCCCTAGAGACCTCCTACCGCGCGCAGCCCCGCTCGTTCGCCGAGATGACCCAGCGCCAAGAGGTTTCAGTCAAGCAAATCCGGGCGCTCTCGGTAGACCTCTTCGCCGTCAAACAAGACCTCGAAGCCTCCCTCCGGGAGGTTAAAGATCTCCGCGAAACCATCGCCGAAAACCAGCGGCTCGGCAAAATCTCACCCGCACTCGCAGAGCGCCAGCGCGCATCCCTCGAGGAGAACGCCAGCGAATTCAACCGGCGGCTCGATACCGTAGCCAACCTGCGCCGGGACATCGCAGCACGGTCCGTCGAAGTTGGAGTTGCCGACGACGTCAGCGCCTCCGAACGCGAACTACGGCTCCGCTTCCGTGACTCCCTCCGCCGCGAAGCCCAAATCCTCGCAAACTATCGGCAACTCGCCCCCTCCAGCGCCGACCTCTTCGCGCAGGCCGACACCGTGCGCGGAAATGTCGACAGCAGCCAAGGCGCCCTCGACGCCTACTTCACCGACATCGAACGTGCCGTCGATGCAAAGATCACCGACCTTCGCGTCGTCCTCTCCGAAGAGCAGGCGCGGATGATCACCATCCGCAGCACCCTCGAGAAGTTGCGCGTCGACGGCGCACGACTCACCGGCTCCGTGGCGCAAGCCTCCTTCGGGCGCGTCCGCGACCGCCTGAACGGCCTCATGATGCGCGCCAGCATCGGAATCCTCGATGTCGCTTGGCAGCAGAAGGAAGAACTCACCAAAGAGATCGGCGAACTGGTACGGAGGCGGCAAGACGCCCTCAGCATCATCGATGCCGACTTCGAAGAAATCCTGAAGGGACAATGAGCACCCCCGCCATGATTCAACTTCGCAATAGCCTTGCGGCTCTCCTTGGCCTCGCTGTCGCAGCCTCGCTCCTCGGAGCACCCACTGCCGCCCGCGCTGCTGACGCTGCCGAGGGCTCCGCCGCCCCAGCCGCCCCAGCCGCCCCAGCCGCCCCAGCCGCCCCGCGCGATAACTTCTCGCGCCCCATACCCCAATACTCCGCGCTACCCCCCGTCGTCGCACAGCAGCTCCCCGGCTTCGAACAGGCACTTGGCGCCTATGCCGAAGAGATGAGCGACTACAACGAAGGCATGCTCGAACTCTCCAAGAACGAGTACAAGCGCCAGCGAAATGGCATCGTCGCCTTCTACAACGACGGCATCGACTCCCGGCGCGTTGAAGAACGCGCCCGACGCGAACTCGCCATCGGCGACTTTACCCGGTTCATCGCCGAGTATCCCTCCGACGCCACCTACACGCCAGATGTCCTCTTCCGCCTCGGTGAACTCTACTACGAGCAAGCCAAGGATACCTACGAGCAGAAGAACGAAGCCTACCAAGCCGAGATGGAACGCTTCGAACGGGGCTTTGTCCCCGACGAGCCGGCCCCGCCCGAAAAAGAGTTCAACCAGGCCGTAGCCACCTACGAACGCCTCATCCGCGACTACCCCGACTACCGCATCATCGACGGTGCCCTCTATCTCGTCGGCGTCCTCTACGCAGAGGCCAAAGACCCGCGCGCACTCGCTACCTTCGAGCGCCTCACCGTCGCCAAACCCAAGTCCGACTTCGCGCAGGAGGCCTTTCTCCGCATCGGCGAAATCCACTTCGAGGCCTCAGACTGGAAGAAGGCCCGAAAAGCCTTCGAGACCGCGCTCACCTACCCGACCTCTAGCCGAACAGACAAAATCCTCTTCAAACTCGGCTGGGCGACCTACCTCGCTTCCGACTACGACAGCGCCATCGTCACCTTCCAGAAGCTCCTCGACTACTACCAGTCGGCCGGAGACTCCGACAGCGCCGCTCTCAAGGAAGAGGCCCTCCAATATACCGCGATCACGCTCGCAGAAGAAGACTGGAACAGCGATGGTAACCGCGACGCCGACTTCATCATGCCCCGCATAAACAAATACCTCGGCGACCGCGACGACGAAGACTCCATCGCCATTCGCGACCGCGTCGTCGCCATCCTTCTCGAAAACCAGCGGTACGCAAACGGCATCGAACTTCTCCGCGACGCCATCTCTCGTGCACCCGAAGACCCGCAGAACCCCAACCGCTTCGAGAAGATTGTCGAGGCCTACGCCCGAGACAACCAAATTGAAAAAGCACTCGACGAGTCCGCCAAGATTGGCCAGCTCTTCGGGCCCGGCACCGCTTGGTACAAGGCGCAGGAGCGGCTCGGCAATTCCGATGCGATCGCCGTCGCCGACGAGATGACCCGTCGTTCGCTCAAAGACACCGCCGGACTCTACTACAACGAAGGCGAGCAGCTCGCCGCCCAGTTCGAAGCAGCACCCAAGGATACAGGCCTCCACGACCGCGCCATTCAGCGCTTTCGCCTCGCTGCCCGCATGTACGGCCAGTTCCTGCAGGCCTACCCGAACGACGCCGAAAGCTACGACATCCAGATGTACTTGGCCCAGTCTTACTTCTTCTCTGAGCAGTATGACCTTGCCGGTGCCGGCTTCGAGACCGTCCGCGAGTCGGTCCTGAATAGCAACTTCCGTGATGCCTCGGCTCGCTTTGCCATCCAGAGCTTCGAGACCTCCATCGAACGCGAGTTCAATGCCGGCCGGCTCGAGGCCCGGGCCTGGCCCAGCCGCCCCGCTGGCCTCTCCGACAAGACGCCGGTGCCCTCCAAGGCGAGCAACGCGCCCCGCACCGTGGCAGCAAGCGATGCGGTACCCGAACTCTCGCTCAAACTCATCTCTGCCTACGATCGATACATCGCGCTCGGCATCAAGAACCCCGATAGCCCCGATGAGCAGGCCAACTTTGCCTACGCGGGCGCCAAACTCTATTACGAGTACAAAGACTATCCTGAGGCGCAGCGCCGGTTCATTGGTGTCCTGGACAACCACTGCGGCTCCGAAATGACTGGTCCTGCTGCAATCAACCTTGTCGAGTCCTATCGCGACCAAGAAGACTACGCGCAGATGGAGTTCTGGGCCGACGAAGTCGGCCGACGCGGCCAGTGCATTGTCATCAAGGACGCCGAGGTCATGAAGGCCTTCAAGCAGGACATCACCCGCTACCAGATGGGCGCCATCTCGCAGCAGGCCGAAGCACTGGTCGCTGCCGCTAAGTACGAGGCGGCAGCCGTTGAGTATGTCCGCCTCGCCAACGAATTCGCTGGCCAGCAGAACGGCGCGCTGGGCCTCTACAATGCTGGTCTCATCTACGAGCAGAACCTCAAGAAGTTCGAGCTCGCCATGACCCAGTTCGACCGCCTCCTCAAAGACTACCCGGGCAGCGAGTGGGTCGACAAGGCCCTCGTCCGCATCGCCATAAACTCGCGCCAGTTCTTCGACTTCGACCGCGCTATCGCCACCTTCCGTGACCTCAACAAGCGCGGCTACTCCGACGCCGAGGGCATCAAGTACCCCGGTCTCAAGGCTGCTGAGCTCCTTGACTACTCTCAGCGCTACACAGAGGCCGCAGAGGCCTACGTCGCCTTCGTCAAGGCCAACCCCCGCACCGATGAGGCCCCCGTGGCCCTCTACCAGGCCGCCCTCAACTACGAGAAAGCTGGTAATGGCAAGGAGATGGTCAGGCTCTTCGAGCGTTTCCGCAAGGAGTATGGCGCCAACGCCAGCTCGCCCAAGATCAGCATCCCCGACGCGGTCCTCGACGGTCTAAGCCGCACTGCAAAGTTCTACGAACAGCAGAGGGATCAGCGCTCCATCGCCAAGACCAACCAGCAGATCCTAGCTGAGTTCAACGCCCGCCAGCCCCAGAGCGCTGAGGCCCGCCAACCCGCCGCAAAGCTGGCCTACGAGGCGGCCATGGACCAGTTCAAGAAGTGGGACGCCATCCAGCTCGGCGAGACGGTTCCACAGCAGCAGAAGGCGCTAGGCGCACGCAAGACCGGCATCATTGAGCTCCAGAGCACCTTCGAGAGGGTGACTGACTTCAACTCAGCCGATGTCACCGCCTGCGCCTTCTTCATGCGCGGCCGCGTCTACCAGCGTATGGCAGACATCCTCTATCAGCTCCCCATCCCCGAGGCCCTGGCAGACGATCCTTTCGCCGAAGAGGAATACATCGCCGCCATCGAGGGGTTCGCCTCCCAGTATGAAGACGCAGCCGTAAAGGAGTGGGAGATTGCCTACCCGATCATGCAGAAGATTGGTGTCGTGAACACCTGCACCATCGACACGACCCGGCAGCTCAACCGCTACCGAGGCAGCGACTATCCCGTCCTCAGCGAACCGATTGACCCTCTCGTAACAGACCTGGTCTCTCCGCAGATCTTCCTGCCCACACCCTCTGCGCCCGTCGCCGAAGCCGGGGAGGCCGCACCGTGATGCACCAACTTCTCTTTCATCTTGGGGCGCTCGTTACGACCGCTCTCCCGGTTCCTGCCGATGATATCCGTCTGGCCCAGGCCGAGGCAGCTCAGCCCTCGGTTGTCGCTGCCCCGCCGCCAGAAGCCGCTGCAGTCTCGGCAGAGGGGACTGAGTCACTCAGCTCCTTTCGCGCCGGAGACCTTATCGCCGCGGCGTCCAACCTTTCCGCACTCCCCGACGGGCTCTCCGCGGGTGCCTCGAAGCATGCGCAGGGCGTCATCGCCTTCTACCGTGGCGACCGCTCCGCCGCGGCCAGACTCTTCAACGAAGCAGCAGGACTCGACGCGGCCTACGCGCCCCCCGTTTCCGCGCTTATCCGTCTTCGCCTCGCAGAAGGCGACACCTCTGGTGCTCGCGCACTCTTCGAGCAGAGGCTCTCCGCCTCTGGCAATGCAGCATCGATTGAGGCTACCGGGCTGCTCATCGACCTCGCCCAAGGGCAGAGCGAAGCCGTCATCGGCAAGGCGCGGAAACTTCTGCTCCGAGACGAGAAGAACCTCGACGCCTACTTCGCAATGGCCGCGGCAAATGTCTCCATGGGACGGGTCGAGATCGCTCGCTACATCTGTGATCAGGCGATCTCCCGCGATGCAGGCCGCCCCGACTTCTACTTCCTCAAGGCCAAGATCGAACTTGCCGGAGGTAGCCAGAACCAGGCACGTACCTTCCTCCGGCGCGTGATCGAACTCGACCCGAATCACCCCGAGGCCCGCAACAACCTGGGCGTCCTCTCCATGCGCACCCGGGACTTCGAAGGAGCCATCGAGCACCTTGAATCGGCCAGCAAGGTCGACCAGAACAGCGTGGTCGTCTGGAACAATCTTGGCTCCGCCTACAAGGGCGCGCAGCGCTACGACGACGCGAAGACGGCCTTCGATAAGGCCATCCAGCTCGCCCCCGCTGAGTCCATGAGCTACTACAACCTCGGCCTGCTCTACTTCGACGCCGAGTTCGCTGGGCTCGACAAGATTGCCCGCATGGACAAGGCAGCGGAACTGTTCAACGCCTTCCTCGCCAAGTCCCCGAGCGGGCCCGCGGTTGAGCGTGCGGCGAAGTTCGCCAAGGATGCAACCCAGCTGGCCAAGACCGAGCGTGACCTTAAGTCCCAGGCCGAAGAGAAGAAGCGCCTGAAGGCTCTGGAGCCAGCGCCCGAAGAGACCGAGGCCCCCATCGAGGCGCCCGGCACGGAAGGCATCGAAGCGCCTTCCGATGAATCCCCCGCTGCTGAGGAGAACGCGCCATGAATCGCATCAACTGGATCGCGCTCGTGTTCGGATCTCTCATCGTTGCCTCTCTCGCGGCTGAGGCGGTGGCCCAGGGCCGTCGTGGCGCTGTGCTTCAACTTGATGAAGAGAAGATCAAAGGTGAGATCGAGAAGCCCGAGGCCTACTACATCCTCGCGCCCTCCAATCTCACCTACCAGCAGACCCCCCCGGAAGCCTCGTTTCTTGTCCGTCTCTACGAGTCGGTAGAAAAGGCACCATTCTAGTGACTGTGAATGTGGCAGGACGCGGAATTCCTGCTAGTGACCCAAACTTCGACGAAATGAAAAAAACAGCCCGAACACTTTCGGGCCCTTTAGGAGGATGTGCGGACATGAGTTCTTTGGCTGGATTTTTTCGTAATGCTGATCCCGCAATCTTTGCGATTCTCGCCACATCCATCTGGATACTCGGCATCGCGATCGAGCGCTTCATCTTCTTGTTCTTTAAGTACAACATCAACGCGACCGACTTCATGGGCCAGATCCAGAAGCTCGTCATCGCCGGCAACATCGATCGCGCGATCAAGCTCTGCAACGCTGCACCCAGTGCTGCCTTGCCCCGTGTGATCAAGGCTGGTCTGACCCGCGCCAACAAGGGTCAGGTCGCTATCGGTAACGCGATTGAAGAGGCACAGCTCGAAATCGTGCCCCACATCATGAAGCGCACGAACGGCCTGCTCACGCTTGCCAACGTTGCTACCCTCTTCGGTCTGCTGGGTACCATCCACGGTCTCATCACCTGCTTCGCTGGTCTTGGCGGCGCGGCGCCCGAAGACAAGGCTCGCATCCTCTCGGAAGGTATCTCGATGGCCATGAACGCCACCGCCTTCGGCCTTGGCGTCGCCATCATCGGTATGCTTGCCCACCTCTGGCTCTCCACCATGTCCAAGAAGATCGTCGAGGAGATCGAGCAGTACTCGATCAAGACCGAGAACCTTCTCGTGGCTTACGGCAAGGGCAAGCTCTCGGCAGAAGAGGGCTAATAGCCCCGCGCCCTCCTCAAGGGCGGCGCCCAACGAGCTGGCATCCTGAAACTGCGTCAACCAGACTGGCTGCAACATGACTGAACAGAACCAAGACAACATCGTCGAAGACAACCACGGAGCCTTCCTCGCGCGTCGCGCTGAGAAGCGTCGCGGCCGCGCGCATCGTGCTCGGCACGAAGGCGAGACTCCGCTGAACCTTGTCGCGATGATCGACATGATGACCACCATCATGTTCTTCCTCATCTCCTCTGCTGTACTCTCGGAGATCGGTACACTCGATGTGACGAGTGCCAGGCCGCCCTCTGCGGCTGCCGGTGCTCCGAGCGACGACAATGCCGTCAAGGTTCCAAAGGTCACGGTCTACATTTCGAAGGACGGCTTCCGCCTCCTTGATCAGACCAACAACCCCGACTTTGCTGCTAGGTTCTCCGGACCGATCGAGCGCTGCGGTGGTGGTGCGGCAGACGGTACGAAGGCTACCATCTGCCCGCGTTCAGGTCTGACAGACAGCGAACCGCTTGTGAGCCGGCTCGACTACGCCAGCCTCTACAACCAACTGGTCAAGATTCGTCTTGAGCCCGCCTGGTTCGAAGGCTTTGGCAAGGACGGCAACAACGTCGTCACGATCGGTGCGGATCAGGAGGTCCCCTTCGAAGCCATCGTAAAGACCATCGATACGGCGCGGTTCTTCCTCGCGCCCGACGGCAAGAGCGAGCCCGGTGCACCCTCTGCCTCGTCGGATGTGACGGCTTTCCTCCTGGGTGATGGCAAGGCCCCCACGCTCGAAACGCTCGAGAAGTCGAAGTTTAACCTCAAGCCCGCCGTGGGCGAGAAGGCTAAGCGCGAGCGCTACGACCTCTTCCCTTTCCCCTCGTTGGTCGCGCCTCGCCCCGCCGGCGGGTAGCGCTCTCACTCTTTCAGCTTTTAGCTCTGAGGCCACATGGCAGAGAATCTCGATAACCTCGCGTCCGACAACGGCGACTTCCTCGACCCCTATGTGGTCAAGAAGAAAGAGCGTCGGCGTCAAAAGGCCATCACCGAGCGCATTGATGGTGAGTTCGAACTCAACCTCAACGCCATGATCGACATGATGACCGTTCTTGTCACCTTCCTCATCCAGAACTTCCAGACCGACCCCATCGCGGTGGAGGAGCACGAGGACCTTCGGGTTGTCCATTCGACGAGCGACCTGCCCATCAAGGACTCTGTCGCTATCTCGATCACGAAGAAGTCGGTCATGCTTCAGGACGAGCAGATCGTTCCTATCGTCGAGGGTGCAATCGACCCCTCGAACCTTCAGAGCGCCGAGAGCTCCATCATTCCCCTCCTTCAGCAGAAGCTACAAGAACGCCTCGAGCAGAACTCGATGTGGGCAAAGCAGCTTGGACGTCCTGATGAGCGACTTGCGACCTTCATCGTAGACAAAGATACGCCCTACAAAATCCTGACCCAGGTCATGACGACCGCCAGCACGGCCGGCGTTCAGAATGTGAAGTTTGCATCGATGAAGCGGGCGCAGGGTTCTGGCACCCGCAAGAGCCAATAACTCGGCGGCTGTCGGGGAACTTCTCCCCACTACGGTTGTCTGGTGAATGTGCGTAGCTACTGAGGGCCCTCCAAGGGCGCATCGAAGGAGTCAGTCATGGCGGTTGCAGCCCCCACACAGCGCATCCTGCGCGTCGGCATCATCCAGAACGGCCAGGTCGTTGAAGAACGCATCTTCCGCAACCGCGAGACAGTCACCGCAGGGCAAGGACTCAAGAACTCCTTCGTTGTTGCCTCTAGCGCATTTCCTGCAAGCCTGACCCTCTTCGAGGTCAAGGGCGGCAAGTACCAGTTGCGCGTTACCTCCGCGATGCAGGGGCGCGTCGCGCTCGCCGATGGCATGCTCGACCTCGCCGCAGTGGCCACCTCTGGCAAAGGGCAGAAGGCGGGTGACGCTTGGGTTGTTGAAGTTCCGGACTCGTCGCGCGGCAAGGTCACGCTTGGCGACACGACGTTGCTCTTCCAGTTTGTGGCCCCGCCGCCTCTGAAAGTGCTTCCTCAGCTACCCGCGAACATGCGCGGCAACCTGCTCACCTTCCTTGCATCTGCGGCGAGCATCGATGCGGTCTACCTGAGCTCTTTCGCCGTCTCCCTGCTGCTTCAGGCGGGCACCATCCTCTACGCGGTGAACTTCGTTCCGCCGCCGGCCCGTGATGCCGCGATGAAGGAGATGACGGAGCGCATTATCAAGATCATCGCCAATGTCGAGCCTCCCAAGCCGAAGGAAGAGGAGGCTCCGACCGAGGTCGACCCCAACGCCGAGGCGGAGCAGGCTGAAGAGAGGACGCCTGTAGCCAAGCCAGAGCCCGAAGCGCAGCCCGCCGAGCAGGCCCCGCCGCGTACGCAGGAGGAGATGCGCGCTGCGGCGGATGTTCGCGTGAAGCAGGAATCCGCGCTCGCGGCGCTCTTCAACAGCGATAGCGGTGGCGGTCCTTCGCTGGGCATCTCGGAGTCGATGGGTAGCAAGCGCGCGGCCGAAGTGATCGCCAACCAGAAGCTGGCGGGTGACGGCACCGGCATCGCATCCAACGCTGGTCTGGGCGGAAGCGATGGCGCCAGTGGTTCTGTCCAGCTTGGTGGCGTTGATGTGAGCGGTAGCAGCTCCGTCGGCGGAGCCAACGCTGCCAAGGTCGAGGGAACCGCGGCAGCCAAGGTCAAGCCGCGCCTGCTGTCTGAAGCTGAGTCCATGGCTGGTAGCGGCTCGCTCTCCAAGGATAAGATCCGCGAGGTCATTGACCGCCGCAAGAAGGATATTGAGCGCTGCTACGAGCGCGAGCTCGCCAAAGACCCTGGTTTGAAGGGGCGCCTTGAGATCAAGTGGACGATCGGTGAAGAGGGCACAGTCACCCAAGCCGACGTCGGCGAGAACGACCTTGGTAGCGCCGTGGCAGCCTGTTCGAAGGGTGTTGTCCGTCGCTGGCGCTTTGCCAAGCCCGAAGGCGGTAGTATCACGGTTTCGAAGGTCTTCATTCTCGACTCCGGAAACTAGACTCACAGGCCTGACCTTTGAGGGGGCCGGCGCGGATGCTGGCTGCGTCCTCCGATCGCCTTCTCACCTGCGTTGCTAGCGTGCAGTGCGGGCTCGGTACCGAGTTGGCCCCTGCGGCCCGGACGATGGATCTTTCGCCGGCGGACTTCTTGATTGCGGGTAAGGCGCGTCAGCGTCGCTACCGGATCTTTCGCAGGCGGCCGAGCGGACTATCTGGATGAATTTATGTTGATAACGCGAAGCGTCACACATGCCCTGGAGCGACAATTTTCTTTGACAGCATATGGTGTCTTGGGTAGACTGTTCAGGGTGTATTGGCCTCTTTGCGCTGAGGTGTTCAATGTGGAGCAAGTCTTTCGTCTCGCTTCTTGTCCTTTCGGGCGGTTTGCTTTCAGCTAGCGGTCCGGCCAGCGGCCAAACTTCAGGCGGCTCGGCGCTTGCCCAGGGCGAAGTTCTTCTCGAGGAGATTCGTTCCCTGATTTCAGACGCAGGTTTGCGGGCGAGTGCATCCGAAGCCGCGCAGCCACCGCAGGTGTCCGTTGCGAGCTGCCTTAACCAGGTCGTACAGACGCTGAGTCAATACGAGTCGTCTGGGAGTGCAGCGTTTAACTCACTCACCGCGGCTGTGAGCGGTGGGGACTCTGGAACTGCGCAGGGACAGTTGGAACTGCTTCTGCTTGCCAACAGGAACGCAAAAGTAGCCGCCGCCGCGGCATCTGCCTGCGAGGCGGGTGGTGCTGCAAGCGGTGGCGTTGATGCCAACGGCGACGGCGTCCCCGACGACGAGACTTCGTCTGGCGGACTCTCCGGTCTTGGCGGTTTACAGGGTGACGAAGAGACGGAGGAAGGCTTTTCTCCCGAAGAGTTCGTGCCGGATGGTGACAGTATCGAAGACCCTGCGACCTCGGATGTCGTCACGAGCCCCGCGGTAACGCCATGAAGGATTTTGCGGGAAGGGCTGCCTCGGGCAGTCAATGGACTTCGTTGCTTCTGTTGGCAGTTGCCGCTGTCTTAGGAGCTGGCGAAGCCAATGCTGCTGGTGAAGGTTTGCGTGTCGGGGCCCTGAAGCTTGACGCACGTCTCGGCACCGAGTTCGGCTTCAATTCCAACGTTCAGGCGAACTCTGGGTCCGAGGGTTCGGTTGCGCAGGTCAACCTGAAGCCTTCGTTGAATCTCTCGACGCCGGCGTCGGGCCTCATGCAGGTCAACGCAGGTGCGGGTCTGGGCTGGCGTCAATATCTGCTTGTTCCCGATGGGCAACAGGACCAGTCCGCGCCAGATTTCGGCGGTGTCTTCGCCCTCAAGTTCAATCCGGGTGGCGCGTTCTCCTTCACCCCCTCGGACCAGGTTCGGATCTCTTCTCCGCCCAATCCGAGCCCGGCTGGTGGGCCGATTACAGCTGTTTCGAACGAGGCGGGCGCCGAACTTGGCTTCCACCCAGGCGGTTCCGCCGCCAAGGCCCGCTTAGGTTTCAGTGCCCTTGCGAAGGGGTCTTACGGCTTCCACCAATACTCCAATGGGGACGGCTACGACTTCCGAGACAAGGGTGTCGGCAAGGGCCGCGGTGAGCTTCGGTACAACTTCCTGCCCCGCACGGCTGCTACCTTCGTTGCGACCGTCGAGGACAATGTCTTCGAACAAGCGTCTTCCATTGTGGGAGTTGGTGAAGGCTCAGGCGAGGGTTCCGGCATTGAGCTCAGCAACATCAACACCACGCCCATCCGGCTCTTCGTCGGCGGCGAGACTCTTCTCTCTGCGCAGCTCGAAGTAGCAGCCGAACTTGGCACCGCATTCGTAGAGTACGGCTCCATCGACAATCCGTCGGCCTTCGTCGGCAACGCGCGCGCGACCTATTACCTCTCTCGGCGAAACACGCTCTCGTTTGAGTATCTCCGCGACTTCGCTGATACGGCTCGGTACTCTTGGGTCCAGTTTGATCGGGTCTCGGTGAAGTATGGGACAAGCGATCAACTGTTCGACGCTTCTGCGCGTGTTGCGGCATCCTTCCGCAACTTTGGCCCCGACCAGCAGGACCCCCTCGTCACCACGACCACCGATCTGGTCGCGAGCGCGGAGGGCCGGGTTGGATTCAAGGTGGCGAAGGGCGTCTTGGCTGGTTTCAAGTATATCTTCGAGACGAGGTCTGGCTCTGCAGAGGGCTCCGTCGATGCTACCGGAGTTGGGGTTGGCGATGCGGGTGACCTTATCACCGCTGGCGACCTGACGCAGATCAACGAGTTTACGCGGCATCAGGCCTTCTTTACCGTCGACCTGAAGTACTGATTTGATGCTGCGCGTGTGCCGTAGGGCCCGCCAAGGCTTCGGTCGTCTGTTGAGAGTTCGTTCCGATGCGCCGCCTTACCTTGAGCCTCTTGCTTCTGGGTGCCTGTCACCCCGCTGTTTCGGACTCCTATCTGGAGTGGGCAGAGCGATCGTGGCAGTTCCAAGACCCGGGCCGCTTAGGCGTGGGCGACTCGTTCGCCATCAAGGTGTTTGGGCAGGCAGACCTCGGCGGCGACTTCGCTGTGAACGAACTGGGCGTCATCCGGTTCCCGCTCGTTGGGACGGTTACCGCTCAGGGGCGCACCTGCGCTGAACTCGAGGAAGACCTCACGGAGCGTCTTGCGGCGACGGTTTTAAAGGCGCCACTTGTCACCTGTTCGCTCATCGAGATGCGGTCTCGACGCATCTCCGTCGTGGGCCAAGTCGTCTCGCCAGGTAACTTTCCCTACACGCCGGGGCTGACGGTCGTCGACGCGGTGGCGGCGGCCAAGGGCATCGATGCAACCAACGCCAGTGGCGATGTGCTTGTCACGAGGATGGTAGACGGGCGGCAGATCAAGCTTGAGGTCCCCCTGCAGGAGATCATGAAGGGGCGGGTGCCCAACCTGCTTCTCTGGCCAGGAGACGTTGTCTTCGTCCCAACCTTCCAACTGCTCAATTGAGGTCGAAATGAGCAGCGAAGGGACACAGCCACGCACCTCCGTCGAGTCTTCGACCGCATCGCAGGTCGACTACCTCGGACTCATTCTCCGGCACCTTTGGCTCACGGTAGCCGTCGTAGCCATCTCCATGCTCGGCACCTTCCTCTACCTGCGGACCCTCTCGCCGCAGTACCGCTCGACGGCGCTCCTCGATCTCGACACCGAGTCCCCCAATGTCCTTGGCAGTATGTCGGCGGGACTCGATGGCCAGGGTGGAGCCCGGGGGGCGCGCGAGCTGCGCATGAATTTCGAGTCGCAGTATCGCGTCATCGCAGGCCGTGCCGTCGCTGAAGATGTCGCCAATCGGCTCGCGCTCCGAGAGAACGCCGCCTTTGTCGGCCTGTCAGATGTCAAGGACCCTGCCGCTCTCCGCGAGGCGCTCGGGCGGGCCGACGCAGCCGCTGGCGTGATGGGTGCCATCACCATCGAGCCGGTGTTCGAGTCCTCGCTCCTGCGTATTCACGCGCGCGCCTCGTCTCCTAGACTTGCCACCCAGATCGCGAACACGGTTGCGGAAGTCTACATCGACCAGCGGGTCAAGCGTCGGCTCGATGTTTCGGAGAGTTCGGCAGCCTGGCTTCGGCAACAGTACGAGGATCTCGGCAAGCAGCTCTCCGCCTCAGAGACCGCGGTTTACGATTTTCGCAAAGAGCGAAACATTCTCTCCATCTCGCTCGACGACAAACAGAACCTCACGGGTGAGGCACTCGGAGAGCTGAGTGGACAGCTCTTCCAGGCCGAGTCAGATGCGCGCGGGTTGCGCGTAGCTGCCGAGCAGCATCGGGCTGTGAAGACCGACGAGGCGCTACTCGATGCCGCAGTTCAAGGTGTCATTTCGTCGGAGCTCATCGAAGGCCTCAAGATTCGTCTGGTTGATCTCAGCGTGGAGCGCACCAGGTTCGAGGCAACCTACCTTGATGGCCACCCGCAGCTAGCCTTGGTGAAGCAACAGTACGCCCAGGTCCGCTTGATGCTCCTGCGCGAGGTCCGAAACTCCATGCGTGCAGTTGAGTCGCAGCTAACGCAGGCAGACAAGCGCGTTGCTGAACTTCGCGCCCGCCTCGATCAGACCCGCTCCGAGGCGCTCGCGATGGGGCAGGACGAGCTGACCTATAACGGTCTCGTCTCTTCGGCTGCGTCAGACAGAGAACTTTACCGCATGATTGAGCGCCGGCTCAAAGAGGTCGAGATCGCGCGTATGCTTCAGCAGAACCGCGTGGCGGTCGTTGAACGAGCGACCGATAACGGCAGGCCCGTCTTTCCAAAGTTTGGCTACTCGATGCTGGCTTCCTTGGTTGTGGGCGTGTTGCTCGCCTTCGGGTTCGCCTATCTTGTCGAGACAATGGACACTTCGGTCCGTTCGGTCGGCGAGCTCGAGCGACTCATCGGCGTTACGGCCCTCGGCTTCTTGCCCATCATCTCGCGCGGGAAAGCCAACCGGCGCTCCTCGCGCGCACCCGCAAAGGGCGAAGATTTTGAGCCCGACACCTTTGCTATCGATTTTCCGAAGTCGACAATGGCGGAATCCTGTCGGTCCATCCGAACCAACCTTATCTTCATGGGCTCAGAGCAGCCGTTGCGCTCCATCCTCGTCACCTCGGCGGGGCCTCGGGAGGGTAAGACGACTGCCTCGGTCAGCCTTGCCGCGGTGATGGCACAGTCTGGCAGTCCGGTTGTTCTGATCGACGGCGACATGCGTAAGCCCCGCCTTCACAAGATTTTCGGTCTGGACGGCGGGCTTGGGCTCTCCAGTGTGCTCATGGGCGAGGCCTCGTTGGACGAAGTCATCCAAGCCACGCGCGTCCCCGACCTCTTTATCATTCCTTGCGGAGCTGTCCCCGAGAACCCGGCGGAGCTGCTTCAGTCTGACAGGTTCCGTGAGCTGATTTCCGAACTCACCGAGCGGTTCGGATTGGTCGTGTTCGACTCGCCGCCCGTGGTACCTGTTACCGACGCGGCCATCATCGGTGCTGCTGTGGACGGCGTTGTTCTGGTCGCACGTTCAGGGTCGACGCGCCGAGAGATGATAGCACGCGCGGTTGACCTGCTGAGAGGTGTCAACGCCAACCTTCTCGGCGTCGTCTTGAATGCGATCGATGTCGAAGGGCGTCGACGTGGTGGCTACTACTACTATTACTATCGGCACTACGGCGCCTACTACGGTCAGCCAGACGACAAGGCGAAGGCCGGAGACTCCGCGGCCTAACTTCGCGGGTGAGTTGCGTGCCAAGCGGCAGCCGATGCGATGTCGATGCCAATCTGGGCTCGCAGGGCGAGCGCCTCTTCGAAGCGCTGCTCGGGGCGCAGGTAGGCGTGTAGTTGGACCGCTACCGGCCCTTCGAAGGCTGCGAACTCTGAGAGTGCGTGGGCCTCGAGTGAGATGCGAGGGTCGTCCGCGAAGGTGGGCCGGATCCCAAGGTTGGCGACGGCAGAGATGGACTGCGCCGAGGTAACGATGGTCGCCACATAGACGCCGTGCGCAGGCAGCAGGTGTCCGAGCGGGTAGAGGTTGAGCGTAGGAACACCCAGCGTTCGGCCGCGACCGTGGCCCGAAGCAATCTCTCCTGCGATTGCGTAGGGTCGGCCCAGAAGTGCCGCCACGAGGCCCATGTCAGCCGATCGCAGCGCACCGCGCACCCGTGACGAAGAGACGACCTCACCGAGATGGGTAACAGCCTCGTGCACGGCGACGGTAAAGCCTTTGCCCTCTCCGAGCGCGCTAAGCATCACCGTGTCGCCGGCGCGGCCGCTACCAAAGCGGAAGTCCTCACCGACATGCACCCGGGCGATCCCAGGATGGCGCGCTACTAGCAGGTCAACGAAGGTTTCGGGCGACATTGCCGTGAGCGCCTCGTCAAAGGTCAGCCTATCTACGCGGCTCAGGCCCAACCCCGTGAGCGTCTCATCTCGGCCATCGGGTGACTGAAGCCGGAAGGTCTCTGGCGCGACACCCTTGAAAAAGCTCACAGGGTGCGGCTCGAAGGTCACGGCTACGGCTTTCGCCCCTGCTTCGCACGCATCCGCCACCGCTGCAACGACGAGGCGCCTGTGGCCGAGGTGCACACCGTCGAAGTTACCGATGGTGACGACAGTTCGTTGATTCGAAGATTGCATCGACTTAGGGTTCCGTGCGGCGAAGGGTCTCGACGGGCAAGTGCCCGCAGCCATCTAGGCCGTCGGCGTGCAAGGTGCCAGATGTTCGCAGCGGGTAGGTTCGCAGTCGTGGGTGCAGATGTGGTCGGTTCGGCCTCGCCTGCGATGCACAATGCTGCGCTGCAGGCCATGGGTTGGCAGCCGACCTATGAGGCCCGCTCTCTCATGGCGTCGGAACTTCCCGGATTCCTGCGTCGAGCCTCCTCAGAGGGGTTCCGAGGGCTGAACGTTACGGCGCCCTACAAGACGGTCGCCTATGAGATGGCGAAGGTCTGCTCACAGGTGGTGCAGGCTGCGGGCGCCGCAAACACCTGGCGCATCGGTCCGCGCGGAGCAGAGGCCTTCAACACCGACGCCGACGGGATGTGGGCCATGCTAACGGCCTATGGTGCGCTCTCCGCGGGGCAGCGGGTGGTGTTGCTTGGGGCAGGTGGCGCCGCGCGCGCCGCGGCCCTCGTGCTGGGGCAGTGGGCGGCGGCTGTGCTGGTCATCAACCGCACGCCGTCGCACGCGCGGGCACTCTGTGCCGCGCAGATGCTGCGTCCTGAAAACAGGGCTCGCTGGCAGGTCCTGCAGCTCCAACATCCCGGCGATCTGGTGGCGCTGCAGGAGGCGTTTGCAGATGCCGCGCTGGTGATAGACGCCGTTGGAGATCGCGGTGTTGCCCGATGCGGGGGCCACGAGGCCCGTCTGCCGTGGCGCCTCCTCGACCACCGCGCCGAACTCTTCGACCTCAGCTACGGTAGCGCAGCTTCGCCACTGAGCCTCTGGACAGGGCGTGCTGCCTTCGATGGCGCAACGATGCTCCTGCATCAGGGAGCGGCCTCGTTCGAACTCTGGACGGGGCGCGCGGCACCGCTCGAGGTAATGCGCGACGCCCTCGCGGCACGGCTCGGCCGCCCCGCGCCCTCCATCCCCATGGTTCCGAGCGCGATCGGCCGCTTTGAACATGCCGGCTCTCGCGGCTGATGTCTCTGTCCGCCGCTCCTGCTAGGTGAGCTGCACCGCACTCTTTACGGGTCGAAATGTCCTCGCAATCTGTTCAACTCGTCGTCGTTGTGACCCCTCGTCCGGGAGATGAGGCTGTTGTGCTGCCCGCGCGGCTGAGCGAGATCACCGGCCGCAGCAGGACGCAGCTCGCCATCGAGCTACAGCGCGGTGAGGTGGAGGTGCTCCGCAGCGGCGATCGGGGCGAAGTCTCTCGCATTGTCGAACAGCTTGCAGCCTTTGGCCTGCTCGCGGTCGTGCGCGAAGCGGCGGCGCCTGACCCGCGCAGCGCAGCGCCGGCTGCCGGAGAGGGGTGGGGCAGGGTGCTCGGTGCCTTCGATGCCAAGGTTGCTGTCGCGCCTTCGCGCCTGCCCGACCGCCTCGCGGCGGGTCGCCTGCCCGAGGCCGATGGCTGGCAGCCGGCTGAGCCGCCGCCGTTGCGGCTGAGTGACGCAGCAGCCTCCCCATCGGCACCCCGCGAGAGCGGCGTGGACGGCCGAGGACGGCGGGCGCCGAACGCAGGCGCTGCCTCGGCCAACGAAGTTGCGCTCGATCTCATGAGCGAGGCAGCAGGGTTGAACCTGCCTCGGGTCGGAGGTGCGCGGCGTGGCGCGACAAGGACGAACGCGGCAACAAAGCGGCCGTCGGCTCGCACCGTCGTGATAGCCCTGACCCTACTGTTCGTCGCACTTCTAGGATTCGCCGTCTACCAACGGATGCATCGTGTTCTCGCGCCGGTCGTCGCTCCGCCGTCCGGCCGTGCGCCCGGTCTCGCACCCACCGAGCCCTCGGTCGCTCCAGCCTCCGGTGCGCCTCAGCCTCCGACCGAGGAACAGGTCCGAATTCTCGTGGACCGCGCAAGCGAAGCTTGCCGCAGCGCAGACTTCGAGCGCTGCAAAGAGATCGCCGATCAGGCGCTTGATCTCGATGAGACCAACCGCGCCGCGCAGGCGGTCCACATCAGAGCTGTCACCGCTATCAGCGCGCAGGCCGGTCGACCCGCGCAGAACCCGACTCCCCCAGCAGGGCCGCCATGATTGTCTCGCTTCGTGCAGCCATCTCGCTCCTCCTCCTCTGCGTCGCCGCGCTGATGCCCGACCGTGGCAACGCCGAAGCGGAGCCCGTCCGCGGATGGGTAGAAGCCGGCTCCGAGCCGCTCGTTGCCACCGACCTCGCGCCATGGGGTGGCGACGGCACCTCCTTCGAGTCGTACGACTTCTGGGTCTGGCTCGACGACGGCCGATACATGAAGCTGCAGTTCGTCGTTACCTCGATGCGAGCCGGCTTCTTCAAGATTGCGCGCCAAGGTAGCCTGAAGGTGGTGGTCGCCCCCATCGGTCAGACCACCACCGACGACACCATAGACGGAGTGTTTCGCGCCGGCCGCGGCTTCTCAGGGCAGGATGGCGAGTGGAGCTCCAGTGACGACGCTTTCAACCTCGTCTTTGACGACTGCTATCTGCGCGGTGATGGCCAAACCTTCCATCTCGCGCTCCTCGCCGGCCGCGTGAAGACCGAACTCGACCTCACGCTGAACCGGCCGCTCTGGCAGGCTGGAGACGGCGTTACCCGCTTTGGCTGGGATGGCGACACGACTCTGACCGAGCACATCCTCCCCCGCCTTTCGGTCACCGGGCGCCTCAGTACACGGCAGAGCAAGAAGGACCTCGAGCAGTGGCAGGCCGTCACCGGGTTGGGGTATGCACAGCATCGCCGTACATCATCCTTCCCCTCCTCGATCGGCGAGCGTTGGACCGGCTTTCGTGCCCTCCGAGATGATGGCCTGACCATCACGATGAACCACCTCCTGACCCCCGAAACCTATGGCCACGCCACCGTGGGCTGGCTCACCGTCAGCCTCGGAGAGGAACTCCTCTTTGCATCGCGTGACCTTGTGCTGAAGCCCATCGATGTCCGCAACCAGGCCATAGAAGCATCGAACTACCCGGTCCTCTTCGGCTATCGTGTGCAGGCGCGGAGCGGTACCGACGAGGTTGAACTGACCGTCAACGATGGACAGATCGAACTCCGCGAGAACCCGCTAGCCTCTGTTAGTCCTGTGCTCCGCGCCGTGCTCGCGAGCGCGCTGGCCCCGATGGATTACGAACTCTCCAACCGCTACGAGGGCACCATCCGCATCGGTGGTGCTGTCGCGGCGGTGGCTGGCACGGGTTGGACAACGCTCAGCTACCCAAAGTAGCAACCTATCCGTCGACGCTGCCCGCCCCGATCGCGCGGAAGATTGCATGTACTAGCCCCTCTTCCCAGGGGTTGATGGCCCCTCCGATTGCGCTGATGGCGCCAGCGCCGATCAGCAGCCCTAGGAGGACAGGGCGCCGAAGTATCGGCCCCTCTCTGTCAAGCACGCGGGCTGCCGCCAGAAACATCATCGGCTGCAGCAGGATGAACCAGCGAAAACCTACACAACGGCCCCCGTAGTTGTTGGTCCGGTACAGATAGAAGCCCACCATCGCGACGACAATGAACCAGCCTGCATACCAAGCCGCGCGCTCCCTCGCTTCGGTGGGGCGGGCCGTGAACCATCCTGCCGATAGCAGCAGCCAAGGCGTCAGACTGAAAAGCCCGTGATGCCCGAACAGGGAGTGGAAAGCATAGACGGGCAGGGGCTCATTGAGCGCGTCGAATTCAACGGGGTTCTTCCAGTAGGAGCCGGGATACTTCCATGCCGGATCCTGAAACTGGATCGGCACCGGAGAACCAGACTGGTTCCAGTGAATCGCAACCTGCACCAGCGGCAGAGAGGCCAAGAGGAGGCTCAGCCCGGCGAGTCGCCCCCATGCACGATCTCGGTAGAGCGCCGGCAGAAGCATGGCTGCAGATGCGGCAACTACCGCGCCGCTCGTAAGCTCGCAGGCAATCGCGAAACTGCCCGCGAGCGCTCCGAGCGCAAGCCGCGAGCCCGACAGCGCCTCGCCGCGGAAGGCAGGAAACCAGCGCTCCCACATCGCGAATACCAGCACGAAGCCGACCACATGGTTGTTGAAGGTCGCGCCGTAGGCGGTCGCCAACGAACTGAGCGTGATGGCCACCATTGAGACCGTTCGGACCTGCCACGAACCCACCGTCAGCCGTAGCAGGCGGTGGAAAAGGAGCACCCCGAGCAGCCAGGGGAGCGTGCCGAGCAAGACTCCGAACAGCGAACCGAGCTGAAAGAGGTGGGTGTCAAAGGTCCAACCGGTCAACGGCTTGACGACCGCGTAGAGCACCGCACCGACGAAGTTGAGAACGGGCGGCTTGCTGCTGTAGAAGTGACCGTCGAGGAAGACCTTGTCGATGGTCATCGAGCCGAGCGACACCCCATCGATGGCCCAGGTGTGTTGCTCCACCAGCGCCTGAATGGCGGCCAATCGGCTCGCCGGATTGACGGGCATGTGAGGCTGGATGGCGCAAAACACCAGCCAAGCCGTGACCACGGCGAGCGTGAGGCGGGAGATGAGGCGTTCGGTCGGGTGCAGCGGCATCAGGTTAGGCATGATGACCGCGCGACTACGGTGCATCTGCCCTGCGTGCAAGCCAAAGGTGGCGCTTACTCTCGAGCGGAGCGCGGCAGAGGTTGTGACTCGCACCAGAGAAAGAAGGCGCGGAAACTCTGGGGCAGGCTCACCCCTTCGATCTCCAACCTCGCGCCTCCGCCGCCGACGGCGAGTTGGTTTCGCGAAGTGAGGTGGCGGCGAAGCTCCCGCACCTGCTCCAGCACCATGGGGCGCGACGACGTCACCGAGACGCTGATGAAGACCGACGCCTCAGCCTGACGAGCGGCCTTCGCAATCTCGATCACGGGGGTATCGAGCCCGAGGTAGGCAATTTTACAGCCAGCGGCGGCCGCCGTCACAGCAGCCATGTGGAGGCCCACCGCGTGCGGCTCCATGGGCATGGTTGCACCAACCAGCACGGGGCCCGTCGAGGCATCAGAGAGCGGACGCCAAATTGTGCCCAGAAAGTCGATGATTCGGTCCGAAGCAAAGTGTTCGTGCGGGATGCTGAGTTCATCACGCATCCAGGCCTCGCCGATGGCGACGATGAAGGGATGAATGCGCCGCTCCAGAAAGTCGAAGAGACCGAGCTTGCGCCATTCCGATGCGAAACCATGCGCAAGAGTCGCCGAATCGAAGAGGGTCGCCGCGCGGAGCCAGCGCGACACCACCGCATCGGTCTCTGCGTCGGACTCGGTGCAGGGTGGAGCGTCGCAAACCACGGTAGGCAGCGGCCTGATCCCCTCCTGCGGCTCTGCCGCCTCCCTCCCTGCGATGATGCGCTCGAAGGCCTGCGCCGGACGGAGACCTGAGTCGATGGACCGCTTCGCCTGCAGCAGGAGCTCCACGGTCGCAGATTGGTAGAGACGCTGCCCGCCAGCAGTACGCGTAGCGACGGGGAAGCCATAACGGCGCTCCCAGGTCCGGAGCGTCTCGACTGGGACGTCGCAGGCCTTTGAGACTGCGCCGATGCTGAGGAGAGGCCTGAGCATGAGCTGCCTCACGCTACCGCGAGCATCCGCGCCTTGAGGCCCTCACGGACGCGGTGCAGGCGGGCCTTAAGTGCCGGAATCGTCAGCGAAAGCTCAGCGGCCACCTCTTCCTTGGAGCGGCCATCAAGATCCATCGCCACATAGAGGCTGCGGTTGGTCTCTTCGATCTCCATCAGGCCCGCTGCGTAGGCCTCGATGCAACGCCTCTCGCGGAGCTGGTCATCGGGGCGGTCCGACCTGTTCTCCATCGCCGCCGGCGCCATCATCGCGCTGAGCGTGTCGCTCTCGACGAGAATCGGGCGGCGCTTGAAGGTCCGCAGCTTCATCCTCGCGCAGTTCTCAGCCACGCGGTAAATCCAGCTCCAGAGCGCGCATTGTTCGTGGAAGAGGTCAATCTTGTTCACCACAGTGAACAGGGCGTCGTTGGTCGCCTCTTCGGCGTCCCACTCGTCCCGAAGGATGCGTACAGTTACAGCAAAGACGCGGTCCCGGTAGCCATCATAGAGGGCGCGGGCGGCGTTCGGGTCACGGCGGCGGAGGGCTTGGAGGAGTTCAATGTCGGTCATGGCAACACCCGAGGTGGGAAGTGATGGACAGGTTATGAACAGTTTTTACTTCCATGTCAACACTTCGAATAGGTAATGAATAGCATTGTCTCCGCGCCCCCTTTCGCCGCTAGGTCAAGTTGAACAACGGGTTAGCCTCTGTTACGCCGCCTACCTGCCGTCGGCGTTCCCTCGCGAAAGATCGTTCCCATGAAACTGTCGCTGCTCATTCCCGTGTTCAACGAGGAGGAGAACCTCTGGCTGCTGCACGGGCAGATAGATGCCATGGCCAAGCAGTTCGCCCTCGATGTCGAGGTCGTGCTCGTCGATGACGGCTCTACCGATCGCTCCTTTGAGGTCCTTACGGCTATCGCAGCGGCCGACTCGCGCTGCCGCGTTGTCCGATTCCGGAAGAACTTTGGCCAGACCGCGGCGCTCGCTGCCGCCATCGCGCATGCGACCGGCGACATCTACATCCCGCTCGACGCCGACCTGCAGAACGACCCGGCAGACATACCGCGCCTCATCGCCAAACTCGACGAGGGCTACGATGTGGTCAGCGGCTGGCGCAAGTCCAGGCAGGACCTGTTTTGGAGCCGGCGACTCCCCTCGGTCCTCGCCAACCGGCTCATCTCCGCCTGGACCGGCGTGAAACTCCACGACTACGGTTGCAGCCTCAAAGCCTATCGCGCAGAGGTCATCCGCGACATCCGGCTCTACGGCGAGATGCACAGGTTTGTCCCCATCTACGCATCGTGGGCCGGAGGCCGTGTTGCCGAGATTGTTGTCAACCACCGCGCGCGTCAGTTCGGCGTCTCCAAGTATGGCATCAACCGAACCTTCAAGGTCCTCCTCGACCTGCTGACCGTGAAGTTCCTGAGCAACTATGCAACCAAGCCCATCTACCTCTTCGGAGGCATCGGGTTGATTCTCGCCGGCTTGGGATCCGCCATCGCACTCGGTGTCGTTGTGTGCCGATTCATCTGGCATGCACCGCCCTTCCAGCACAACATGTCGCTCCTGCTCCTCTCCACCTTCCTCGTCACCATCGGCCTGATGCTGGTCATGATGGGGCTCCTCGCGGAGATTATCATTCGCACCTACCATGAGGCGCAGGGCAAGCAGATCTACCTCGTCCGTTCGGTGCTGAACCCTGCACCGGCCGCCGGCGCGAAGGAGTAGCTGTGTGCGGCATCGCCGGAGGCTTCTTCATCGCTCCCTCCGCCCAGGACGAGGCGGTGCTTCGCCGGATGACGGACTCGCTGGCCCACCGAGGGCCGGACGGTGAAGGGCTGCTGCTCGGAGAGGGATTTGCCTTCGGCCACCGCAGGCTTGCCATCGTAGACCTGGCGGGCGGAGCACAGCCCATGCGGGCAGCGAACCACAGGACAACGGTCTGCTTCAACGGCGAGATCTACAACCACATGGCGCTGCGGGCAGAGCTGGAACAGATGGGCTATCTGTTCGAGACATCCTCCGACACAGAGGTGCTGGTGCATGGCGCTCATGCCTGGGGAGCGGGCCTGCCGGCCAAGCTCAATGGCATGTTCGCCTACGCTGTTTGGGACCCTGCTCACCGTCGCGGTCGGATTGCTCGTGATCGCTTCGGCGAGAAGCCGCTCTACTTCATGCACCTACCCGATGGGTCGCTCTGGTTCGGCAGCGAGCTCCGCGCTCTGATGGCTCATCCGGGCTGCACGCGGCGTATCTCGCAGGCGGCGCTCGAACTCTACCTGACCTACGAGTATGTGCCGTGGCCGCACGCCGCGGTGGAGGGCGTGCAAAAACTGGAGCCCGGCACCGCGCTGGTTTGGGAGGCCGGTCGGTTGACCATCGAGCCCTTCTGCGAGAACGACTTCTGCCAGTCGGAGCAGCGTGATCTGACCGACGATGAATGGATCCGGCAGACCAAGCAGGCGCTGCTCGCCTCGGTGCGGGCGCGGACCATGGCCGATGTGCCGATCGGGGTCTTCCTTTCGGGTGGCGTGGACTCTTCCGCCATCGCCGCGCTCCTGAGCGCCGATATGCCCCGCGGTGCGCTCCAGACCTTCTCCATTGCCTTTGACGATCCCTCGTTTGACGAGTCGCAATATGCATCGGCGGTCGCGGAGGCGCTCGGCACGACCCACCATGTGCGCCGGTTCGGTGCCTCGGATCTCCTTGACCTCGTTCCGGCCATGATGGGCCACATGGACGAGCCATTCGGCGATGCCAGCCTGCTCCCCACCCACCTGCTGTCGAAGTTCACCCGTGAGCATGTCAAGGTTGCACTCGGCGGCGACGGTGGCGACGAACTTTTTCTGGGCTACGAGACCTTCCGCGCCGATGAAGTTGCAGCTCCCTATGCCAGGCTCCCGAAGCCGCTCCAACGACTCACCGAGCGGCTGGTGCAGGCTATGCCGGTCAGCACAGGGAACTTCAGCCTCGATTTTGTCGCCAAGTCCTTCCTGCGCGGAGCCGGCTCGCCCGGCGTCGAGCGTCACGTGCGCTGGCTCAGCTCCTTCCTGCCAGACGCCGGCCCGCAGCCGCTCGCGCGCGACCGACGCCGGCTACTGAACGCCGACGAGATCTTCGCCATCATGGGGGTCCACTACGACGCGCCCCAGGGTCGAGACCACCGCCAACGGCTCTCAAACGCCTACATCCGAACCTATCTCGCCGAAGACATCCTGACCAAGGTAGACCGTGCGAGCATGGCCGCAGGCCTCGAAGCGCGCTCCGCATTCCTCGACCCGGAACTCCTGAAGCTGGTTGCCCGCATGCCTTCGCACCTCAAGATGGGCCGAGGCTTGAAGTCAAAGTGGGTGCTGAAGCAGGCGGTCGGTTCCATGCTGCCGCCAGTCGTGACGGCGCGGAAGAAAAAGGGATTCGGGATGCCGGTCGCCGCCTGGCTCAAAGGGCCACTACGAGAGCAGATGCACGACCTGCTCAGCCGCGATCGGCTCGCTGCTGCCGGCGTGTTCGACCCAACCGTGGTTGAGCGTCTGATGGCCGAACACGAGGCAGGGACCTTTGACCACCGCAAACAGCTCTGGACCCTCATGATGTTTGAGGCTTGGCGGCAGCGGTGGGGTGTGACAGTCTCCGCGCCCGGCACGGAGGCAATGGCATGAATCCCAAGACGCTTATCATCATCCCAACCTACAACGAACGCGAGAACATCGAGCGCATGCTGACGGCGGTTCACGCGGCTGTGCCCGTTGTTGAGATCCTCGTCGTCGATGACGGTTCACCCGACGGAACCGGTGACCTCGTCGAGGCCCGAGGCAAGGCCGACCCCCGCATCCACCTCCTCCGCCGCTCCGGGAAACTTGGCCTCGGCACCGCCTATCTGGCCGGCTTCGCCTTCGCCCTTCAGCGGGACTACCAGCGCGTCTTCGAGATGGACGCCGACTTCAGTCACGACCCGAAGTATCTTCAGCCGATGCTCGATGCGTCGGAGAGCGCCGACATGGTGATAGGCTCTCGCTACGTCGAAGGCGGAGGTACCGTCGACTGGGGACTCTCGCGCAGGCTCATTTCACGCGGAGGCGGCCTCTATGCGCGGACCATCCTGGGACTCGACACGCAGGACCTTACCGCCGGTTTTGTCTGTTACCGACGCGAGACACTGGAGAAGATTGCGCTCGGCGAGGTCTTCTCCACGGGCTACTGCTTTCAGATTGAGCTGAAGTATCGGGTCCACCGGGCCGGCCTCCGGCTCGTGGAGATCCCAATCGTCTTCCCCGACCGTGTTGCGGGCGTGTCGAAGATGTCGGCAGAGATCGCCCGAGAGGCACTCGTGCAGGTGCTGCGCCTCAAGTGGAAGTTGGGCTAGTTCCCCGTCTCGCCGCTCCTGCCCGTGAGAGCGCGCATGAATTCGACCAGATCGGGATCGTTCGGTGACTGCCGCAGTGCCAATGCCAGGAATCCGGCTGCGGCTCTGGAGTCGCCCGTGTGCTGCAAAAATCGGGCATAACCGACGCTCCACCAGATGAGGTTTCTCGAACTCTGCAGTTCGAACGAGGAGCCCTCCGAGAATCGCCTCTTCCACGCTTCGAGCGCAACGACGGCTGCACCCTGCCGCTCCGCTGCGGTAGGCGCTACCGACTGCCAGACGAGGCCACCCTCACCAGCGCGCAGGTGCTGGCGCTCCTCGCTGGAGACCAGCTCATCTGGCTCCATGAAGACGGCGGAGCGGTCGGCCCAGGCAGAGAGCGCCGGCGTCGACAGCGAGGCGTTGGACGGGTCGGCCTGAAGCAGTGGGGCGAGTCGGGGCTCTGCTGCCACAATCATCGCATCGTAGTGCGGGTAGGTGCGGAAGGAGCGGTGGAGGTGGACGAGGTCCGGGCGCTGGTCCTCTGGCCCCTGCGCATACCAGGTCTGAAATGCGGTCTCGAAGTAGGCAGAGACCCAGAGGGTGTCAGGGGGTGCGCTACGCAGAAACGCATCGCGGAACAGCTCACTTTCGCGGTAGCCTGAGAGGTCGCGGGTTCGCCCGTCCTCAGCCTCTGCGATACCCCAAAACAGCGCGGTGAGTGGCAGCAGGCCATAGGCGGTCAGCCGGACGATGTTCGACTGCTTGGCCCCCTCTGCAAGCCGCTGAAGGAGCCAGCCTGCGCCGAGTCCCAGCGCGGCCACCGACACCATGAAGTAGCCGAGCACATCGGGGTTCCACGGGTCGAAGTCGAAGATGAACTGTGTTGCCAAGTTGAAGACCACCACGACGCTCAGCGGCAGTCCGAGACGCGGCTTTGTGATCGCGAGTCCGACAAGTCCGGTTGCACCGAGGAGCAACCCGAGCGGGCCAACCTGCTCCATGAAGAGCAGCGACACCTTGGTGAGTCCTGTCGCAACATCCACGGTCACCACCTTCGCCGCCGTCTTCTGGAAGGCCTGCGCGGAGACCACCCAGTAGAGGTTCTGAAAACTCTCGGGCCAAGCCCAGCTCCCGTGCGGGCGTGCGGCGCCACGGGCGACCAGCGCGGCGTAGCCCCCTACAAGCGACAGTCCGATGCCAAGTGAGGCCGCCACTCCGACAAGCAGGGGCCGTGTGCCAAACCGTGCGAGCAGCAGCCAGACGAGGACCGCAGGAAAGAGGAAGAAGGTGAGGTAGTGGTGATTCAGCAGCCCCACGCCGAGCACCAGTGCACAGAGTGTGAGCGCTCGCAGCCCAAGCCGTTCGACCGAGACCATGAGCCAGAGCGTCGCGACAGCCACGAGGAAGTGCAGGCTATAGACCTCACCGCGGATGGACTGGAGCACGAGCGCGGTTGACGCCCCTACCAGGAGCGTGAGGCTGCCCACCGTCAGCAGTGCAAACCGGGTTGCGACCGATGCAAGGCGATCCGCAATCAGGGGGAGCAGCGATACTGCCAGAGCGGTGCAGGTCGCACCAAAGAGGTGGATGCGCCACGGGTAGGGGCCAAGCGGAACCAAGCCTGCGAGGTAGGAGAGCAGGTGAAATGCCGGATGACCGGGCGGGTGGCTGATACCGAGCGACCAGGTCGCGTTGACCAGCTCGGAGCTGTCGAGCAGGTAGGTGGTCGGGGCGGCACGCCAAAGATAGAAGAGCCAAGCCGCGATGCCACAGACTGCAGCGAGCAGGTGCAATCGGTTCCGATCCGGTGGGAGCCTTTCAGCCATCGTCATTCGAGCTAGCAGCCCGCCCCAAGCGACGCGAAGGAGGCGTCGAAGGCGGCAAGGAGCCGGCGTCGCTCGTCCAGCGATACGAAGGCAGAGGAGAAGCCGCGCCGGAGCAGCAGGCCGGTCTCGTCAAGGTTCAGCTGCGCCGCGCTCGCGACGGCCTGAAGTTCGTGGCTGAGCGTCACATCGGAGACCAGGCGGTTGTCTGTGCAGACAACGACAGTTGCCCCGCGCTCAAGCAGGAGGCGCACGGGGTGGCGGTCGATCGAAGGCGCCGCGCCCGTCTGTACATTGCTGGTCGGGCAGACCTCGATGGGCAGCTGCCTATCGATCATCCAGGCCATCAGCGCAGGGTCGTTGACGAGCGTCGTCCCGTGCCCGATCCGGTCTGCGCCCAGCGTGTGGAGCGCCTCGTAGATCGAGTCGGGCCCGTCTGCCTCGCCGGCGTGAACCGTCGTCCAGAGCCCACCACGGCGGGCGACGCGGAAGGCCTCTTCGTGCCAACTGGCTGCAAAGCCAGCCTCGGGACCGGCAAGGTCGAAGGCGACCACACCACGGCTTCGGAGCGCGACCGCAGCCTCGGCCAACTCGACCCCTTCATGCAGATCTCGGTGACGGAGCGCACAGATGATCTGGCGCGCCATCGTCCCCGTCGCTCGCTCGCCCTCTTCGAGACCCTCCGCCACAGCCTCGATAACCTCTGCGACGGAGAGCCCGCCCAGCGTAAGCAGGCTGGGGCAGAAACGGGCCTCTAGGTAGGTGATGTTTTCGGCAGCGCAGTCTTCAACAAGTTCGCGCGCAATACGCCGGAGGGAGCCGCGCGACTGCATCACCGCGCAGGTCACATCGAAGGCCTTGAGATACCTCTCCAGACTGGGGGGGTCGAGCGGTGGCGAGAGGATCTTTCGGAGGGATGTTTCGTCGCGGCTGGCGAGGTCTATGCCCTCACTGGCGGCAATCTCCAAGACCGTGTCTGCACGGAGTGACCCGTCGAGGTGGAGGTGAAGGTCGGCTTTGGGAAGCCGCAATATCGGGTCGAAAGGTGTCGATGCCATGCCTTCCTCTGCTGCATCATCGGAGACAGAGGCGCAAGGTTTCGGCGCTGGATTGCACCTCAACCTGTTCTGGAATCGGCGGCAGACTTTCGCTAGTCGGAGAGCATGGTGATCAAGCCCATAGGTCAGTCTGGAGCCTCAACCGGCCTTCACGGTGTCGGGGAGGTCGGTGGTGCAACAGGTGCCGAGGCAGCAGGAGCTGCCTCGGGTGTCGGTGCTTCGTCCGAGGCAGCTCTCCGCGCCGCCCTCCAGTCAACCGTCGATCGGGTTGCCTCGCAGGTGAAGACCGGCGAGATCGCATTCTCCACCGGCATTTCCGAGGTCATCTCGTCGATGGCTCGTCAACAGATGCCGGCGGGTCTCAAAGGTCCCGCACTCGATGCTCGCCTAGCGGAGGCGGAACAGGTCTTCGCAGACGACCCGCGGGTAGCGGCGAGCGTTGAGCGGCTCCTGCGCGGAGCCATCGCCGAAGACTAGGGCGCTTTGGGCTCGCCCGAAGCCTCCGCCGTGGGCGCCCCCGATGCCTCAGGTGCCGGTGGCTGCTGAAGCAGGCCCAGATGGAGATCGGCCCCGAAGGTCTCCTTGCCGTAGCGGGTGCGGACTGTGAACGTGTCGAGCATGCTCAGCCCCGTCTGGACTTCGGGGGGAAGGCGCCCGCCAAAGATCTGGCCAATCGGACCCGCCGCAAGCTTTCCGATGTTGAGGTAGAGGCCAATCGCCGAGGCCTCGTCGAGGAGTTTGGCCGCCTCTGCGGGGGGCGCGCCGGCTGCCGGCGAGGCGGCGGCAAGGTTCGCCAACACCGCAGCGCGATCGCGGTCGGGAACGAGCAGCAGGAGCGAGTCGGTGAGCACGATATTGCCTGGGTCCATCTGCGAATCGGTAAACTGCAGCACGGTGGCACCGCTCTCGGAGAACTTCGTTGCCTTGCCTTCCAGAAGCGTCACCGCCTTGTCGAAGAGAGGCTCGAGCTTGGCGCGATCTTTCACCTGCCAGGCGGCTACGGCGCCGAGTGCGCTTGCGTAATCCGCCGCTGACTTCGCCGAGCCCAGGCTGAGAATTTTGGCGCGCGTCGTGAAGAGAACGCCCGCGCTGCCGAGCGCAGGGATGACTTCCTTCTCGATGCTGGCTCCGAGAACCGCGTCTGCATCGGCGATCGCCTTCTCGAGTTCGGCCCTCTCCTGCGCCTCGGTGGAGGAACGGATGGTCGCGAGGAGATCTGAGAACTGCGTCGTGATCCGAACGAATGCGTAGGCATCATCCTTGAAGAGCTTCGAAAATCCCGGAGCAACCGCGTTGGCTGGAGGGGTGAGCATCGGCTTGGCTCCCGTAACATCCTTGGGCGCCATCGTAACGCGCAAGTCGAGACCATCCTTGGCCATCCGAACCGAAGCGCCGACCAGTCCTCCCGACTTCACGATGGGCGCCATCTGCTTCTGAAACATGCCGAAGTCGGGCGGCGGGGTGCCGTCCTTTCGGTCGCTCACATCGTACCAGCCGAAGACCGAATCACCCTTCGCCTCCTCTAGGACTTTGGCGACGAGCGGATCGGCCGCGGCATGTCGCGCCGTTGCGGCGAGCTCTGCTGTCATGGCTGGCTCGCAGCTGTTGGTCGTGGGGCAGACGATGATGCGGACCAGGCCCTTATCGATGTTAAGATAGGCCTGACGCGTCTCGGGCGCCTTGGTGGTGTAGGTCTTGAAGGTCATCCCGCCGACTGTCGCCGGCTGCGGGTTGGCAACATAGTTGTAGGGCTGATGGGTGAGCACCCGCTCCACCTCGGTCGTGAACTTGTCGCCATCCGTGACCCACAGCATCGCCAAGTTCGCGGTGCCCATCTGAGAGAACGAGACACCGCTGGTCTCCGGGATGCCCCACTTCGCCAGCGAAGCGGCATCGCCGAGGTCTACGCCGATGGTGTTCTTGAAGTCCTGGTCCATCACACGAAAGCCAGGAATCGCGGCGCTGATGGGTGCGCGCAAGCTGCCAAAGCCCTTCGTGAAGGCAGCCGCACTTGGAACAACCAAGGCCCAACGGGTGCTCGCGGGGATCTGGTCAAGTAGCGAGGCAGAGACCGCCGCAGGCGTCGCGGGCGCGTCGGGCCAGCCTGAAGTCTTGTTCTTGTCCGAAGAACAGCTGCTGCACCCGTTTGTCAGCAACAAAAACGAACTAACGCCGATAAGTGCGAGGGAGGAGACAAAGCGCATGACAAGACCTAGCGTTTGGGCCAAAATACACCCGCGCGGCATAGCGTGACCGCATGGGAAGTCAACGAGCCAGCCTCCTCGCCTCGGCCCTCGACTTCAGGAGTTTCACCGTGTTTTTAGAACTGACGATTCGCAATTTCGTTCTCATCGACGCCGTTACGCTCTCACTCGGCGCGGGCCTGACGGTGCTGACGGGTGAAACAGGTGCCGGAAAATCCATCCTCTTTGATGCGATGCACCTGCTGCGCGGGACGCGGGCTAGCGCAGAACTCGTGCGCTCTGACGCCCGCGAGGCCACGGTCAGTGCAACGCTGGCCGTGGCCCCGGCCCTGCGCCAGCGGGTGCACGACCTGCTCGACGCCGCCGGGATTCCCTTCGCCGATGAACTCATCGTCCGCCGCTCCGTCAGCAGAGAGGGAAGGAGCCGCGCCTTCATCAACGATGTTGCCGTCACCGTCTCGCTGCTCGAGCGGGTTGTGGGTGAACATGTTGAGATGATTGGTCAAAACGAGGGCACGGCGCTCGCTAGACGCGATGTGCAGCGCGATCTGCTCGACGCCTACGCCGGGCATGAGGCCATGCGGCAGGTCGTCTCGCGGGCCCACGCTTGCCACCGGGCCGCGCTGGCTGAGCTCGCTCAGATTGAGAGCGTCGCCCGCGAGCGCCAGCAGCGACTCGAGTATGTGGGTTTTCTTCTCGAAGAGCTCGAAGCGCTGGGGCTCGTCGCCGGTGAGTACGAACAGCTCGACTCGAAGCTTGCTCGGGTCCGGCATGCGGCCAAACTGGGCGAGGGTGTGGGTCGAGCCGCAACCCTTCTGTCAGAGGCTGAACCCTCCGCCTCGGACCTCCTGCGGCAGAGCCGCCAGCTCATCGGAAAGATGGCATCCATCGACGAGTCTCTCGGCGCCTATCTCCCGCGGCTTGACGCGCTCGCCTCCGAACTCGACGGTGTCGCAGACGACCTCCGCGGCTATCTCCTCGACGTCGAGGGCGTTGACGATGTTGACCGGCTTGAGACGCGGCATGAGCAGATACGCAAGCTCGCGCGCAAGCATGCGCTCGTACCCGAGGAGCTCCTCGGCCGTGTCGATTCTCTACGCAGCGAGCGAGACAGTCTCATGGGCGTCGAGGCTGCCCTCGCTGGCGCCGCCTCCCGTGTCAGCGAGACCTCCAAGGCCCTTATCGAGGCTGGTCGGACGCTCGCGGCAGCACGCCGCGCTGCCGCGCCGCTCGCCGCTGCTGCGCTCCAGGCCGCCGCCCGCCCGCTTGCGCTGCCCCACGCCATTGTCGAACTCAGGTTGGATGCACTCGCCGATGGGGTCGTCGCAGAACATGGCGCCGACGAGGTCGAGATCCTCTTCTGCGCCAACCCGGGCGACAAGGCGCGGCCGCTCGGAAAGGTTGCAAGCGGCGGCGAGATTTCGCGCTTGATGGTGGCCTTCAAGAGTGTGCTCCTGCGCGGCGACCCAGCGGTCATCTATCTCTTCGACGAAGTGGATGTGGGTATCGGCGGCGCCACCGCCGAGACGCTCGGCGGCCTGCTGCGCGCGCTTGGGCGCGACCGACAGATCTTCGCTATCACCCACATGCCCCAGGTCGCAGCCTATGGGCAGCATCACCTGCGGGTCGAAAAGGAGGTGGTGGAAGGTCGCACTATCAGCCAGATCGAGACGCTCGATCAGGAGGGCAGGGTAGAGGAACTCGCCCGGATGCTCGGCGGAACCACGAAGTCCGATGCCGCGCGGACAGCAGCTCGCGAGTTGCTGGCAAGAGGTGCGCGTGCTGGCGGGTGACCAGTTCACGCGTGGGCTGCTTCGACGGCGCATTCGTCGGGCGCCGCGGCGGCGCAGCAGCCTCTGGTTCGCAGTTATGATCTCGGTTGCCATCGCATTGGGGCTTGGCGTCGGCCGCATCTGGGCTCACCGCGGCGGCGAGGTCGAGGAGGCCCCTGTGACCTCCGGCTCCCCGATGCTTGCCCTTGTCGCGCCGAAGATTCGCCTCGCCCTCAACGGCGCGCGCGGAGACGGGTTGACCGCCGTCTCGACACCCGCCGTCACTGACCTGCAGCCATCAGGCGCCATTGAGCCGGGGCAGACGCTCTTTTCTGCGCTCACCGAGCGCGGCGCAGCCCCCGCTTCGACCCAGCGCGCGCTCGTCGCTCTCTCCGCCAAGTTCGATTTCAGGCGCTCCCGCGTCGGGCATACATGGGAGGCTAGCCTGCAGCCCGACGGCACCCTCGTTGCGCTCAAGTATCAGACCTCGCCGGAGCGATATCTCGAGGCGACGCTCGGTGCCGACGCCAGGTTCTCGGCCGTCGATGTGCGTGTACCCGTGGAGCGGCGCGCGCAGGCAGTCTCCATTCCGATCATCGGATCTCTCTGGGAATCGGTCGAGGCAGCAGGACTCGATGCGCAGCTTGCCCAGTCGCTCGCTGGCGTGTTCCAGTGGGACATCGACTTCAGCCAGCAGGCCGTCGTGGGAGACGCACTCAGGGTGGTCTACGAGCGCCACTTTCTCGACGGCAAGCCCTACCGGCTCGGTGATGTTCTCGCGGCCGAGTACCTCGGTGCGAGAGGCGCCTGGGTCGCCTTCCGAAGCCCCGAGGAGGATGGCACCGACTACTTCAATGCAAAGGGCGAGTCGCTCTCCAAACTCTTCCTTGCGGCACCCTGCAGGTATCGACGTATCTCCAGCAAGTTCGATCCCAACCGGCTCCATCCCGTCCTCAAGATCCACCGACCTCACCTCGGCGTCGACTACGCTGCGCCGACTGGCACGCCCGTCCTTGCGGTCGCAGATGGTGTCGTCGGCTTCGTCGGTCCCAAGGGCGGCAACGGCAACCTCGTCAGCGTCAGGCATGGTTACGGGTACGAGTCCGGCTACGCACACCTTTCCCGCTTCGCTCGCGGCCTGAAGGCGGGGCAGCGCGTTGAGCAAGGGCAGGTCATTGGCTTCGTCGGAAACACGGGTCTGTCGACCGGTGCCCACCTCCACTTCGGGCTCAAGCATGACGGCAAGTTCGTCGACCCCCTTGAGCGTCGCGAGATCCGAAGACCCGCCCTTAAGGGACGACAGCTCGCAGCCTATGCACGGCGCGTCGGAGCACTGCGAGACCTGCTCGACAAGATCGCCGTTACGGCCCCCGTAGCTTCGCCGATAGCACCCTCGGACCCGACGCAACCTGGTGCTGCATCATGGGATGAGGCGGGGGACTTCTAAGATGGCCAATCGGCCCGACGCCGACGAGGCAGCCGCCTTTCCGCTCCGCACCCGCCTGCGCGCAGCCGTCGTTGTCTCGGTGCTGCTCGCGCTTGTCGGAGGTGTCGCCTTCCTCGGACTGCTCCGGATGTCTGGCGTAAAGGTCTTCAAGTCCATCGTCGTCTTTGGTGAGGCCGCGCCTTGGCCCGATGCCACAGCACCGCTTGCCGTCGCTGTGCGGACGCTCGAGAGCGGCCGTGTCGCTGCGCCGGCGACAGGCCGACTGGTCGTCAGCGGCAGCCTGCTGACGGCCGGTTTCGCCACGAAGGAGAGCATGGTCTTCAACCTGCCGGTGGCTGTGCACGTGGGGCCTCTGCAGGGTAGGGCGGAAGCGTCCGCGCTGATGCTCGATGCGCCGCCACTGCCCTTCGTGATCGAGCCCTCAGACGACGTTCCAGAGGCGATGGCGGCGGTGGCGCTGGATGGCCTTGGCCGGCTCATCCGAACTGCTACTCAGCCCCGTGACGAGGCCTCCGTCCCCATTGTCGGGTCGGCGGCACCCGGCTGCACAGACCTGGTCAGCATCGTCCCCATCGGCGGTGTGGCCCAACAGCTGATGGCGACGATACTGCTCGTCCGCCTCACCGACGCAGCTGGCCTACCAAGAAGCTCGGTAGCGATGGAGCTGCTCGGCACCCGGCTCGGAGCAGCTCCCGCTCCTCGCGCGGCTGCCCCTACCTCAAACTTCGGCCTCGCCGAGCTATCGGTCGTCCTCGACAGCGAGACCGCCTACCTGCTGCGATGGCGCTGCGGTGGTGCAGAGGTCACCGCCCCGTTGCAGTTGCCGCTGCTGCGTGACGGGATGGTCGCCTTTTGGCTGCCCGCCACTGCACCGCTGCCCGCTCCGCTGCAGATTGCAACTGCCGAACTTCGAAACCAGGCCACCTGGCAGGGCGACCTCTTCTGCGGCGGTCGTTGGACCGCGACTACGGTCTCGGAACTCTCCAACGGAGTTGGCCAGATCGAGGTGAATCTACCCCGCAGCGTGGCGGGGCAACTCTGCCTCTTCCAAGCATCGAACCAACCCTACCTCCTCCACCCGCAGCACGCCTCGACCTGGCTGCTCCCGGTCGAAGATACAGCTCAGTTGCGTGCGGGCGCGCTTGCGCTCTTTGGTGCGATGCAGCTCTCTGCTGGAGGCCAACTCGCCGATCAACTTCGGGCGCCCACGCGGGACCTTCTGGCCACAGCCGACGATGCGACCCTGCGCGCAGGACTCCGCTGGATGCTTGCTTGGCTACCGCGCCGGTTCGAGCAGCGGCCACTGCTTACAGACTCGCGAGAGCGCGACCTCGCAGCTGTCGCTGCACACAAACAGCTCTGGAGAACCCGCTTTCGGTCCGCGCTGACTGCTGCCGTTGTCGGTCTCATGCTCATTTGGCTCCCACGTTCTATCGCCGGACTCCTCGCCGATGACCGCACCTCCCGTATCGTCTCGCTCGATACGGCCGATGGCATCGCGTCCGTCCCACGGCTCAGCCGGTCCCGTTTGACCGTCCCGCTTCTGCTGCTCGCAGCGCTGCTCGCGCTCGGTGCGCTCGCCGCGCTCGTCTGGGTTGTCTCCTGACAGGGCCTGCGCTTCACCAGCATCGGGTTGCTTGAAAGTTCAGACGGGATCGGCAAGAGTGACGCGACGGCTGAAATGTGAGCAGGGAGTGATTGAATGACAAAGCCAACTTGGTACCGAGCGTTGAGCCTCGCCGGCCTCGCAGGAGTTTGCTGTTTTTCCTGCGCGGAGCACCCGGTAACGCCGCTCTCCGAGGCATTCGATCGCTGGCACATCGAGCAGAGCCTGCCGCTCGGCACCAACCGTGTCGATGTGCTCTGGGTCGTCGATAATTCGAGTTCGATGCTCGACGAGCAGGCCCAGCTTGGTCGCGAGTTCGCCTCGTTCGTCGATGCGCTCAGCCTACTCGGCGCCGATGTCCATCTTGCGGCGGTCTCTACCGACATCAGCGAAGGCGGTACCTTCCGTCGCGGACCCGGAGATGTTATCGCCAAGGGTTGCTTTAGCGCGCCCGACGACCTTGTCTCTTGTGGCCAGCGGGACCCCGTCCTTCGGACCTCCGACTACAAGGTCGATCCGAGCGACCCGGGTAGCGCCATTGACGCCCCGCGGCTTGCCGCAGACTTCCGATGCCTCGGCCAGACAGGCGATTGCGGCGAGCCCATCGAAATGGGCCTCGATGCTGTGCGACTTGCGCTGAGCCCCGAAAACCTCGCTGGGCCGAACCAGGGCTTTCTTCGTCCCGACGCCTACCTCGTCGTGATCGTTCTCTCCGACGAAGACGACTGTTCCCAAAATGGCGCCGCGACCTCCGGAGGAGACAGCGCCTGCTATGCCGCCAGCCGAACGCTGCCTGGGGTCGAACTTTACCTCGACGCGCTCATCCGCGCCAAAACCCGCCCGGGTCAGGACACCTCGGTGCCCGACGAGCGCGCGGAGGTGTTGAGCCGCATCTTCTTCGCCGGAATCATAGGTCCCGACGCTGGCCCCCTGCCGGAGAACGGTCGCGATCACCCCCTAGCCTGCACCCGCGAGACGACAGACGGAAGCGGCGCATCGGCAGAGACCTTTCTGTCAACGGGCTACGACGGCAAGCGTTACCGCGAACTCATCGACTACTTTGGTGCGCGCGGCCTCGAGCAGAACATCTGCGCCGGTGAGTATGCATCGGCTCTCACCCAGATCGGCGATGTCATCGGTCGTAACCTGAACCTGCGCTGCCTTCAGGACCCGCCCCTCACCTGCCAGAGCGACGCTGACTGCCCGGCTGGCGAGGCCTGCGTCAACCCCGGTGACGACACCATCCCGCCGAAGGTCTGCTCCGGCTTTGAAGTGGCGGTCGCGCTCAAGAACCCCGAGCAGCCAAGTTTCACGGCTCTCGTCTCCGCCGGCAGTGCAGGGGAGTCTGAGTCGATCGGCTCCGGCGATGCGGCCATTTCAGCAACGGCCCAGTATGTCGTCGACTACGACGCTACCAGCTGCCCCAATAGCATCGGCTTCCGGTTCATCACGCCCGCCTCCGTTTCCGAGGCCGACAAGCCCCTCGTGATCCCTGCCCCTGGCGCTGTCTACCGGGCCAACTACCCTGTTCCCGCGGCTCCCTAGGCCTGCGCCTCGGCGCTCGGCTTCCAGCAGCTGTGCGGCAGTCAGGTTAGGCTTCTCGAACGGGGCCAAGGAACCCATGACGATGTGCGTGCGCCTAAGCCTTTGCGGCTTCTCTCGCGGCTTCCAAATGCCTTGCGGGAGTCGGGTAAGGTTGCCCGACCGAGGCTGGTTGCCCCTGCGCTCCATCGTCGATCCAATGACATCTACGGGTCCATGGGCTGCCGTAGTGAGGTGTCATCGCTAGCTATCTCTTTTCGCCCGAACCGCCAGAGCGACGCTCTAGGCTCGCGGCCTTCTGCAGCGCACTCTGCGCCCACGGATGGTAGTCGTAGCGCTGGGCAAATCCCCGATAGACCACGGCGCTCTCGCCGGCGCGACCTGACCGCTCCAGGCACTCCGCGCGGTGATAGGTGGCGAGGATCGTGTCGTTGCGAGACAGCGTGTTCGACTCGATGACCGCCGCATAGTGCGGCTCTGCGGCCGACCAGTCGCGGAGATGGTAGAGAGACTCCGCCAGTTGGAACCGGAGGTTCGGCGTATAGGTGGCCTGCTCAACATGGGTGAGTGACCGCAACAGGGCGTCGCGGGCACGCTCCCAACTCTCCGCCTTCGCTGCCTTGATACCCTCTCGGTAGGCCTCTTGGGCCACCTCTTGCCGCGTTCGGTCTACTTCGCGCCGGAACAGTTCCAGCGTCGCCCGGTCCGTCAGCCGGCCCTGAATGGCGGCAAACCGCTCCACCACCTCGTCACGCCTGCCCGATTGGAGCAACTCGAGGAAGGCATAGCTCTCGCGCTCCGACTGACGCCTGCGCTCGATCTCTGCCTCGAGGTCGGCGAGCTTCCGCTGGTTCTGATCCTGCTTCTCCTCCACCAGCCGATGGTCTACCTCGTTGCGCTCGATCGCTGCTCGGAAGAAGAGGAACATGCCGGCAAAACTCAGCGCGGCAAACAGCACATACGAGGCGATGGAATTGAGCGCTGTCCGCCGTTCGCCGGCCTCTAGGCGCCGGCCGAGCTGCTTCATCTCGGTCGTCAGACCCCGCAGCGCATGGTCGGCCTTGATGGAGAGGTTGCGCGTCTCGATTAGCTCCCGCCGCATCTCGTGGAGGGTCTCCTCTGCAGACTGCTGCTCATCCATGGCTGGCCCCGCTCGGCGCCGGAGGGCAGATCGGGGGTAGCGGGTCGCGCGCCTCCTTCGCCTCCAGCCCCCGCAGCACGCCGATGAAGCTCGAGCTGACAGACACCGCGATCAGCGCCAGAAGAAAGAGGAATCCCGCGGTGCGAATCCTGCGTTGCAGGGCTGTTGTTTCTGCAACTACCATCGCTTGCTCCAAAAGGTTAGGACAGCGTGGTACCAACTCCCGCCTTCGACGACAAACTTCCCGCGGCCCTCCACTGAACCGAAGATGCGGTCGCGCTTAGACCTTTGACTGGAACGCCTGCGGTGGTAGGCAAAGTTCCATTGCAAACATCTGCACGACCGAGGAATCATGCCAACCCGACCCCGCCTATACCTCTCCGGAATTCTCATGCTGACCTTCGCAGCATGCGGCTCGTCGAGTGCAACCAACCTCGAGCCGGCGGCACCGACGCCTCAGCCACAAGCTGCCGCTCCTGCCGCCGCGCCGGCAGCAGCGCCGGCTCTGGTGCCCGCGGCTGCGCCTGCGGAGGCCGACACCGGCTTCAAGCTGGTCGCCCGCGTCGAACCAGGCCCCGATGGCCGCCATCTCGTCGCAGAGGTCACCCCCGAACCCGGCTTCCACATCAACCAGGAGTTCCCCTGGGCCCTCACGATTGCTGCCACCTCGCCTTTCCTGGCCGGCAAGAAGCTCATGAAGTCCGAGGCAAAGGAGCTCGGCGCAGATCGCGCCCGTTATGAGGTCGTCGTGCCCTCGGAAGGTTCCGGCATTGTCGATGCCACTCTCCGCCTCAGCATCTGCAGCGAACGTGAGTGCCGCACGCCGTCGGCGCCCGTCAGCTGGAAACTCTGAACTTCCACAACGCATCTCCCGCTACACTCACTCAGGTTGCCAATCGTGAAGAACCACATTGCATCTCTCGCCCTCATCGCTCTCATGCTCACAGCGAGCGTGGCGCACGCTCTCTCGCCGGAAGAAGTTGCCTCCCGCATGGAGGCGGCCAGCGGCCTCCTTGCCGAACTCGAGACCCACGAGCTTCGTGACGATGCCAGCCAAGACATCGCCACTGCTCGTCTCGCAATCACCGACATCCAGACGAGCCTTGCCTCCGAGATGTACGGCAAGGCGGAGACGACGCTCCTGACCCTCGAGGCGACGCTCAAGTTGGTCAAGTCGCTGCTCGACCGCGGCGAGATCGACCAGCTGGCCGACAAGCGCGAGGCGGATAATGTAACCATCCAGACCCAAGCGGACGAACTCCAGCTCGAGCTCGAGACCACCTCCTCGCGTCGAACTGATCTGCAGAGCCAAGTTTCGGCCATCGTCGACTCGCTCGACCAGGATACACCCGCGCCCAATTCGGGGAAGTGAGATGAACCGCATGACACACCGGAACCGCCTTTCCCGCATCGCACTCCCGCTCGCTTTCTCGTTGGCCATCGTCGCCTGCGGCGGCCCTCGACCGAAGACGGGGGACCTTGCCGAACTCGAGACCCTGCGCGCCCGCGAATACTCCGCAGAAATCCGCAAGCCCTTTGCCGACGAGCCAGAACCGAACCTCAAGCGCCTGCGCCAGTCGGCCAACGAGCTCGTGAAGCTCAGCGACGCCTACTACGAACTCTCGCTGGAGTCGTTCGATGAGCGAGACCCGGCCAACACAGATGCCCGCGCGAAGATCGCGCTCATGTACTATCGAGCCGCCGAAAACTACGCACGCTCCGCAGACGCTCGTGTGCGGCTCAATCAGGCCAACCAGCGCTACCAGGAGCAGCTCTTCCGCCGGAATGACTACCAGAAGAGGCTCCAGAGCGAGCAGGAACTGGTGACCCTGCTCGAGACCATCCAGACCCTGTTCAAGCGAAACGAGGAGCTCCGCCGCTCGCTCGATTCCTTCGAAGAGAGGGCCAAGAGCGAGTCGCGCTCCATCTACGCGCTCCAAGAGGCGCGCATCAAGAAGACAGAGGCCGAAGGCCTCAAAGCTCCTGACTTTGCCGGCCCCAAGTTCAACGAGGCACAGAACCTCCTCGCGAAGGCCGAAACCCTCTACAACGACGAGAAGTTCGACGACGCCTATCAGATGGCGCTGCAGGCTCAGGAGGCCTTCAAGAACGCAAGTGATGTCTCCCGCGCCCAGTGGACCGAGGAGCAAGACAAACTCCTCCGGAACACCGAATCGCAGGCCATCTACGAGCGCGCTCAGAAGGAGTTCGGCGTGCGCAACGCCTTCATCGACGCCCGCGGCATCGTCGTCGTCACGTCGGGCATCTTCGATGGCCGCTCTTCCGGCCTCTCCACCAGCGGCCGCACCCTGCTCGACAAGGTCATCGAGATCGCCAAGCAGTTCAAGAACCACTCCATCGTCATTGAGGGCCACACCGACGACCGCGGCACTGATTCATCCAATCAGTCACTGAGTCAGGCCCGCGCCAGCTCGGTACAGGACTACTTCCTGCAGCGCGCAATTTCGACCGGCCGCCTCGGTATCCAGGCCTTCGGCGAGTCAAAACCCCGGTATCAGGGCCAGCAGGCAGCTGATCGCGAAAAGAACAACCGCGTCGAGATTATCTTCCGCGGCAAGTAGGCGCCCTTCCAATGCCTCGCAGGCCTTAGCCCTGCGTGACCGACAGGGTGGGGCGTGCAAGCTCCAACTCCGCCTCTGCGAGGGCCTTCAGGCAGGCGCGAAGCAGCGTCGCGGAGGCCTCGTCGGGCGTCGTGCTCTCGATGTCTACCCATGCCATCGCCTCCCACACCAGCCCGGTCGGCCCGGCGCTACGCAGCCATACCTTGGTCGGCTGGGTCGTCTCACTGATCTGAACTGCGGCGGCCGCGCCCTCCAATGCTGCTCGAGTCCGATCAAGGTCGCTGCCTACCGGCAATGTGACCTCGGTTCGCACCCGAACGAAGCGTGACTTGCGCGTCCAAACCACAATCTGACCATTCACAAGGTCGCTGCTCGGCACCGAGATCTCCCTGCCGTCCGGAGTCTCGAACAGCGTTCGGCGAAGCCCAATCTCCATCACCCGTCCAAACTCGCCGCTCGGCAGCGTCACGCTGTCGCCTCGGCCAAGCGTTCCGCCGAAGAGCAGCGTCATGCCGCTGATGGTCTGCGCCGCCACCTCGCGCAGGCCCAGCCCGATCCCCAGACCGGCTGCACCGGCAAAAACCGCAAGCCCCCGCAAGTCGATGCCCGAGAGCGTCAGCGCCCCCGCTCCGGCAATCAGCATCGTGAGGTAGTGGGCGCCCGTGCTTGCGGCGCTCTGCGTCGCTGCGGGGACGTGGAGCGCACCGAACCACCAGAGTTGCATCGCAGCGCGCACCGTCCGTGAGATATAGGCCGCGATGAGCAGTACCGCGGCCCCCTTCGAAAGGCCGAGCAACGAGATGCCGCCCGAGCCTACCCAGAGGAAGGGTTGCGCCAAGATGGCCGTCAGCGGTGACCAGAGGCCGAGTGTGGCGAGCAGTGCCCAACCTAGGATACCGTAGACCACCAGCCGGAGCACCCAGTCTGCCGGGCCCACCAGCACCTTGAGGACGGGGTGACGCGGCCCCGCACGCTCTGCCTCCTTTTCGCCGAGCCAGCGCGCGGCGAGCGCGCCCGCAAGGATCACGGCCAAGACAGCGTAACTGCGAAGCAGGAGTGTCTCTGCCGCTCTGCGAAAGCCTAGGTTCCAGAGCAGCAGCAGTACCAGCGACGATACCAACAACACGGCGAGCATACGGCTGACAAAGGCACGAACCGCAACGTATCGCGGGTTGCCCGTCGCAGGAAAGAGCGCCAGGAGCTCTGCACGGACCGGCAGAAGTGCGAGGACTGCAAGCATCAACGCTACGTTGCGAACAAGTGTGAAGAGGTCGACGACTGCAGGGGCAACAGCGATCGCCTGCGTGATGACGATGAGTGCCGAAAGGCCAAGGATGAGACGCCCAGGATAGAGCAGGTGTCGGCGAAGCCGAGAGGACGGCGGGACAACACCCGCTGCGCAGTCAATCGAGGAGAGCAGCGAGACGGGCACCCGAAGCAACCGCGCTCCGGCGAACAGGAGGGCAAGCATGGCGAAGGTGCGCGCCAGCGAGGAGGGACCAAGGAGATGCTGCGATAGCGTCAGCGTGACCGCGACCCCGCAGGGAACGGCCAGCGTTGCGAACTGTTCGGCGAAGGGGAGCGCGACATGTCCGTAGCCGGCGGTGCGAACGAGCCGTCGGTCGACGAGCGCGAGGGTCGCGAAGAGCAGGAGCAGCAGCGCGACGAGCGTTGCCCCCATGGCAGCAGATGCCAGAGAGTGGCCAAAGAGGATCCCAGCGAAGCTCTCCAACGCGCGCCATAGTTCTCTGACAGCGTCGACGGGCGAGTGGGTATCCCACCCCAGCGCCTGGCGCTCGAAGAAGCGTCCGGGGCTCGCCACAGTCGACCAGTCGAGCGGCTGGTAGTCAATCGGCAGCGCGGCCGGTGCAGAGGCGACTGCAGGCTCCGAAACCAAGGGGAGCGCGGGAACCAGCGCAGTTGGAGCAAGCACCTGTCTGCCGCCAGAGAGCCTGCTACGAGCGGGAGAGAACCGGTTACGCAACTTCGCATGGAGAGAGATGTCGAGCATCGTTCAAACCCTTCCAAACTTCGAGGTGGGTGCAGCGCCCGATGTGAACTTCCACATCGTGCTCGTGGAGCCCGAGATTCCGCAGAACACAGGCAGCGTAGCACGGCTGGCGGCTGCAACGCACGCATGGTTGCACATCGTGCAGCCAATCGGCTTTGCACTCGAAGACCGTTACCTCAAGCGGGCAGGGCTCGACTACTGGCCTAGCGTGACACTGTCGGTGCACGAGAGCCTAGAGACGCTGGAGCGGATGCTCCCTCAGGGGCGGACCTACCTCTTCACCAAGCAGGCGATGCGGAGTTACTGGGAGGCAGACATGGAGCGTGGGGCGGTGCTGGTCTTCGGGCGTGAGTCGAAGGGTCTGCCAGCCGACTTCATCGCGCGGTGGGCGGGGCAGGGGGTAAGCATTCCGACGACGAGCGGCGTTCGCAGCCTGAACTTGGCGACTGCAGTGGGGATCGGCGGGTATGAGGTGGTGCGCCGGATCGCGCAGGATCAAAGATTTTTGCATGCGGCAGCGGGCTACAGGGGTCAAAAATGCGCTCTCGGCTAGGAACGACGGGGGTTTGACGAACTGATGGCAACAGAGTTGACACTTCAGTTTCCCCCGCTACAATAGGGCCCCCCACCCGTTGTCGGTGCTCGCAAGAGAGCTAGCAAGGGCGTGGCGAGGTTCTTTGAAAACTGGATGAAAGAGACAACCTGCGAAGGCCGGGAGGCTGTAGCGGGTAGACAAAGATGTTTGAAAGAAAAGAGAAGCTAACGCAGATGGCGAGAGCCATCGAGCAGGATTCAACTGGCGAGTTTG
>CANKLS010000002.1 GCA_947483645.1 Bradymonadales bacterium | reverse complement strand
CTCCTCGGCGATGCCGGCACCTTCCGCGCGGCGCTCCCGGACGTGGCAGCCAACCTCCGGCTCGAACGCGGCGGCACCCAGCGTGTCGCGCGACTTGAGCGGTCGAGCGCACAGCTTCGCCTCACGGGCGCAGACGGCGCCGAGCTAACGGCGAACGGCAGCGCAGCCGAGAACTTCGCGCTTCGCCTTCTCCAACTCGCACTGAGCGCGACACCCCCCGCCGCCGCCTTCGCCGAGCTCGATTGCCGGCTCCCCGCGACCCACCTCGGCCTCTTCCTCTTCGCCCACCCAGACGAGAGCCTCATCGTCGACCGCGTCGGCTCCCTCCAGACCTGCTGGGTCGGCCTCGAGACCGAGATCGCCCGACCACGCGAGTGGGCCGTCAATCACGCGGGCAAGCTCTGGATGGTGCGCATTGCCACCTACGCCGACGCCGCCAACGGCTGGTTCCCGGAGCGGCTCGATGTGGTCCGAAACGGCGAGATTCTGCTCACCGCGACGGTCATCGCTGTCGCCCCCACCCCGCGTGATCTTCCACCCCTGCTCGCCCCCGTTACGAACCCCATTGCCCTGCCCGTCCCGACCGTGCCATTTGAGCGGACCGCAACACCATCGCCGCTCCGACTCCCGCTTTGATCCCACGACGTTACGCACAGATCGCCGTCGAGATGCCCTTTCTGGAACCCCTCACCTACGAGGTTCCCGACCATCTCGCTGCCCGCACCACGCGCGGCTGCCGCGTCTTGCTCCCCTTCCGGCAGGGCGTCCGCGTTGGCGTCGTGATGAGCCTCTCCGACACGGCCGGCGAACTCGACCCCGCCAAAATCCGACCCATCGCCGACCTCCTCGACGCAGCACCCGTCGTCGGCGAGCCCCAGCTCGCGCTCGCTGAGTGGGCCGCGAAGTATTACCACGCCCCCATCGGAGAGGCGGTCCGGCTCGCGGTCCCCACCTCCCTCGACGTCGAGGCGGAGCGCCTACTCGAGCCCGGCCCGCAGTTCGAGCTGGCAGAGCCCACAGCGTTCTCCGACCGGCTCCAGCGCCTCTGCAACCAGCTCCGCCTGCAGCCCCAAGGCCTCGAGGCGCGCACGCTCCTCGCCGCCGTCCCCGGCGCCCTCCACTCCGACCTCGCCAACCTCGAAGCCGCCGGCTGGGCCACCTCCCGCTACGCCGCCTCCGCGCAGCGCACCCGCGCAAAGACCGTCACCTTTGTCGAGCGCATCCTGCTCGACCTGCCGCCCGGCCGCTTCGGAAAGTCGCAGCTCGCGGCGCTCGACGCCCTCGCCGAAGGACCACTCCCGCAGCCGGAACTCACGCAGGTCGCAGGCGTCTCCACCGCGGCACTCGCGAGCCTCGAGAAGGCCGGCATCATCCGCAGGACCAGCCGCGAAATCGACCGCAACCCCTTCGCCGACGCTGCCACGCCGCGACGAGGCGCCGACCCCGCGCTCACCACCGACCAGGCGGCCGCGGTCACCCGGATCTTCGCCGCGCTCGACGACCCTGCACCGCGCGGAATCCTCCTCCACGGCGTCACCGGCAGCGGTAAAACCGAGGTCTACATGCGGGCCACCCGCGAGGTCCTCGCACGCGGCCGCACAGCCCTCATCCTGCTCCCCGAAATCGGCCTCACCCCCCAGTTCGTCGCCGCCTTCTCGGCCGCACTCGCCGCCCCCATCGCGGTCCTCCACTCCGGCCTCACACCCGGCGAACGCTTCGACGAGTGGCGCCGCATCCGGCGCGGAGAGGCACGCGTCGTCGTAGGCGCCCGCAGCGCCCTCTTCGCCCCCCTCGAGAACCTCGGACTGCTCATCGTCGACGAAGAGCACGACAGCAGCTTCAAGCAGGAAGACGGCGTCCGCTACCACGCCCGCGACCTCGCACTCGTCCTCGGCGCCAAGCTCCGCATCCCCGTCGTGCTCGGCTCTGCAACGCCAGCCCTCGAGACCCTCACCCTCGCCCGCCGCGGCAAGCTCGACTACCTCGCACTGCCCAAACGGGTCGCAGGGCGTCCGCTGCCCACCATCGACACCATCGACATGCGCGGCCATCTCGTCGAACCCGAGCACCCCGCCAGCCTCATCCTCAGCGCCCGGCTCCACCAGGCCATCAACCGCACCGTCACCGCAGGCGAACAGGTCATCCTCTTCCTCAACCGGCGAGGCTACGCTGCCTCCCTGCTCTGCGAGGCCTGCGGCGAGTCGGTCACCTGCGCCGACTGCGATGTCGCCATGACCTTCCACCGCAAGGAGGGCCTCCTCCGCTGCCACTACTGCGACGCCCGCGCCCGCGTCCCCACCAAGTGCCCCTCCTGCGGCACCGAGGGGCTCGAACGGAGCGGCGCAGGCACCGAGCGGGCCGAAGACGCCCTCTCCGAGGCCTTCTCCGGCTTCCGCGTCGGCCGGCTCGACCGCGACAGCGCCCGCGGAAAACAGCTCCGGCAGATCCTCGACGCCTTCCGCGCACGCGAACTCGACATCCTCGTCGGCACCCAGATGCTCGCCAAGGGCCACGACTTCCCCAACGTCACGCTGGTCGGAATCCTCGACGCCGACCGCGCACTCCGCATGCCCGACTTCCGCGGCGGCGAACGGGCCTTCCAGCTCTTCACCCAGGTCGCAGGGCGAGCCGGCCGCGCCGAAAAGCCCGGCTCCGTCCTCATCCAGACCTACCAGCCAGACCACTTCATCATCGAGGCCGTCTGCCGCCACGACTACGCCGCCTTCGCCGAACGCGAGCTCGGCTGGCGCGACCGCATCGGCTACCCGCCCGCAGGCACCCTCGCCCTCGTCCGCATCGACAGCCCCGAAGCCTCCGACGCCCGCGCCTTCGGCGAACGCCTCGCCGAACTCGCCCACCAGGCCGGCGGCCGCGCCCTCCGCGTCGCGGGCCCGCTGCCTGCCACCATGGCCCGCGTCGGCGGCCGCTACCGCTTCCATCTGCTGCTCCAGTCCGCCACCCGCCAGCCCCTCCACGCAGCAGCCGGCGCCATCGCCCGTGCAATCGCACCCGGCTCTGCGCTCCCGCGTGGACGAGATGTGCGCGCCTCGATAGACATAGACCCCTCCTCCGTGCTCTGATCGGCGTCACCATGCCCCGCCTCGTCATCCTCTCCAACTCCGCCGAGTGGCGCTCTCCGCTCCGCGCCATGCTCCGCGAGCGCGGCGTAGACCTGCTCGAAGTCGACGACTCCCTCGACGCGCTCGGCGCACTCCGCGAGTCTGGCGGCGGCCTCTTCGTTATCCACGCTGAGCTCGGCCCAGACGAGGTCGCCATGGCGCTCTCCGCAGCCGCCAAACGCTTCCCCACAGGCCTCACGCTCATCGTCGCAGGCCCCACCACCGCGACCTTCGCACCCGGCGTGATCCTCCACCGCGAGGAGGCCAAATTCGTCGGACTCTGCGACCTCATCACTTCGAATCTGCCGGCCGACCAGCGCGGCAATCCTGCACCCGCGCCCGCACCCCGCGCCGAGGCGGCTCCGAGCGCATCGCGCTTCGACAGCACCATCCGTTTCGACACCCCGACCCGCTTCGACAGCACCACCCGCTTCGAAGCGCCCCGACGCTACGAGCTCGAGCCCTCCGCCTACGCCGCACCCGCCGACGCCGGCCTGCCCAGACTCAACTCCGCCCACATCCAGCGCCTGCTCCACACCGCGCGCCACGGCTCCTACTACGCCCTGCTCGGTGTCACCCCGCAGCAGTCCACGGAGGCCGCCCGCGAGGCCGCCATCAACCTCCTCTCCCAGCTCTCCGACGAGGGCGTCGCCCCCTCCGTGCAGGAGAACTTCGGCGAGACCCTCCGAGAGCTCCGCGCCGCCGTAGCAGACGCCCGCGACGTCCTCTCCACCCCCGCACTACGCGCCCGCTACCAGCCCATCTGAGCCCCAGCCCGCCGCGGCCTCACACCTCTTCGAGACAACAGCCATCGTCATGGAACTCACCACCGGAACCCTCATCGCCGGGCGTTTCCGCATCGCATCCATCATCGGCTCCGGTGGCGCAGGAACCGTCTTCAAGGCCATCCAGGAGCCGCTCGACCGGCCCGTCGCACTCAAGATGCTCCGCTCCGACCTCTCCCGCAACGAGAGGGTCCGTCAGCGCTTCGTCCGCGAAGGCCGCTCCGTCGCCGCCCTCAGCCACCCCAACATCGCCATGGTCCTCGACTTCGGCGCCGCCGAAGACGGGCAGCTCTACCTGGCCATGGAGCTCGTCGAAGGCGTCTCGCTTGCCGACATGCTCGGCCGCCAGCAACTCCCCTTCTCCGAGATCCGCCAAATCTTCGAGCAGCTCCTCGCCGGCCTCGCCCACGCCCACGCCCGTGGCGTTGTTCACCGCGACATCAAGCCCGGAAACGTCCTGCTCACCAGCGACTCCGACGGAAACCCGCACGCCAAAATCGTCGACTTCGGCATCGCCACCTACGACGACGAGCGCCAGCGCGAAGACCTCCCCGCGCCCGGACGCATCATCGGCACGCCCCTCTTTATGGCGCCCGAGCAGGCCCGCGGCGACACCCACCTCACCCCCGCGGCCGACCTCTACACCGTCGGACTCATGCTCTTCTGGGCCGTCACGGGACGCCACGCCTTCACCGGCTCCACCGCCGACGCCATCCTCTACGCACAGGTCCACGCGCCTACGCCTCAGCTTGTACCGCGGCCCGGACTGATGGTCCCGCCCGGCCTCGAAGGACTCGTCTACGACGCCCTCGAGAAAGACCCCGCAAAACGCATCGGCTCCGCCAACGCCTTCCGCACACGCCTCCGCGCCCTCTCCGGCGCAGCCGGCGCCATGTTCGGCAGAGACTCCGCACGCTTCCCAGCCCTGCCCGCGCGAACCGCAGCCGCAGCACCCGACCCCGCGGCACGACCTGCCACCATCGACGAGTCGGCCCTCGCCCGCATCGCGCCGCGCGCAGCCACCTTCGTCGAGTCGCTCGCGCCGCGCCGACATGTCCGCGGAAACACCTACGACGAGGCCGCCACCGAGCGCGGCGAGGAGAGCTCGCCTGCCCACGTCAGCGCGCAGCCAGCGCCACGCCCGAGCCTCGCCGACAGCCCGTCCACCCACCCCTCGCTGCGACCCAACGCCCCGCTCGTAGGACGCAGCCACGACCGCAGCACCCTCATGCAGTCGGCGCTCGCGGTGGTCTCCAGCGGCAACGCCCGCATCCAGACCATCGAGGCCCAGACCGGCATGGGCAAGAGCCGCCTCGCCCTCTGGCTCCGCGACGAACTCGCCTCCTCCATGGCCTTCCGCCACGCCAGCGGGCTCTACCACCGCGAAGGCGAGCGCGGACTCCGCGGGCTCCGCGAAGCCTTCGACAACCTCCTCGGCGTCCGCGAACTCCACGACGACCACCTCGCGCGCGAGCTCTCGCTCCAGCTCCGCTCCATCGGCCTCCACGAGCACCGCGACCACCTCCGCGTCGCAAGTTTCCTCCGCCCAAGCCACGAGGCCTCCACAAGCCCGCAGGACGACGCAGAGGGCCTCTACGAGCTCCTCCTCCGCATCCTCGAGCGGCGCTCGCTCGCCTCGCCCATCCTCCTCCTCCTCGACGACGCCCAGTTCGCAGGCCCCGAGACCTCGGCCTTCCTCGAATACGCCGCCACCGAGCTCACGCAGCGGCCCGCACGCCTCCTCCTCCTCGTCGTCATCCAGATCGACGAACCCCACGAACATGTCGAAGAGCTCCTCGCCCGGCTCTCCCGCTTCGATGGCTCCAGCGTCGCACGCCACCGCATGGAGCGCCTCTCCGACGACGAGGCCGGCGAGGTCATCTCCTCGCTCATCAACGCCAGCCCCGACCTCATCGCAGCGCTCGTGCGGCGCGCAGACGGCAACCCGCTCCACCTCGTCCAGCTCGTCCGCTACCTCTCCGAAGAGCGCCTCCTCGAGTTCTCTTCGGCAGGCTGGGCCACCCGGCCCGGCGTCGACGTCAACCAGATCCTCCCCCGCGGCATCGCCGACATCGTCGCCATGCGCCTCTCCCGGCTCAGCGGCACCACCGAAGCCGGCGCCCGCGCCCGCGACCTCCTCGACCGATGCGCCATCCTCGGCGCCCGTTTCTCCTTCCGCGAGCTCCAGGCCATGCTCGCCCACGAGGAGCGCGAAGACCTCGTCGCAGGGCTCGACACCTACCTCGACCTCCTGCTCGACGAAGAGCTCCTCCGCATGACCGAGACCCGCGAAGACGACCTCTTCGCCTTCCCCAACGGCCTCATCCGAGACGTCGTCCTCGACCGCCTGAAGAACCGGCGCACCTCGCGCAGCCTCCACCTCCACGCAGCGCTCGCACGCATCGCCATTGCGGGAGAGGGCGCCGACGCCATCGCCGCAGACCTCGTCGAGCACTTCGCACTCGCACGCGAACGCAGCCTCGAACTGCAATATGCCGAGCGCGCCGCCCGCTTCGCCGAGCGCAGCCATCGCCCCAACGACGCACTCGCCTTCTGGGAGCGCACCCTTGGCCTGCTCCTCGAAAACGCCGAGCCAGACGCCGACGCCCGCGCGCGCTGCCGCGCCGTCCGCCTCAAGCTCGCCCAGCTCAGCCTCGGCTTCGGAAACTACCCCGAGGCCCGCCGCCACTTCGCAGGCGTCCACGTCGACCCCACCGCGCCGCTCGAGGACCGCATCGCGGCCGCCTACGGCGAAGCAGACGTCGTCTGGGTCGAGGGCGACTTCGACTCCGCCGCACAGCTCTACGCAGAGGGCGTCGACCTCGCCGGCGAACTGCCCGGCTCACGGCTCAGCGTGAAGGGGCTGCTCGGCCTTGCCCGCATGGACATGCACCGCGGCGACACCGACGCAGCAGAGCGCCGCGCCGAAGAGGCCCGCGCGGCCGCCGACCCCGACACCGCCAACGCCCAGTATGCCGAGGTCCTCTGGCTCATCGCCGACATCGCCCGTGCCAGCGGCGACCTACCCCGCGCCGAGCAGCTCTTCCACGAAGCGCTCGACCGCTTCCGCGACCTCGAAGACACCCGCGGCATCGCCCAGTGCTACGCCAAGCTGGCCGTAACGGCCCGCATGCAGAACGACCTCGACAACGCCACCCGGCGCTACCACGCCGCACTCGACCTCTACGCCGCGCTCGGCGCCCGCCGCGGCGTCGCCCACCAGCTCAACGGCCTCGGCGACGTCGCCCGCTTCCGCAACGACCTCCCGCTCGCCGCCGAGCACTACCAGCGCGCCGTCACCATCTTCGAGTCCATCGGCGTCCCCTTCGACGCCGCCATCGCACTCACCAACCTCGGCATCGTCGCCCGCGACGCCGGCAAGCTCGCCGAAGCCTCCTCCGCCTTTGCCCGCGCAGTCGCCGTCTCCGAGCGCATCCACTACCCCTACCTCCTCATCGGAGCCAAGGTGAACTGGGCCGCCGCCGAGGCGCTCGCGGGCAACCGTACCAAGGCCGCGACCCTGCTGGACGAGAGCCTCACCGAGCTCGACGCCACCGGCTTCGTCGACCCCGACTACGCGCTCCCACTCGAACTCATCGGCGCCGCTACCGCCACCGCCGGCGACACAGCCCAGGCCGCGCTCCTCCTCGAACGGGCACGCGACATGTGGGCAGAGCTAAAGCGCGAGACCGACGTCGCCCGCACCCAGCAGCTCCTCGACAGCCTCGGCTGAGGCGCCAAACTTTCGCCTTGCGGCCCCGCAGCGCGTGTTCAAGTTGCCCCTGTCCGAAGGTTGGCTCGCCTGAGCCTTCCGGAATCTGGGGTCGGACATCTTCCCGCTTCGTGCCTGGTTGGGCCGCTGTTGCATCCGCAGCGACGCCCCGCCCCACCCCGCACAGAGCATGCGTAAGGCGACTGTCATGCAGCTTCAAACCCACTTCCACATCATCCTCGACCGCTCCGGCTCCATGGCCAGCATCGCTGACGACATCGTGGGAGGCTTCAACACCTTCCTCGCTGACCAGAAGGCCCTGCCCGGCACAGCCACCCTCTCCCTCATCCAGTTCGACTCCGAAGACCCCTTCGAAGTCATCCACCACAACCTCCCCATCGCGGAGGTTCCGCTCCTCACCGACAAGACCTTCCGGCCCCGCGGCTCCACCCCGCTCCTCGACTGCATCGGTCGCGGCATCAACCAGCTCGCCGGCGAACTCTCCGACCGCCCCGAAGAGAGCCGCCCCGCCGGCCTCGTCTTCGTCATCGTCACCGACGGCGCCGAGAACGCCAGCACCGAGTTCCGGCGCGACCAGATCAGCAAACTCATCGAGACCAAGACCAAGACCGACAACTGGAAGTTCGTCTTCCTCAGCGCAGACCTTTCAGCCATGACCGAGGCGCACGACCTGGGCATGTCAAAGGGCTCCTCCCTGCTCTTCGAGAACTCCGGCCGCGGAAGCCGCATGGCCTTCCAGGCCCTCTCCGCCCGCTCGGCCGACTTCCGCGCCGGCGACCGCTCCGACCTCGACTTCGACGAGAGCGAGCGCCACCGCTCCGACGACCCCAGCCGCAAGAAGCACTAGACCCGCTAGGGCTCCTCGCCCTCGGCGTAGAACTGCTGCAGGAAGGCGCCCACCCGGTCGATGTCCATCGACTTCGAGTAGTAGCCGTGGATGTCGTGGTCCACGCACATCGACTGCAGCGTGCCCGCGTCGAGGTCCGAGAAGAGCACCACCACCAGGTCCTCCAGCGACGGGTCCGACTTCACGCCGTCCAGCAGCTCCTGCACATTGAGCCGCGACATCGTGATGTCGAGCAGCAGCGCATCGGGCCGCTCGTACTCAATCTTCGCCAGCGCCCCGTTCGGCGTCGTCAGACGCGCAACCAGGAAGCCAGCCGCCGAGAGCGACCGCTCAGCGCGCAGCACATCCATGATATTGCTGTCGATGAGGAGTACTTTTTGCTCGTTCATGCCAGCTCCGGAGCAACCATCTGCGCCGCTCCGATCCCACCTTTCGAGGTTCAAGTCAAGGCGAGCAGGCGCGGCATAGGCCGCCCCGAAGGCTAGTTCGACAGCCTGCCCGTCGGACCGCCGCCGGCCAGCCGCGCCTTCGCCGCACGGGCAAACTTGGTTCCAGGGAACCGCTCGATCACCTCTTCGAAGAGCGGCCCGGCGAGCACAAGCGAGCCCAACTCCTCGGTCAACCGCGCCAGATGAAACCGTGGCTCTGCGGCCTCCGGCTTGAGCGCCGACATATACTTCACCGCGACAAACAGCGCCTCGATCTCACCCGACTTCACAAAGACGCTCCCCAGGTTGCGAAGCACCCGCTCCAGCAGCGCCTCCTCCGTCACGGCCTCGAGGAAGCGGTCTTCCCAGCCAACCCGCCCCTCCGTGGCATCGTTCACCACCTGCTTGCACTCGGCAACCGAGAGCGAGCGGCCCGCATTGAACGGGTCCACGATCAGCCCCTCGTCCTCCGGCACCCGCACCACAAAGTGGCTCGGCATCCCAATTCCCTCAATCTTGAAGCCGGCATACCGCCCGACCAGCATCCAGACACTCGACATCAGGATGGGCAGCCCCCGCCGCTGCGCGACCACGCGTGAGAGGTAGCTCCCCTCCGCCGTCATCCCATCGGCCGCATCACCTTTGAAGTTCAATTCGTCCACCAAGACCCAGCGCAAGGCGTCGCTCACCCGCTCCACACGGCCGCTCGCCTGGTAACCGGCGGCCCGCTCCGACCAGCGCTCCAGCAGCGTCCGAACCCGCTTGTCTTCCGCCGCGGGGGCCCGCTCGATCGCAAGCAGCGCACCGGCGAGGTCGCCCGACTTTACGGATTGAGAAAAATCCGCCAACCGGCGGCCATCCTCCTCCGACCAGAGTTCCTTGATGAGCATTCCCGACACCTCTGCAGCGACCTACCCCCCCGTTACGACCATCGCCGATCTGCAGCAAACTATCGACGCCTGGATCGGCCAGTTCGAAGAGGGCTACTGGCCTCCGCTCGCCAACCTCGCTCGGCTCACCGAAGAGGTGGGCGAGCTGGCCCGCGAACTCAACCACGCCCACGGCCCCAAGAAGAAGCGGGGCGGCGAAGAGGCCCGCGTCGCCGCAGAGCTCTCCGATGTCATCATCGCCGCCGCCACCCTTGCCAACAGCCTCGGCATCGACCTCACCGCCAGCCTCAACGAGACGCTCTCGGCCCTCACCCGGCGCGACGCCGACCGCTGGGTCCGCAAGCAGTCAGCTTCAGACGCGAGCCTCCCCAGCGAGCCACCGGCAGACGGCGCGACCTAAGCACCGCCCAACCTCCTGCGCCTCGTCAGCGCTCAGCAGCGGCAGATGGACAAAGCAGCTGTCGGCGCCGCTTGCCAGCGACGACCAGAGCAGCGCGTTGCAGACAAAGCCACCTGCGTCGTCCGAGAGCGCTGCCGAGACGCCCTCCAACCGGAGCGCCTCCGCCAGCGGCTCCGCCCCATGGCTCTGCAGCGGCTTGGCCTCCATGCCCCGAACCGGACCGAGCGCGCCGGCGTTGTCGGGCTCAGTACCGCTCTCGGGATGGCCCCAGCGCTCTACCGTCACCTCCGCCCGCGAGGCGGCCAGGCCAAGATGAATCCGGAGTGGGCCGCGACCGATTGAATGGGCAAAGCGCTCCGCGGCAAGGTAGGTCACCTCGAGCTGTTCGGCACGCGCCCGGCCGCCGGCGGCAGCCACGACAGCGGCCGCTTCCGCTGCCACGAGGATCGACGGGTTGTGTTCGATATCCCGAAACGGCCCGAACGAAGTAAATACAACTTCACGCACTGTATTGTTTACCTCATGAAATGAATCGAAAAAACGATTTACCACGAACCGCAATTTCATCGCCTTGACCAATCCAGCCTACGGGCCTACCCTCCCTATCCCTCACCACGCCACACTCGGCGAATCTCGGAGCGACACATGGCCAGCATTCTTCTCCTCGAAGCCACAGACGCCAACTGGCAGACCCTCGTCCTCGAGTCGCCCACCCCCATCGTCATCGACTTCTGGGCACCCTGGTGCGGCCCCTGCCGTCAGATTGCTCCCATCCTCGACGAACTCGCCCCCAGCTTCGCAGGCACCCTCGCCATCGCCAAGCTCAACGTCGACAACAACAAGAAGGTCGCCTCGACCAACGGCATCCAAGGCATCCCCACCCTGCTCGCCTTCAGCGGCGGCAAGCTCACCGGCCGCCTCGTCGGCTTCCCCGGCCGCAAGGGCGTCGAGGACTTCCTCCGCAACGCAGCCAAGGGCGGCGCCTGACCGCTGCGCCGCCGACCAACTCCCTGGCCGGCTAAAAAACATGCCGGCGGAGCGAGATGCTCGTCAGCAGGCCCATCGCCGCCATCACGGTCACCGTGGCCGTTCCGCCGTAGCTCACCAGCGGAAGCCAGAGCCCGACCACAGGTAGCGTCCCCGTCACCATCCCGATGTTGATGATGACGTGCCAGAAGACGAAGGCTCCGACACCCACCGAGCAGAGCATCGCAAACCGGTCGCGGGCTGTCCGTGCAATGTTCAGCGACCACCAGGCCAGCGCAAGGTAGAGCCCGAGCAACAGCAGGCTCCCCATAAATCCCCACTGCTCCGCATGGTGGGCGAAGATGAAGTCGGTCTCGTGGTAGGTCACAAACCCGCCCTGAACCTGCGACCCCTTCAGGAACCCCTTCCCTGTCAGCCCGCCCGAACCGATGGCGATCATCGACTGCGAGACCTGCCACGCATCGCCCTGCAGGTGCCGCTCCGGGCTCATGAAGGCGAAAACCCGCGCTTTCTGGTAGTCGTGCATCACAAAGAACCACATGATCGGCGCCGCCGCAGCTGCAGCCAGCCCGCTTGCTCCGATGACCAGCCAAGAGATGCGCTGCACCGCCATCATCGTCAGCGCGATGAACAGCACCACAAGGCCTGTCCCCAGATCCGGCTCCTCCAGGATCAAGACGAAGGGGAAGGCGACCATCAGCGCCGGTGGCCAGAGGTCTGCAAAGCCGAGCCGGTCTCGCTCGCCTAGGTCATGGAAGTAGCGGGCCAGCGCGATAATGACTGCCAACTTCGCGAGCTCCGAAGGCTGCAGGTCGAAGAACCCCAGATCGATCCACCGCTGCGAGCCGTTGCGGATGTCGCCCACGAACAGCACCGCCAGCAGCAGCAGCATCACGCCCGCGTAGATGATGTAGGCCCACCGCTCCAGGAACCGGTAGTCGCGGAACCCGATCGCCGTCGCAGCCACCAGGCCCACCACCAGCCGGATAAGGTGCGCCTTATCGTGCCCCGTCACCGCCACATTGGCCGACGAGTGCAGGTCCACATATCCCATCAGCGCGATCGTCATCAGCAGAAAGAGCAGCACCAGATCCACATTCCGGGTCCGGTTTCCCGCAAGCCGGGTTGATTTCATGGTCTCACCTCCGGCGCGCTCCCGCTGCCCTCTTTGGGCGACCGGAACATCGGCACACCCGGCTCTCCCGAGACCTTCGGAGGCGCTCCCGCCGCCACCGCCTCGGGCTCGTGCAGCAGTTCGTGCAAACGTTTGCGGTCGCTGCCGTCAACAAACGCAGTCACTGCCTCGTCCATGCCCAGCACCTCGCGGAAGTAGCGGTCGATGACCTTCATCGCCACAGGTGCAGCCGCGCTCGCACCGTGGCCGCCGTGCTCCACAAAGACCGACACCACAATCCTCGGGTCGTCCACCGGCGCTACAGCCACAAACCAGGCGTGGTCACGGTCTGCAAAGAGCGCCTCGGCGCCGTCCAGACGGGCCGTGTCGAGCGCCCGGACCTGCGCGGTCCCTGTCTTGCCCGCTGCGTCGAGGTAGCTCAGCCGGTACTCGCGCGCCGTCCCCTCCTCCGTATCAAGCACCGCCCGAAGGCCCCGCATCACCTGACGGATGTTCTCGGGCTTGAAGGGGAGCTGCCTCCGCGCCTTCCGCGGATACTCGTAGACCGCCGTGCCGTCCTGAAGCTGAATCCGGTCCACCAGACGGGGATAGTAGAGCGACCCACCGTTGGCGAGCGCCGCGTAGGTGAGCGCCAGCTGCAGCGGCGTCGTCCGCACATCGCCCTGTCCTACCGAGGTGTTGACCGCAAAGCCGAACTGGAAGCCGCCATCCGAGTGGGTCTCGTGCCAGGCCTTCGTCGGCACAAGACCGGCCGACTCCCCCGGCAGCGTCACACCTGTCATCTCGCCAAAGCCGAACTCGGTTGCGTAACGGGCGAGACGGTCTATGCCCAGCTCCACGCCTAGGCCATAAAAGTAGACATCGCAGGAGGCTGCAAGCGCCGACGACAGGTTCACCTCGCCATGCCCGGTGCGGTTCCAGCAGCGGAAATCGCGGTTGCCGTAGTGAAACACACCGCTGCAATCGACCTCGGTCTTGGGGTTCACAAGCCCCTCCTCCAGCCCAGCCATCGCGGTCACAACCTTGTAGGTCGAGCCAGGAAAGTAGCTCGAGGTCACCTTGTTGAGCATCGGCTTGAAGGGGTCGTTGTCGATGCGACGCTTCTCCTCGTTCGACAACCGCCCCGACCAAGCGTTGAGGTTGAACCCCGGCTTCGAGTAGAGTGCCAGAATCGAGCCGTCGCGCGGGTCAAGCGCAACCAGCCCACCGCTCGGCGTACGCGCCATCGCATCGTCGGCAATCTGCGTCAGGTCGGCGTCCAGCGTCAGCACCAACTCCTGACCAGGCACCGGCTCCACCCGACGGAGCGAGCCCAACAGCTCGTTGGCCACCGACGCGGTCTGCTCCACACCCCGCACATCGACCACATTCCGCTCCAGCCCCGGCGCACCGCGGAGGATCGACTCAAACCAGCGCTCCAACCCCGTCCGGCCCACCTGGTCTCCTCCCGTGTAGCCTGTGCTCTCCCAGCTCCGAGCCTCCTCCTCCGAGATGCCCGAAACATAGCCGATGGTGTGCGCGGCGAGGCTGTCGAAGGGATAGTAGCGACGCTGGCTGATGCGCAGGTAGATGCCTGGCAGCTCATTCTTCCAGGTCTCGACCACCGCAACCTGGTCCCGCGGGACGTCACGGCGCACAACGATTTCTGCACCCGTACCCGTCTGAGAAGCGGCAATCAGGCGCTCCAATTTATCTTTGTCGATCGGTAACTTGGTTGCCAATAGCTGGGGAACCTCTTTGTTTCGAAAAAGGATGTTTGGCGAGGCCATGATGTCGTAGCTCGGACGGTTCTCCGCCAGCACGCGACCCTTCGCGTCGAAGATGCGCCCCCGGTCGGGCGTGATGTCGCTCTCCCGAACAAAGTTGCCCGAGGCCAACGACTGGTAGTGTGGCCCCCGCTCCAACTGCAGGAACCAGAGCCGCGCCACAATCACGATCCAGGGCACAAGAAAGACGAATCCCACCAGCAAAAGCCGACGGGTCCGGTGCGCCACCTCCGATGCACCGGAGAGGGCTCCGCCAAACGAGGCCTCGCTGCTCATCGGGGCCGCAGCGGGGCGAGCCCGCGGGTCCGGGTTGCAGACAGCCGACCCAAGAGCGACAGCACAGGAGCAACCAGCACCGAGGCCGCCGCTGTCAGCAGCGCGGTGAGCGGGGTCGTCCGAAGCAAATAGCCGCCCGCCCACGGCAGCTGCGACGACAGCGCCACCAACGACAGGAACACCAGATCAAAGAGACAGGTCATCACAGCCGCCCAGCCCGCCGCGACCAACGCACCCTCCAGCTGCAGCCGGTGACGAAGCCAGATCGTGGCCATCCCCACCGTGCCCAGCGCCATCAGGTAGGGGCCACGCCCCACACCGCCCAGCAGTCCCGCCGCCAAGCCGAAGATGAGCACCGTCGCGAAGGCCCAGTCAGCATCACGACGCAGCGTCACCCAGACCACCCAGATGACCGGGATGTTCACAAAAATGCGCTCCAACTCCAGCGCCGGCGCGAGCGCTGCATGCGCATAGAGCGCAGCCAGTCCGAGCAGCCAGGCGCCGAGAACCTCCATCAGCGCTCCTTCTCGCCCAGGATGATGAAGACCTCTTCAATTCGACCGAAGTCGACCGCGGGCTCCGCCATGGCCTCCTGAAACAGACCCTGCTTGCTCGCAACCAGCTTTGACACCCGCCCCACAAGAAGATCGGGCGGGAACTTCCCGCCGATACCGCTCGTCACGAGCAGGTCTCCCTCCTTCACCTCGTCCCGCCGCAAAAGAAAGGCAATCTGAGAGATGTAGTCGTTGGAATGGCCCAGCCCCTGCACCACACCTCGGGCCCGGTTGCGCTGCACAACCACATCGATGCTCGACCGAGGGTCGACCGCCAGCGTTACCTGAACGATGCCGCCGGCCACTTCGCTCACAGAACCAACGACGCCGGCGCTCGATACAACCGGCTGCCCCACCGCCACCCGCGACGACCCCGAAGCAACCGACAGCGAGGTGACACGAAACCAAGGCGTCATGTCCGCCCCAATCACCTTGGCGGGTACCAACTCCAACCGAGGATGTGCCGCCGCAAAGCCCACAAGCGCCCGCAGACGCGCGTTCTCCTGCAGGATGCCAGCCAGGCGAGCATTCTCCTCCCGCGTCCGCGCAACCTCTTTGCTCAGCGCATCGGCCTCTGCCCGGGCCCGACCCGCGTCGCGGAACCGCTGCACAAAGCTCGACAGCGGCGACAGGGTCCCGGCGCTCGCACGCTCCGCCAGCGCGCCGCCCTGAATGAGCACCGAGCCGACCGGCGTCACCCGACTGGTGGCATCGCCTCCCTCCACGCCCCAGAACACCAGACCGACTGCAAGCACAAAGAGGCCAGCAAACAGCCCGCGTTGCTTACGAAGAAACTCCCACATCAGCGGGCCCCTCCTGCGACCGGCGCCAGCGCCTTCACGCCGAGACGGCGACCTTCGCCATCAGACGAGGGTCGTCCAGCACCTGACCGGCCCCGAGCACTGCTGCATCGAAGGGGCGGTCAAAGAGGATGGGCGAGAGCTTGAGCTCGCGACGGATGAGTTCGGCAAGGTGGCGCAGGTTAGAGCCGCCGCCGACAAGCATGATGCCGTTGTTGAGAATGTCGCCCCGGAGCTCGGGCTGCGTGTTGATGAAAGCGCCGTTGATGGCGGCCAGGATGTCGTTGACCGGCCCTGCAAGCGCCTCCCGGATCTCGTCGGAGGTGACCTCGACGATGCGCGGTCGCTCAGAGACGACGTCGGAGCCGCGAATCTCCATCACATACTCTTCGCCCATGTCCATTGCGTTGCCGATGGTGCACTTGACCGACTCGGCAGTGGGTTTGCCGATGTTGAGGTTGTGGGTCCGCTTCACATGCTCGATGATCGCCTCGTCCATCTTATCGCCGCCGGTCCGCACCGCCGTGCACTTTGCGATGCCGAAGAGCGAGATGATGGCGACCTCCGTGGTTCCGCCCCCGATGTCGACGATCATGTTTCCTGCCGGCTCGCCGATCGGCAGCCCCGTCCCGATGGCCGAGGCCATGGGCTTCTCGATGAGCTGCACATCTCTGGCGCCTGCAGACTCCGCTGCATCCTTCACCACGCGGCGCGCAACCTGGCTCAGGCCGTAGGGCACGCTGATGACGGCGCGGGGCGACACCAGCATCCGACGGCTGTGGGCCTTGGTGAAGAAGTATCGGAGCATCGCCGAGGTCACATCGAAGTTGTCGATGGCGCCATCCTTGAGGGGCGCTACAACATCCACACCCGGGGGCGTCCGGCCGAGCATCTCTTTTGCCCGCGTACCAATCTCGAGCACATTGGGCACGCCGCGGGCATCCTTCTCGATGGCGACCAGCGAGGGCTCCGAGAGGACGACGCCTTGGCCCGAGATGAAGACCCGACAGTTCGACGTCCCGAGGTCGACCGCGAGGTCGTTCGAGAAAAGTCCGAGAAACTTGTCGAAGATCATGAAGACTCGTTCAAGGGAGAGGGCGTTAGGATATTGGAGACTAGCCTACCCTCCCCGCCCCGACAAGGTTCGGGCCCGAGAGTGCGGCCGCGCGCCTTGCTACCTCGCGCGGGTGCGAGTAACACCCTCCCCTTCGTCTTGCCTATTCGGCGGGCCTACGCCCGCATCGATGGAGAACTGGAAACATGCTTGAGGCACTTCGCGAACAGCGCCGGAACAAGGTCATTCTCATCATCCTCGGCGTCATCATCGTCGTGTTCGTGGTCTTCTTTGGCCCTCAGTCGAGCGGCTACACGACCAAGAGCGGCGACTGGGCCGGCAAGGTCGCGGGCGAAGAGATCGCCGACAGCGAGCTCCGTGCGACGGTCGAGCGGTGGCGGCAGAGCGGCTCCGAGCGGATCAGCGACGAGAAGTTCGCCGAGCTCCGCAAGGGCACCCTCGACGACATCGCCCTGGTTCTGCTGCTCGCAGAGCGGGCTGAGACGTCGGGCATCACCGTGACCCCCGAGGCGATCAGCTGCTACATCGTCAACTGGCACGACGACTACCACAAGGATGGCAAGGCCATCTGCCGCGACTTCCCGGCGGAGTATAAGGCGCAGTTCGCCAACGTGGACTACGACTACTTCTACGCTGACGAGACGGGTGGGTTCTCCAAGGAATACCGCGACCGGATCGTCGGCTACTTCGGCCGTTCCGTCGCCGACTACGAGACCTTCAAGGGCAAGGAGCTCGTGGCGCTGCAGTATCTTGCCTGGCTCAACGGCACGCTGGCGCTCCCGCCCGCGACGGTGCTCAAGGCCTACGCGCGCCGCAACGAGAAGGTCGAACTCGAGTATGTCTCTCTCGACCCCTCGCAGGTTGTCGCTGCCGACGTCTCCGACGACGAGGCAGCAACCTGGGCCGAGGCCAACGCTGCCAAGGTCGAGGCGGCCTACAACGCCCCGGGCAACGACTACACCCGTCCGCTCGAGATCAAGCTTCGCCGCATCTACATCCGCAAGCCGAGCGAGGGAGACGAGGCAGAGAAGGCGGCCGCCAAGGCACGCTTCGACGCCGCGCTTGCCCGGGCCAAGGCCGAGGACTTCTCCAAGGTGGTCGTGGAGCTCACGGAGCTCGACCGCGAGAAGGAGTCTCAGGGCGACATGGGCTTCCGCTCGGCGGAGAACATCGCCGCAGAGGTCTTCGACGCAGTGAAGGACAAGAAGGCTGGGGACATCACGACGGTTGAGCAGGACTTTGCCTACAGCATCCTCAAGGTCGAGGAGGTCCATGCGGCCGGCAAGAAGCCCCTCGCCGAGCTCAAGAACGAGATCGCCACGTCGCTCCTCAAGGAGTCGCGGACCAAGACGGCGGCCGACGGCCTCGGTCTCCGTGGCAAGCGCATCCTCGAACTCGCAGCCACGTCCAAGACGCTCGCCGAGGCTGTCGAGGCCGAGGCCAAGGAGGCCGGCGGTGGCGAAGGCTCGGGCGCGGCCCAGGTGAAGTCGGGCTCGACGGGCCTCTTTGCCCGCGAGGGCGTGGGCATGTCCTATGGTGACTTCAAGCTCCCCGCTCCGCCCGCCGATGCGATCCCCAGCGTGGGCCGTTCGCGCGAGCTGATGAAGCTGGCCTTCACCCTCACGAAGGAGGCACCGCTCCACCCCACCACGGTGCTCGTCGACGGCGTTCCCTTCATCGTCCGGCTCAAGGACCGTGTGGCAGCACCGACGCCGCCCGCAGCCAAGGAGCTTGCCCAGCTTGAGACCGAGCTCCGCGTGCGGCTGCTCGAGACCGCGATGGGCGAGACGAAGCAGCGGGCCCGCCTGCTGGTCCACGCCGCTGCTGGGGAGACCGCCTGGTCGCCCTACTTCAAGGCCATCCTCGATGCTGCCGTGAGCGCGGGCGACTACAAGGTCAACGAGCCGCTCTTCGTCGTTGAGCCGGAGGTCGAGGTTCCCGGCGTTGCAAACGGCTCAGGTGGTTAACTTTTCACTTGACGGGGATCCGGTCTTCGCTTAGACGACCGCTCCGCAATTGCGGGAGTAGCTCAGTGGTAGAGCGCGACCTTGCCAAGGTCGAAGTCGCGGGTTCGAATCCCGTCTCCCGCTCTGATGTTTCGCCCCGACCTCGTGTCGGGGCGAAAATCGTTTTTGCTCCGCTTTTTTGCCTGTCTCCGCACCTTTCTCCGCTACCCCGCAGCGACCGCTCGCACTAAGAGTGGCACCATGAGCGAGACTGCCTCCATACGCTTCGACGCAATCGACGCCGACGCCCTACTCCGGCTCTCCACGCCGAGCCTCTTTGCGCGCGCCCGGGCCATCGCAGACGACCACTGGGGAACGGTGGTCACCTTCTCGCCCAAGGTCTTCCTCCCCGTCACCAACCTCTGCCGCAATCGCTGCGACTACTGCGCCTTTCGCCGCTCTCCTGGGGACCAGGGCGTCTGGACGATGTCGCCGGAAGAAATCACCCGAACCCTCGCACGCGCCTCCGAGCTTGGCTGCATCGAAGCCCTGCTCTGCCTTGGCGACACCCCGGAGACCGCCTTCTCGAGCTATCGTCGGCTGCTCGAAACCTGGGGGTTTGAGAGCACAGCCCACTACCTCCGATGGGCCGGTGAAGAGGCGCTCCGACACGGCCTCATCGCCCACACCAACGCTGGCATCCTGAACAAAGAGGAGCTCCGGCTCATCCGCCCCGTCAACGCCTCCATGGGCCTCATGCTCGAGTCTGTGAGCGACCGGCTCTGCCAGCCGGGGCAGGTGCACCACCGGGCGCCCGACAAGCGCCCTGCCGTTCGCATCGCCATGACGGAGCGGGCCGGGCAGCTCCGCATCCCCTTCACGAGCGGCCTCCTCATCGGCATCGGCGAGACGCTCGAGGAGACCATCGACACCCTCTCCGCGATCGCCGACCTGCACCGCCGCTTTGGCCACATCCAGGAGGTCATCGTTCAGAACTTCCGCGCCCACGCTGACACCCGTGCAGCGACCGCCGAAGAGCCTTCAGCCGACCACTTCCTGCGGGTTGTGGCACTTTCACGGTGCCTGCTACCCGCCGAGATAAGCCTTCAAGCACCTCCCAACCTGCTACCCTGCTCGCTAGGCGAGCTCGTCGCGGCGGGCATTAACGATCTGGGTGGCATCTCCCCCATGACGCCCGACTACATCAACCCAGGCCACGCCTGGCCCCACCTCGGCCGGCTCGAGTCCGAACTCGGCGCGATGGGCCGACAGCTCCGCGCACGGCTGCCCGTCTACCCCCGATTCATCAACGACACCTGGCTCGACGAGCCGGTCCGGAGCGCCATCGGACGTGCAGATACCGAGCGCTGGGCCAGCGGCCAGCTCGCGCTGGAGGAGCACCCGTGACTGTGCAGCTCGGCGGTCTCGCGCCAGACATTGCGGCTGCACTCGAACGGGCCCTCACCGACGGCGAGATTGGGCGCGACGATGCGCTCCTGCTCTCCGGTGTGGAGGGCGAGGCGCTCGACGCGCTGATTCGGGTCGCCGACCTCCTCCGCGCCCGCCAGGCGGGCGAGCTTGTGACCTATGTGGTCAATCGGAACATCAACTTCACCAATGTCTGCGTGAAGTCCTGCGGCTTCTGCGCCTTCTCCCGCGACCTCCGCTCCGAGCAGGGCTACTACCTTCCACTCGAAGAGGTGGTGCGCCGCGCAACCGAGGCGGCTGCGATGGGGGCCACCGAGGTCTGCGTGCAGGCCGGGCTCGCTCCGCGCATGACCGGCGGCGAGTATGCCGAGATCGCGCGAGCGATCAAAGGCGCCCTCCCCGACCTACACCTGCACGCCTTCTCGCCCGAAGAGGTGAAGTTCGGCGCCGGCAGGCAGCGCCGCCCGCTCCGCGACTTCCTCACCGAACTCAAAGAGGCCGGCGTCGACACCCTCCCCGGCACCAGCGCCGAGATCCTCGACGACGGTATCCGCGCCACCCTTGGCCCCGGGCGCATCAACACCCGTCAGTGGCTCGAGGTGGTGCGCACCGCACACGAGGTGGGCCTCAAGACCACCGCGACCATGATGTTCGGCCATGCGGAGCAGTGGCATCACCGCATCGACCATCTGCATACGCTCCGCGAACTGCAGCGCGAGACAGGCGGTATCACCGAGTTTGTGCCGCTCTCCTTCGTGCACGAAGAGGCGCCCATTTTTCTGGCCCGTGGCACCGACGGTCTCGCCCCAGGCCCCTCCGTCACCGAGCGGCTGCGGCTCTACGCCCTCGCTCGCCTCATCCTTGGCCAGTCGGTTCGCAACCTCCAGGTCTCGTGGGTCAAGGAGGGGCTATCGCTCGCTTCTCGCCTCCTGGGCGCAGGGGTCAACGACCTCGGCGGCACGCTGATGAACGAGAGCATCTCGACGGCTGCAGGCGCCCGGCATGGCCAGCTCCTCACGCCTGCGCAGCTCCGCAAGGTAGCCCGGAGCGCAGGGAGAGTGCCGGCGCAGCGCTCTACCCTCTACCGCATCATCCGCGCCTTCGAGGCCGATGAAACCGCCGGCGAGGGAGCGAGCGAGCAGCTTAACGCTGTCGTGGATGCAGCCGCGACCTTCGGCAGCTACACGGCTCTGACGCAAGACCAAGCCTTCCGCTACGAGCCAACGGCGCACGAGCGCCAGCTCTCCGACTAGAAGCGGGCGAGGAAGGCGAGCGACCGACGGGCCGCGGCGACCCGTGCGAGGAGCCTCAGGTCGTCTGCATCGTCCACATCGAGCGCGAGCGGTGCCGATGGAACGGTCTGGAAGCGAAGGCCGGCCGCCCGCGCCGCGCGGCGATGCTGAGCAAGGCTGTCAGAGGCGCCGAGCGCGAGCGCGATCTGGGCACCGCCGGTAAATGCGAGCATGTTGGTTCCTGCACCCGAACGGCTGGGAACCAGCGTGACGGGGCGCGTGTCGGCGCGGCGCAGGCATCGGGAGATGGCCGCCGCGTTGGCCAGCGGCAGGTCACCCATCACCACGGCGATCCGGCTCTGAGCGTGCGAGTGGGCAGATACTGCAGCCTCCATCGCACCAGCGAGACCCAATCGGCCCGGCGGCTCCGGCCAGGCGATCACGCCGGCGTCGGCTGCCCAATCAGACGCCTCGGCGCTGCCCGTGACCAAAACGATGCGCTCAACCGCCGAGGCCTTCTCGCAAGAGGAGACCACCGAGGCGGCTGAGAAGGCTGTGAGCTCTCGCCGCTCGGTGGGGGAAAGGCAGTGCGAGAGCCGTGTCTTACCTCCGCCGAGATCACGGAGTGGTAACAGAACGGTCCAGCCCGACCCGCCCGTCATCGCTTCGCACGGGCCGCGAAGGCGAGCACCTCGCGAGCCAACCGGCGGCGACCCTCGAGACCGCCCATCACGGTCGCGCAGCCGTGCACGCTGCGGCCCTCTCGAAGCAGCGGCGCCTCGTCGCCTTGCTCCACCACCCAGGCAGAGACGAGGTCGCCATACCAGCCCGCGACCGCCGCAGCGGACGCCTCGCGCTGGAGCAGTGATGCAAACATCTCCACGAGCGGCCCCTTCACCGCACGACCGTTCACAACCGGGCTCACGCCGACGACGGGGCGGCCGCGGAGCAGTTCGGCAAAGCCGGGCAGCGCGAGCATCGGCGCGATAGAGACAAATGGGTTCGAAGGCGCGACGATGATGAGGTCTGCCTCCGTCAGCGCCGCGATGACCTCCGGCGTCGGGACAGCACTGCCCGCGAACCGGATAGCCGTTGCTGCGGGCACGGCACGATGCAGCACCAGCCAGTCCTGAAAGCGGAGTTCGCCCTGCTCCGTCGTCTCGATGCGGGTCTCCCAGCGCTCGTCCGTCGCAGGCAGGATGCGGTGCGCCACACCGAGCGAGCGGGCGACCTGCGCTCCAATCTCCGTAAGCCTCTGCCCCGCCGCAAGTCGCTGCGTCCGGAGCAGGTGAAGCGCGAGGTCGCGGTCGCCGAGCAGGAACCAGCCGTCGCCACCGAGCTGCCGCATGGTCTCAAGCAGCGCGAAACTCTCCGCTTCGCGCCCCCAGCCCCGCTCCTCGGGTGCCAGCCCGGCAAGCGTGTAGGTGACGGTGTCGAGGTCGGGGCAGATCCGGAGCCCCCAGTGGTCGAAGTCATCGCCTGTGTTGACCACGACCGTCACCTGCTCCGGGCTGAGCTCAGCTGCTAGACCCTGCGCGAGCCTGGCGCCGCCCACGCCTCCAGCGAGCAGAACAACCCTCATTCGGACCTCGTCCGCTGTCCGCCCGGCGCGAAGACATCCTGCTCCGGAGCACGAGAGAGCTGCGATGCTGCGCTCGCAGCCGGCTCAAAGTGAAGCCCTCGGACGAGCACCACGCCGCGCCCCTCATCGGCCTGTCCGGCCACAAGGTCGGCGGCGGCAGCCACCTGATCGGCCAGCCCGGTGACAGTGATCTCCAGCGTCCGCCCGAAGAGGTCGGTCCGGCCCCGCTGATCCCAGAGAGCCGGCAGCCCTGCGAGCCCGATGGCAGCGCCCAGCGTGCCGATTCGGAATGGCCTGCCGAACGAGTCGGAGATGACCACACCTATGCCGTCGCAGTCCTGCGCCAGCACCTTACGAAGGCTCTCGGCAGATGCGTCCGGAGCAGTCGGCAGCAAGAGCATCCAGGTGTCCGCGTTGGCATCGGCAGGACGAGCGTTGCTGAAGTCGATGCCAGCGTTGGCGCAGACAAACCCGAGCCGGTGACGGACGATGATGGCTGCAGAGGTCTCGCGCACAACCGCGGAAGACTCGGACAGGATCATCTCCACAACCCGCGGGTCCTTGCCGCAGCGCGACGCCATCGCCACCGCCTCGTCGCCCGGCGTGACGCGCGACAGGGCAACGAAGCGACCTTCGCTCCGCGAAACCAGCTTGCTCGCGACCACAACCACATCGCCGCGCTGCAGTTCGAGGCCGGCACGGACGAGTGCCTCACGGACCAGCAGGCCAAGGTCGTCGCCCGGCTGCACAATCGGGATACCCGGCAGCGCGCGGAGCATCAGTTGAGCATCGCATCCGATCATCCTCGCCGCCTCGCTGCCTCACAGGGTTTCAACGGCCCCCTCTATGGTCTCAGACCTGCCAAAAATCCACTTCCGACGCAACGCTCCGAACCTTCGGGCGTCGCGCGTCATTTTGTTAGATAACCTGCCTGTTTGTCTTGCGCTCCATGGCGCGAATACGCAGCGTTAGCCATCTCGAAGGAGCCTCACATGTCTGCACCGCTACGCGTCTACTTCGATGGCCTCTGCCCGCTCTGCGCCCGTGAAATCGCGGTCTACCAACGCCGCTCGACCGATGGTCGCATCGCCTTCATCGACATCACCGAGGCCAACTTTTCGGCAGAAGCCGAGGGGCTCGATGCCAAGGAGGTGAACCGACGCTTCCACGCCAAGGATGGCTCCGGCACCATCTTCACGGGGCCGCTGGCCTTCGTGGAGATTTGGAAGCGCATCCCCGCCTTCGGCTTTGCAGTCCGGCTCGCGGCCCTTCCCGGGGCGGGGTTGGCGATGCAGATGGGCTACTGGGGCTTCATGAACCTGCGCCCCTTCCTGCCCCGCCTCAAGCGGGCCGACAGCTGCGACACCGGCCACTGCGCGACCTGACGGCGCGTTGACGCTCCGAGAGGCCAGTGGTAACACCGCCGCACCTTGAATCTGCGCTCGATTTGCGCCCGTCTTGCGAGCCATTCCCCATGTCGATCCGCCTCCGTTTTGCCCCCAGCCCGACTGGCTATCTTCACATCGGCGGCGCTCGGACGGCGCTCTTCAACTTCCTCTATGCCAAGCACACGGGCGGGAAGCTCCTGCTCCGCATCGAGGACACCGACCTCGAGCGCTCCACCGAGCAGTCCATGCACGCCATCATCGAGGGGCTCGAATGGCTGGGCATCCATCACGACGAAGACATGGTCATCCAGTCCTCGCGCCGCGACGAGCATGTCCGGCTGGCGCATGACCTCCTCGACCGAGGCCTTGCCTACAAGTGCTACTGCACCGCCGAGGAGCTCGTGACGATGCGCGAGACCGCCATCGCCGAGGGCCGCCCCCCGAAGTATGACGCCCGTTGGCGCGACCGGACCGACGCCCCCGAGGGCGACGCCGCCTTCACCGTCCGCTTCAAGATGCCGCAGACCGGCGAGACCACCGTCCACGACCTTGTCCTCGGCGATGTCACCGTGAACCACGAGGAGCTCGACGACCTCATCATCGTCCGCTCCGACGGCACCCCGACCTACAACTTTGTGGTGGTCTGCGACGACTCCTTCATGGGCGTCACCCATGTTGTCCGCGGTCAGGATCACATGAGCAACACCTTCCGCCAGTACCAGCTCTACAAGGCGCTCGGCCACAACCCGCCGGAGTTCGGCCACCTTCCGCTCGTCGACGGCCTCTCCAAGCGCAAGGGCTCCGCCTCGGTCCAGCACTACCGCGACCAGGGCTATCTCGCCGAGGCTGTGGTGAACTACATCGCGCGGCTCGGCTGGTCGCATGGTGACCAGGAGATCTTCTCCTACGACGAGCTCATCGCGAAGTTCGACGTCATCGACGTCAACCGCGGCTCCGGCCGCTACGATGAAGACAAGATGTCGTGGGTCAACACCCAGTGGATGAAGCGCCTGTCCACCCAGACGCTCGCCGAGCGCACGCTGCCCTTCCTCAAGGCGCGCGGCGTGGAGACCGAGGTCGACGCCAAGTTCCTCATGCTGGTCGAGGCGCTGCGCGAGCGTTCGCTCAACCTCGTCCAGCTAGCAGACGGCGCACTCTTCGCCTGGCAGGCCCCTGCTGCCTACGCGGAGGCTGCGGTGAAGAAGTGGATGTCGGCCTCATCGAAGGCCGGATTTGAGCAGCTCATCGCGGCGCTCGAAGCCCTTTCAAGCTTCGAACCTGCCGACATCGAGGCAGCCGTGAAGGGCGTGCTCGAGAGCTCCGGCCTTGGCCTCGGAAAGCTCGCGCAGCCTGTCCGAATCGCGCTCACGGGCGATGCAGTCAGCCCGCCGATTTACGAGACCATCGCGGTGGTCGGTCAGGCGGAGACCCTCCGCCGGATGCGCGCCGCACTGTCGGAGTTCTCAGCATGACGACCTCCTCCGAGCGCGGCGCGCTGCTCACTGCCAATGGACTTTGCTGGACAGTTGTCGACGGGGCGCTCGACCTCTGGTCCGACGAGCAGCCCAAGGCGCGCAGGCGGGTGGCTGCCTCGTGGCTCGACGAGCAGCTCGACGGCAGTGACGACGGCGCCTTCCTCCGCGGCGCAGCCTTTGCCCTTGCCGCACCCTGCCTGCCCGCCGCCTCCAAGTTCGACTTCGTCTCGGCCGCAGCCTCCATCACGAGCCTGCTCGACACGGCGGCCTTCGGTCGCGGATATGCAGCGATTGCGGGCGAGCCGCTGGTTGCCTGGCCGCTCAACGACCACCACACGCTCTACTTCGTCTTCGAGGGCCGCGACCGGCGATTCGCCATCACGGACCGCCTCCGCGAAGAATGGGCGGTTCACCCCGAGCGCGTCGAGCGGGCAGCGGCCTCCATGTTGCTCCACCGCACCCGCGCGGATTTCCGGCCTGTAGAAGGTGCAAGCTACCCCATGGAGCGTGCCTTCCACGGAGACGGCGCAGACGCTGCCCGGCTCACCATCTTGGCAACCCACCTCTTCGACCGGGCTCGCCACGGCTTGATGCTTGCCGCCGCCTCGCCCGACCACCTCTTCATCGCACCGCTCAGCCGCGACGGCGCCGCAGCCTTCGCAGAGGCAGCCTTCCAACATGAAGAGGTCGCGCGCCGCGCCCTCCCCCCTGTCGTCTACTTCATCGAAGAGGGCACCCTGCTCGCTACGCCACGCGAATGGGTCGCCAGCGAGCGCCGTTTCGCCTAACAGGCCAACCTGAATCTGAACGGCCTGCTACGGCCTACCCCTTTGAGGCAAACACCATGGCTGACGGAAAACTGCTCCTCTATCGCGTCGATGGCTCCCTCGTCGGCGAGGCAACGGTCAAAGACGGAGACGTCGTCTTTCCGACCAGCGACGCGACCTGGACCTGGGTCCTCGACGCCCGCAAGGAGCCCTACCACGAGCTCAAGCTCGAGGAGATTCGGACCCGCGCCGACCATGCCCGAAAGAAGTTTGTTCTCATCGCGCAGGCCGAGGGCTAGGCAGCGGCAGCACGGAAGGAGGCGCTACTTGATGAGCGCCTGGAGCCGCTTGAACCGCTCCGTTCCCGCCCGCTGCAGCGCATAGAAGACCACCGACTCCGCGTTGGTCACCACCGCACCCGCGCGGGCCATCAGCGCAAGACCGTTGTCGCGCGCGTCGGCCGCACGGCTGCTCACCGCGTCGAGCGGCACGAAGATCTGATGGCCACGCGCCTGCAGGTCGGTGACCGTCTGGAGCACACAGATATGGGCCTCCATGCCGGCCACGATGATGTGGTTCGGCAGCATCGGCATGACCTCCGCGGCGAAAGTAGCGTTCCGAAAACAGGAGAACTCCACCTTCTCCACCCTGCGGGCGCCGCAGGCCTCAAGGGGCGCTCGCAGGCTCTCTACCGTAGGCCCCAATCCCTTGGGATACTGCTCGGAGTAGACCACGGGCCAGCCGAACTCCGCAGCCGTCGCGATCAGCAGCGCCGTCTGTCGCACCATGCGCTGCGCGCTCTCCGGCTCCATCGCCCCGATAAGCCGCTCCTGGATGTCGATGACCAGCAGCGCCGTGGAGCTAGGGTTGGGATAGACTGCGTCGCTCATCGTGCACCTCATCCATGGGCAGGCTGGGCGGCGAGGTATGGAGGTCGTGCAGCGCCGTCAAGGAAGTGGCACTGACCCCGAATGGCGGGACGATGCGAAATGCACTGCTCACTGCACGAGGGGCTTTTGCCTTTCGCCTGAGTGACTAGGCTGCCCGCGACTGCGATGCTAGCAGCCGCACCAGACCGGAGAACCGACGTGAGCACCCTGCCGTTGACCCAGCTTTCTGAAGACGAGTACCTCTTCCGCGACACCGTGCTCGCCTTCGCCCGTGAGCGCATCGGCCCCCGCGTGCACAGCATGGACCAAGCGGCCGCGGTCGATAAGGCGCTCATCCCCGAGCTGTTCCAGCTGGGCATCATGGGCATCGAGATCCCCGAGGCCTACGGCGGCGCGGGCGCCGACATGTTCAGCGCCATCCTCGCCATCGAGGCCATCGCCCAGGTCGATCCGAGCATCTCGGTCCTGATGGATGTTCAGAACACGCTCGTCGTCAACGCCGTGCTCAACTTCGGAACCGAGGAGATCCGGCAGAAGTACCTGCCCAAGTTGGCCTCCTCCTGGATCGGCTCCTACGCCCTCAGCGAGGCAGGCTCGGGCTCCGACGCCTTCGCCCTCCGCGCCACGGCAGAGCGCCGTGAGGGCGGCTGGTCGCTCACCGGCCGCAAGCTCTGGATCACCAACGCCGGCGAGAGCAACCTCTTCATCGTCTTCGCCAACGTCGACCTCTCGAAGGGCTATCGCGGCATCACCGCCTTCCTCGTGGAGCGCGACGCAGCCGGCTTCTCCATCGGCAAGAAGGAAGACAAGCTCGGCATCCGCGCCTCGAGCACCTGTGAGCTCGTCTTCGAGGACTGCTTCGTCCCCGACAACCAAGTGCTCGGTGATGTCGGCAAGGGCTACAAGATCGCCATCGAGACCCTCAACGAGGGCCGCATCGGCATCGGCGCCCAGATGCTCGGACTGGCCCAGGGAGCCTTCGACTACTCCATGAAGTACATGCTCGAGCGCGAGCAGTTCGGGCAGAAGCTCGCCAGCTTCCAGGGCATGCAGTTCCAGTATGCCCGCGTCGCCATGGAGATCGAGGCCGCCCGGCTGATGGTCTACAACGCGGCCCGGCTGAAGGATGCCAAGAAGCCCTTCGTCAAGGAGGCTGCCATGGCCAAGCTCTTCGCCTCAGAGGTGGCCGAGCGCACGGCGTCGCTCGCGATCGAGTTCCTCGGCGGCGTCGGCTTCACCAAGGAGTATCCGGCCGAGAAGTTCTTCCGCGACTCCAAGATCGGCAAGATCTACGAGGGCACCTCCAACATGCAGCTGCAGACCATCGCCAAGATGCTCCAGACGGAATACGGCGGCTAGCCGCTGACGAACCTGCCGAGTCGGCGCGACGCGGGCGGCAAGTACGAAAAAGCCACCAGCCCGAGCTCCGGTCTGGTGGCTTCTTTGTAAGTACGTCCGGCAGGGGTCGAACCTGCGACCTTTGGCTCCGGAGGCCAACGCTCTATCCAACTGAGCTACGAACGCATGCGCCGAACTTGCGGCGAAGGGGGCGTAGGCTAGCACCGACCTCCGACTTCTTCAACACGCCGGAGACCATGACCTCCATTTCTGCCGTAGCATTTGACCTCGACGGAACGCTCATCGACTCCGAGGCTGGCCTCACCGCCTCGATGAACGCAGCGCGCCGAGAGCTCGGCCTGCCGGAGCAGTCGCGCGAGCGGCTTGCGCGCGGCATCGGCTGGGGGATCCGCCACTTCGTGGAGGCCTCCTTCCCGGAGCTGCGCGGCGCCCAGGTCGAGAGCGCCCTCGCCTGCTACCGCACGCACTACGAGGCCTCCGTTCGTGAGGGTTCGCCAGAAATGGAGGGCGCAACCACGACCCTTCGCACCCTGCGCCAACAGGGGCTCCCGCTCATGCTGTCGACGAACAAGATGGAGCGCTTTGCCCATATCATCCTCGCGCAGAAGGGCTGGCACGACCTCTTCGATCGCGTCGTGGGCGGCGACACCTTCGTCGAGGCCAAGCCCCACCCCTGCATGCTCACCTGCTTTGCACACAACCTGCCCGACCAAAATTTGGCAGGGCTGCTCTTTGTGGGCGACAGTGAGGTGGACCGAGCCACCGCACGCGCCGCCGGCACGCAGTTCGCGCTGCTTGCACCCGAGGGCAGCGACGCGCTCGCGACCTCGCCCTTCGCCATCTCCCGCCTCGACCTCCTTGTCGACCTTACGCGACGGAACGCCCCATGACCGCCCCTGCACGCCGCGAGCTCCCCCCGCTCCCGCCCCTCGACACCATCCGCAATGTCCACATCATCGGCATCTGCGGCACCGCGATGGGCACCCTCGCCGCCATGTTCGCGCAGCGCGGCTACCGCGTCTCCGGCTCCGATGCGATGGCCTACCCGCCCATGAGCACCTGGCTCGAGGCGCGCGGCCTCACCATCATGTCGGGCTACGACGCCAGCCATATCGCCCCCGACACCCACCTCGTCGTCGTCGGCAACGTCTCGCGCCGCGACAATCCCGAGGCCGTCGCAACCGTCGAGCGCGGCCTCCCCTTCCTCAGCATGCCCGAAGCGCTGAGGCTCTTCTTCTTCCCCGAGCGCCAGCTGCTCACCGTGACCGGTACCCACGGCAAGACCACCACCTCGAGCATCCTCTCCTGGCTGCTCCACGAGGCCGGTCTCGACCCCTCCTTCTTCATCGGCGGCGTGACGCGGAACTTCGATTCCAACTTCCGCCTCGGCGAGGGGCTGCCCTTCGTCGTCGAGGGCGATGAATACGACACCGCCTACTTCGATAAGGTGCCCAAGTTCTGGCACTACCCATCCTTCTCAGCCGCAATCAACAACGTGGAGTTCGACCACGCCGACATCTACCCGAACATCGAGTCCATCGAAGAGGTCTTCAGCAAGTTCGCCGCGCAGGTCGACCCAGCCGGTGTTGTCTGGGTGAATGGCGAAGATGAGCGGGCGAAGCGCTGTGCTGCCCACGCCTCGGCCCGCATCGAGACCTTTGGCTTTGGCGCAGACAACACGCTCCATGCCGAGATGACCGGCTCTGACGAGCGGGGCACCTACATCCGCATGACACACCGCGACCTTGGCACCGTCGAGGGGCGCATCGCCACGATGGGGCTCCACAATGTGCGCAACTTTCTCGGCGCGACGGGACTGGCGCTGTCGGCCGGCCTCACGCTGCAGCAGTGCATCGACGCCGCGGGCACCTATGAGGGCGTGAAGAAGCGGCAGGAGATCAAGGGCGTGGTCAACAACATCGTCGTCATCGACGACTTTGCCCACCACCCGACCGCCGTCCGCGAGACCCTCGCCGCGATCCGGATGCGCTTCCCTACCCGCCGCATCTGGGCGGCCTTCGAGGCCAAGAGCAACACCTCGCGACGCGCCGTCTTTCAGGACGAATATCCTGCAGCATTCGCCTCGGCCGATGTCGTTATCCTCAGCGAGCCCTGGCGCAAAGACAGCCTCTCAGACGACGAGAAGATCTCCATTCCGAAGCTGGCCGAGACCATCCGCGAGGGCGGCAAAGAGACCCATCTCATCGCCGACCCGGCCGACATCGCGACCTACGTCGCAGCCCACGCGCAGCCCGGTGACCTCTTCGCCGGACTCTCCGGTTCGGCCTTCGGCGGGGTCCATACCAGCATCCTGCAGAAGCTCTCCGAACGATTTTCTGCACCGATCATGCAGCTCTGACGCAACAAATCGCTGCGAACGACGAGAAGGGATTTACCACCCCTCTCTCCGAGGTCTTCATGAAGCGATTTGTCCTCCTCTTGACCCTCTGCGGCTGCCTGCCGCCCCGCACGGTTTCTGCGCGGCTCCTCCCCGCCTCCCTGTCGCTGCAGGCGCGGGGTGAACTCGCTGCGGAACGCTTCGACGCTGTCGGTACACCAACCGCCCGCTCTGGCCGGCAAGACGACACCGCCTGGAGCGCCCTGCTCGTTGCAGTCTGGCGCGATAGACCATCGGAGGCTCCGTTCGCCTTCTTGGTTCTGCCCGCCGCGGAGGGGTGGTCGCTCGATCCAAACGGCAGCGCCGATCCGGCCGGTTCCGGACTCTCCTGGACCATGCAGGGCATCTATCCGGGAGCGCAACCGTGAGCAGTCAACGCCTGCGATTTTGGTTCACGGCTACGCTGACTGCAACGCTCGCCGCAGCGCTCCTGCCAGCGCTCGGCCAGGCGGCTCAGCCCGAGCCAACGCCACTCAGTTGGGAGCCCTCGGTCGCGCAACTGGTGGAACTGGTCGAACAAGGAACCCTGAGCAGCGAGGCGGGCGCGCGAGCAGCCGGCCCGCGCTGGAGCCCCTCCGATGTCTCGCTCACCTACTCCTTCCGCGCCGACGGAGATGCCGACTCAGCGCGGAGCCGCACCGACGCCTTCGACGAGGCGTTGGCGCCAGAGGGCGTCGACCTGCGCTGGAGCGAGGACCAGAGCAGCACAGAGGTGCACTATGTGACCCTCAAACTGGACTGGGATCTCGACGGACGCGTCGAAGATGAAGTCAGGCAGCAGGCCGAGGCAGCAGCCGCTGCAGCCAAGCGTCGCGACGGCCTTCGGGAGCAGGCGCGGCGGGCCATCGGCCTCTTCGTGGAACGGCGCTCGCTGCAGGGGGAGCTGATGGCCAAAACACTGACCTCCGACCAGGTCTGGGAGAAGGTTGCACGCATCGCCGCCATCAACGCAGAGCTCGACCTGCTCTCCGCCGGAGGCTGGAGCCGTCTCCTGCGACAGCGAGTACCACCAACTTCACCGGCCTGGCTCTCAGGGCTCGACGCTGATTGACACTCCGCGGGGGCAGGGATACGCAGGGCCGTTGTCTCACCCCCCAGACGACGGTCGGCAACCATGCAGCGCTCCACGAACTCACAACCCACGGTCGCCAACACCATCGGTCGGTCCACCACCATCGTCGGCAGCATCTCCGGCACAGGTGGCCTGACGATCCTCGGCGGCATCGAAGGCGGCGTTGAGGTCGACGGAACGGTGACGCTCGAGGCAGACGCATCGCTCACGGGCGACATCAAGACCGACCAGTTCATCGTACGCGGCGACTACACCGGCAGCGCGCTGGTGGGCGACATCGCCCGTCTCGAGGCGCCAGGGTCGCTCAGCGGCGAGCTGACAGCAGACAATTTCGACATGCAGCCCGGCGCCACGCTGAGCGCCACACTCACCATCACACCTTCCAACCGCTCGGCCTCCTAGGCCTTCAAGGACACCCCATGGCAATCACGACGCAAGCCCGTACCGCATCGCCCCAACCCTCCGGAACCGTCATCGGAGCCGGCCTCACGGTCGACGGCGAGATTGGCGGCAACGAGCCCCTCACCATCTACGGCGCCGTCAAAGGCAAGATCTCGCTCACCGATGTTGTCATCATCGAGAAGGGCAGCGTGGTTGAGGCCGATGTCGAAGCGAGCGAGATCAAGGTCTACGGCAGCGTGACGGGCAACCTCGTCGCCACCGACCGCATCGATGTCGCGACCAACGCACGCGTCATCGGCGACCTCCGCGCGCCCCGCATTCAGATCGCCGAGGGTGCGACCTTCAAGGGTCACATCGAGATGGACGTCTAAGACCAAGCGAACAGTACAGGTGCATTGATGAGCAACGCGACCCATAGAATCGGCGCCTCCACCCGCATCACGGGCAGCGTCGTGGGCTCCGGCGACCTCACGGTTGCCGGCGCAATTGAAGGCAATATTCAGCTCGACGGCTCCCTGCTGTTGGAGGCCACCTCCCAGCTGTTGGGCGATGTCGCAGCGACCGCAATCCGCATCGGCGGCAAGATCACCGGCAACGTCCAGGTGGATGACAAGGCGCTGCTCGAGCGCTCGGCAGAGCTGGAAGGCGACCTGACGGCGACTTCGCTCACGATTGAGGCGGGCGCGACCCTCCGCGGTCGGTTCGAAGCCAACAGCGACCCTGCGCAACTGCCTCCGGCGCGACCATCGCGTGGTACAGCTCCCGACCGCAGCGAGAGCCTCCCCGTCACCGAGCGGGTGAGCCGCGTGGCGCCGAAGAAGCCGGCCACCATGGCAGCGAGCGCCTCCACCGAGCAGCTCGCACTGCTCTCGCGCACCCCAGCGCGGGTCCGTTCCGACGAGCAGTAGGATGTCCGACCGCACCAGGCTCCTCGAACTCATTCGCGAGCACTCGTTCCGGACGGGAGACTTCCTGCTGGCGAGCGGCAAGCGGAGCGACTTCTACATCGACCTCCGCAAGACGTCGCTCACCGCCGAAGGAGCGACCCTCATCGGTCGCCTCCTGCTGAGCGAACTCGACGCGGCTGGATGGGCGCCGGCCGCTGTCGGCGGGCTAACGCTCGGCGCCGACCCGCTCACCACTGCGACCGGCATGGCTGCCTTTACGCAAGGTCGTCCGCTTGCCGGCTTCCTCGTACGGAAGGCGCCCAAAGACCATGGAACCGGCAAGCGCATCGAGCGCGCCGGGGACCTGCATGATGGCGCAACAGTTGTTGTACTCGACGACACCGTGACAACGGGTGGCTCGACCCTCGATGCTGTCCGGGCAGCGCAGGCCGAGGGCTTTCAGGTGCTCGGCGCGCTCTGCATCGTGGACCGTGGCGAAGGCGGCGCCGAGGCGCTCGCCGAGGCAGGCATTCCGCTGCGCTCGCTGTTTGTACTCCCCGACCTGCGCGTCTGAGCAGGCCTTTTCCGACGCCCGCTGATGCGCCCAAGCGCCTCAGCGGCGGGGGCGCCGAACTCAGCGGGGATCGCCAGGGGCCACAATGCGATGATGAAGCAGTAGAGCGGCGCGTCACCGTAGAGGTACTCGCCGCCCATCGCGCCCGACACCATGGTTAGCAGCACTGCCTGGCCACCGATCCGAGCATCGCGCTGGAGCGTCTGCGTGGCCCGCCAGAGGTTCCAGAAGAACCAGAGGAAGGCACCGCCACCCAGCAGGCCGGCCTCCAGGAACATCTGAAGAAAGAAGTTATGGCTCCCTGACGACCAAAGGGGCGACGCCCCGCCACGGTGGAAGATGCCAAATCCGAGCAGCGGATGTTCCGCCAGTTTGCCGCTCTCGTGGATCCATGTCTGAATCCGGCCGGCGTCGCTCAGGCCCGTTTCGGCATCTTCCCCTCCCGACGAGTAGCCCTGCTCCTCCACAATGAGCCCTCGCAGATTTCGCGCTACAGTCGGCGAATTCGCCGCTGCCGTCACAACGAGCAGGGCGACTGCTGCGGCGGCGACCAGGTAACGAACCCTGATTTTCCGGACCATGAATCCCGCTCCTATGAGGAGACTGAGCCACCCCCCTCGGCCCTGCGAGAAGAGCATGCCGATAACCCCCGCCATCGTGACGGCTCCGACCAACCAAGTATGGGGAGCCGACAGGCGGCCCGACCCCAAGACAGAGAGAGCACTCACGACCACGCAGGCCAAGGCCACCGAGTGGGGATTCCCCTGGATGTAAATCCCATCTTTCACGCCGATTCCTACATCCAGGTTCAACGCTTGGCGGATGAGAACACTGGAAATCAGCACGATCCCCGCTCCCCATCCAAAAAGAACAGTTTTGCGATACGTCGGCGACGCAAAGCAGCGTAGCGAAGCAACGGCAAGCAGGGCGTAGCCAGAAAACTTGGCCATGCGAAGCACACCCATCAGAGCAACATTGGGGTCAGCCGTCGGAAAGCGAAGCGGTACCGAGATGGAGGCAATCAAAGCTAGAAGGACAAATGTGAAGAGTGGAGGGGCGAGCCGTTCCAGCGGCGTCGGCGGGAGCCTTCGCCCGATCAGCGCCAAGACGACGAAGGCAGGAACCAGCAGTCTGTCGGCCTGGGTGATCTGCCCGAGACCTCCGGTGGAGCCAGAGCGCGCGATATCAGGCACGAAGGGTGCGATGATCGCAAAAAAGAGGAGGAGGTGTTTCATGCGTAGGGCTCGTGCGCAGCACCTACCTCGAAAGCCGGGTTGCGGCAATCCGCCTTGCCCTTCAATCGTGTCGGTGGTAACCCTCGCGCACCTGAACACCGCTGTGGAGGATGCCGTGATTACCTGTTCGAAGTGCGGCCGAGAAAATGAGGCATCCTTTAAGTTCTGCCTTGGCTGCGGAGGACCGGTGGTAGCGCCCGCCGCTCCCAAGTCGGCAGCCCCTGCTTGCCCCCAGTGCTCCGCGCCAGTCACGCCTGGCCAGAAATTCTGCGGCTCGTGCGGCTCCAAAATCGAGGCGCCTGCGCCTGCGCCTGCGCCTGCGCCGGCTCCCAAGGTGGAGGCCAAGCCCAAGCCCGAGACCAAGCCCGCGCTGGCACCCCACAAGACCGAGGCCACCTCGATCAAGCCGGCCGCTGCACCCTCAGGCGCAGCCGCAACGCTGACCATGGTCAAGCCAGACGGCTCGCCCGGTGAAAGCGTCGCACTCGCCGCCGGCAAGAACATCGTCGGCCGCTCCTCCGAACATGCAGTCTTCTCGCGCGATGAGTTCCTCTCGCCCCAGCACGCCGCCCTCGAGGTCAACGGCAAGACGGTCCTGCTCAGCGATCTCGGCTCGCTCAACGGCACCTACTACCGCATCGCCGAAGTCACCGAACTCAAGACGGGCGACCATGTCCGTATGGGCCTCGAAGTGCTCCGGTTCCAGGCGCTCGCTGCAGCCGCGGCCATTGCTGCACCCTCAAAGGACGGCACCTTGGCCATCGGTTCGCCCGCAGGCGACGCATGGGGTCGTCTGGAGCGCATCAGTGCGCCGGACGAGGCCTCTTTCACCTTCCTCCTGCGTAGCACCGAGCACTTCCTCGGCCGCGAGAAGGGTGACATCCTCTTCGGGGATGACCGGTATGTGTCAGGTCGTCACGCCCGCATCTTCACAAATGGAAATGCCTTCTTTGTTGAAGACCTTAAGAGTTCGAACGGTACCTTCGTTCGCCTTACCGCGAGCCGCGAACTCAGCCACGGAGCGCTCATCTTCATCGGCAGCCAGCCCTTCCGCCTCTCCATTGGCGGCTAGTCGCCCCGGAGCCTGCGATGTTAGAATTTGAACGGAGCGGGCTCATCGAAGAAGCCTGCGGCGTTGTCGGAGTGGTGGGCCACCCCGAGGCTGCAAGCATCGCCTACCTGGCGCTGCATGCCCTACAACACCGTGGTCAAGAGAGCGTCGGCATCGCAGCAGCCGACGGCCTGCGGCTGCGCGCTGTACGCCGCATGGGCAAGGTCTCCGAGGCGATCAGCAAGGACGACCTCGCTGGACTGCCCGGTCGGCTCGCCGCTGGACATGTCCGCTACGCCACCGCCGGTGAGAGTTCGCTCCGCAATGCACAGCCACTGACCGTCCAACTCAAGTTCGGCTCCGTCGCCATCGCACACAACGGCAACATCACCAACGCCTCGACCATTCGGCGCGAACTCGAAGCACGCGGCAGCATCTTTCACACCGATGTCGATACCGAGGTCATCGCCCACCTCATCGCCCGCTCCGAAGCCGACTCACTCGACGGCGCGCTCGCAGAGGCCCTCCGACCCCTCGAAGGCGCCTACAGCCTCGTTGTCCTTTCGGCCGACGCAGCCTACGCCGTCCGCGACCCGCGCGGCGTGCGGCCGCTCTCCATCGGTCGGCTCGGCGACGCCTGGATGATCGCCAGCGAGACCTGCGCGCTCGACCTTGTGCGGGCCAGCTGGGAGCGAGATGTCGAACCCGGCGAGATGCTCCGGTTCGGCAGCGATGGGACCATGCAGAGCAGCTTCCCCTTTGAGAAGCGGGCGCCAAAGCCCTGCATCTTCGAGCTCATCTACTTTGCACGGCCCGACAGCGTTGTCTTCGGGCGCGGCGTCTACGAGACCCGCGTGAAGATGGGTGAGCGGCTCGCGCGCGAATCGGCCGTAGAGGCCGATTGCGTTATCCCCGTCCCCGACTCCGGCGTACCGGCTGCAATCGGCTTCGCCCGTGCAAGCCAGATCCCCTATGAACTCGGGCTGATTCGCTCCCACTATGTGGGCCGGACCTTCATCGAACCCACCGGAAGCATCCGCGACTTCGGCGTGAAGCTGAAACTCAACCCGGTGCGCCGGCTCCTCGAAGGCAAGCGGGTCATCATCATCGACGACAGCATCGTCCGCGGCACCACCTGCAAGAAGCTCGTGACGCTGGTCCGCGAAGCGGGCGCCGCTGAGGTCCACTTCCGCGTCGCGTCGCCGCCAACCATGTGGCCCTGCTACTACGGTATCGACACGCCGAGCCGCGATCAGCTGATCGCCGCCAACCATGAACTCGATGCAATCCGTGAGTTCATTCAGGCCGATTCCCTTGCCTATCTCTCGCTCGAGGGGCTGCGCGATGCGACGGGCTCGCAGCAAGGGAGCTCTGTAACCGACGCATCCTTCTGCGAGGCCTGTCTGACGGGCCACTACCCCGCCGGCATCATCGAATCTGCAGACCGGCGCGAAGCCTACTAGCGACCTTCGCAACCATGCCAAGCCAACGCCGCTGACGCGACGGTAGGCAGGTCGGCAAGGTCCCGTGGCGGAGCCGTGAGTACGGACGCCGACGACGCCCAGCGACAGGCCATGCTTGCGAAGTCTTCTGCGTCCACCCTGTGCGTCTCATCAAGCCAGGCAACAGCACCCGCGCCGTCGCCCCGACGCAACGAAGAGGCCGCAAGGCGGCGGGCCATCTCCGGCGCAACCACGAACCCCAGCGGGCCCACAGTCAGCCAGGGCCGGCGCGACTCCACCCATGTCTCCATGAACTTCCGCGCCCGACGCAGTCCCACATCATCGCTCGCAGCCTCGTCTACCAGAACTCGCTGCCCGCACGCTCGCAGTGCGCCCATGGCACGTTCGGCGATCTCGTCGCAGAAGGCGCCGGCGCGGTCGAGGCAGAGCAGAAGGTCGTCTGTGATTTGGCCAACCTCCGCGCCGCAGCTGGTGGCATCCGTGCCAGACATCGGCAGATCGCGCAGTCCGACGTAGCAGACCATCGCCCGCACTTCGCTGCAGGCGATGGGCTCCGCACGAAGGCTCGGCACCGCCTCCAATGCAGCAGGAGCCACCGGCTCCGGCGCACGCTGCGGGCTTGCGCAGGAGCCCAGCACTGCAATGCAGAGGAGCAACGCATAATCCCAACGGCTGATTGACCTAGCGGCTTTCACGGTTGTAACCTCTGGCTCCGTCGGCTCGGCCGTCGCCTACCAACTCGGTACCTTGCACTGCTCCGCACAGGCGCGCAACTCTTCTCTGGCTGTCTGCATGATGTCTCCCACGCTGCTCGCACAGGCCGACGCCACGACGGCCAGCACCCGGCAAGGTTCGGGCAGCAGTGCGACTGCGGCTCCGGATTCCGGCGTGGGAACCTCCCGTGCACAGCTCGTGGAGTATGGCCTTGGACTCACCGCAATCGTGGTGGTTGCAGTCGTTGCTCGACGGGTTATGCGGGGCGCAGGCGAACTCTCTCCTCGCGGCGAAGGCCTTCCGCGTGCATTGCGTGTCGAACTCAGAGTGTTCGAGCAGCAGGGTGACCATTCCGGCGCAGCCGAACTCCTCTTCGGTGCCGGCAAACTGGCCGAGGCAGCAGACTCCTTCATCGAGGCGGGCGACTTTCTGCGCGCCGCGGAGTGCTACGACCGTGCCGACAATGTGGGCAAGGCGACCGTCATGTTTCGCAAGGCCGGAGCTCCCGAGCGGGCCGCAGCACTGCTCGCCCGCCGCGGCCAGTTCGAGCTCGCGGCCAAGGAGTTCCTGATTGCGGAGCGGCCCGAGAAGGCTGCCGAAATCTACACGAAGCGGGGTGATCACCGCGCAGCAGCTGGCGCCTTCCAGCAGGCCAAGCTCCTACGCGAAGCAGCCGAGGCCTTCGACCGCGCGGGCGACGCAGCCAAGGCCGCCGAACAGCGCACAGCCCTCTTCGAGCGGGAGTTTGCCCGTAACGGCGGCAATCTGGCTGCCATGAAGCCTGCCATTGAGGCGGCCCAAGCTGCTGCGAGATACTTGGAAGCGCACGGCAACGCGGCCGCGGCCGCAGCCCTGATGAATCGTGCTGGCTTTCCCAAAGCTGCCGCGGAGCTGCTCGAACGCTCGGGCGACCTTGCAGCTGCAGAGGCCATCTACGCCGACAAGGGCCGGCTTGGCATGGCCGCGGAGATGTATGACCGCGCCGGTCGAGCGGAGGATGCGCTCCGCCTCCGCATCGCGGAGGCACATGCGCTCCCCGAACCCGCACAACAGGGCGAAGCGCTCCACAAACTGGGTCGCACCGCTGATGCCGCAACCAAGTTCACGGAGGCTGGCGACAACCTCCGCGCGGCCGGCTGCTACGAGGCACTCGGAGAACTCCGCATCGCAGGGCTGCTCTTCGCCGACCTCGGCGCCGACGCCGACGCCGTCCGATGTCTCACTGCCTGCGACGCTCACGCCGAAGTCGCTGAGATTCACGCGCGGAGCGGCAACACCACAGGTGAACTCGATGCGCTCGGGCGCGCCAACAACCTGCAGCGGCTCGCACACCGGATGCTCGAACTCGGCCGATGCGCCGAGCTCGTCGCGCTCGTTCAGCCCACGCTCTCTCTTGCAACCCTCAAGCCCTCCGACGCCTCACTCGCCTACACCCTCGCGCGCGCCCTCGAAGCGCTTGAAGATCAGGCCGCCGCTGCAGCCTGGTACCGCGCTGTCGCCACGGCCTCCCCCGGCTTCCGCGACGCAGCCGCCCGAGCGGCGGCACACACCAAGACCGTCGCCCCACCCACGCCAACAGCACCGTCGCGCACAGCCCCCTCAGCCACGGGGCGCTACCGCATCATCGAAGAGATCGCCCGAGGCGGCATGGGCATCGTCTACAAGGCGACCGACACCGCACTCGACCGGGTGGTGGCCTTCAAGGTCCTCGCCGAGAACCTCAAGGCCAACGAGGTCGCGGTCGGCTACTTCCTCCGCGAGGCCAAGGCCGCGGCCAAGATGATCCACCCCAACATCGTCACCGTCTTCGATACGGGCGAGCAGGATGGCGAGTTCTACATGGCGATGGAGTTCGTCGACGGCGAGACGCTCAAGGCGATGGTTCAGCGCCAAGGCCCCTTCCCCGAACAGCTCGTGCGCTATGCATTCGTCCACGCGGCCAAGGCGCTCGCCTACGCCCACGAACATGGCCTCATCCACCGCGACGTGAAGCCCGGCAACATGATGCTCGGCGCAGACAGGTCGCTCAAACTGATGGACTTCGGCCTCGCAAAGTTCGTCAGCGAGATGACCACCGCCAAGACCCGCTCCATCGGAACGCCCTACTACATCTCGCCGGAGCAGATCACCGGCGCGCAGCTCGATGGCCGCTCCGACATGTATAGCCTCGGCGTCTCCATGTTCGAGATCGCCACCGGCCAGCTTCCCTACGCCAAGGGCGACCTCACCTACCTCCACCTGCACGCCGAGATTCCCAAAGCCTGCGAGCTCGTTCCGGGGCTATCGGTGGCGCTGAGTGAGGCCATCGAACGCTGCATGGCCAAGCGCCCGCAGGACCGCTTCGAAGACATGAAGGCCCTCATCGCCGCTGTCCGCTGAGGCGCCGGCTAGAGTTCGACCACCGTCACGCCGTCGCCTCCTTCGCCCTGCCCGCCCGACCGGAACTTCTTCACGTAGGGCGAACGGATGAGGTGGTCGCGGACCGCACGCTTGAGCACGCCCGTGCCATGGCCATGCACCACGAGAAGGAGCGGCCAGCCGCCACGCACCGCCCTGTCCAGCATCGCATCGAGCATCTCGATCGCGTCGTCCGCCTGCACGCCGCGCAGGTCGAGTTTGGTCGTCACCTCCTCGGGTGGAGCCGGCATCACCGAGCGTGATGGCAGTGGCTCCGAAAGCACACGCCGGCTCGCAGATGCGCCGCGCCCCTCTTCCGGTGCAAAGAGGTCGGAGCGGTCGACGGTGGTCTTGATGGCGCCCACCTGGACCACAACCCTGCTCCCGCTGCCCGGCTCGGACACAACGATGCCGCCACGGCCGAGCGACTCTACCCAGACCTTGGCGCCGCTGGTGAGGGCGACAGCGGCCAAGGAGGCTCTCCCCTTGCGCGCCTCCACCTTCGACTCCTCCTCATAGCCTGAAGTGAGGCGTTCAGCCGCATCGAGCGCCTCCTTCACGACCGCTGCGGCAGCGGGTGTGGCGGCCTTCGCAACCAGCGTCCGGAGCGCCTCGCGGGTCCTGCGCATCTCACCTCGGAGCGCCAGCGCTTCGCCGTCGAGCAGCTCCTTGCGGCGGCGTGCGGCATCGTCCCGCATCGAGGCTGCCTCGGCCGCATCTCGCTCCGCCTGGCGACGGGCACGCTCGGCCGCGTCACGGTCGGCCTCCACCGAGGCGAACATGCCCTCGAGCCGCGTCAGCATCTGCTCCCGCTCCACGCTCGCAGTGCCGAGCAACCGGGTCGCGTCATCGAGGAGCGCCCCGGGCATCCCCAGACGCCGCGCGACGGCGATCGCGTGCGAGCTACCGGGCAGGCCACAGCGGAGCCGATAGGTAGGTTCGAGCCGCTCCACATCGAAGCCGACCGATGCCGCCTGCAGCGCGTTGTGCTCCGCGCAGGCATCCTTGAGCTCCGATAGGTGGGTCGTGACCATGACGAAGGCGCCACGGGCCACCATCCACTGGATGAGCGCACGGCCGAGCGCGGCCCCCTGCTCAGGGTCGGTCGAGCCGAAGAGTTCGTCGAGCATCACCAGCGTGCGCGGGCCGCAAGCATCGAGGAAGGTCATCATGTGGGTGACATGTGCCGAGAAAGTGGAGAGGTCGTTCTCCACCGCCTGGGCGTCGCCGATGTCGGCAAAGACCTGGTCGAAGATGGGCATGACCGAGCCTGCCTCGGCGGGGATGGGCAGCCCCGCCTTGACCATGAGCGCGAAGAGCCCAACCGTCTTGAGGGTCACAGTCTTGCCGCCCGTGTTGGGCCCCGAAATGACCATGCCGCGGTGGTGCTCCGCGGTGTGGATGTCGTTGGCGACGACGCGCAGTTCGCCCCGCGACTCTCGGAGTGCAAGCAGCGGATGCCTAGCCTGTTTGAGGAGGAGACGCGGCGTTTGCGACCGACCTGCAAGCAGGGGGACCTCCGCTCGGATCTTGCGCCCGAACCGCACCGCGGCGCCGAGTCCGTCGATGTAGGCCAGCACCGCGCAGGCTGTCTGAATGGTGTCTGCGACCTCGGCGACACGGGAGGTCAACCTGCTCAAGATCCGGTGAACCTCGCGCACAACCTCGAACTCAGCGACGCGGAGATCATTGTTGAGTGCGACCACCTCGTGCGGCTCGATGAAGAGGGTCGCACCGGACCCGGAATGACCGTGGACGATGCCGGGAAAGTCGCCCCGCTCGCCGGCGCGCACCGGCACCACAAAGCGGTTATCGCGCTGGGTGTAGAACTCGTCTTGGAGGATGCCCTCATACTTGGGCGACCGGAGGATGCGCTCGAGCCGCTCGATGATGGTTTTGCGGAGCCGACCGACATCGCGGCGAAGGGGCCCGAGCGTAGGAGAGGCATGGTCGGCGACCTGACTGTCGGCGTCGAGGCAGGACTCGATGGCCTTTGCCACCTCGGGATGGCTGACCAGCTGCGGCGCCCAGCGCGAGAGTGCGGGGAGCGTTGATGCGAGGCCCGCAAAGCCAAGCCGTGTGCGCTCTGCGCAGCGGATGGCATGCGCGACGGCTGCGAGTTCGACTGGGTCGAGCATCTCGCCTTTCCGGGCGCGCTCCACGAGTGGATGGACATGGGCAAGCCCCACGAGAGAGGGCTCCTGCGCGCGGGCCTGCAGCCGCGTCATCTCCGAGATCTCTTCGTAACGGGCGACGATGAGCTCCTCGTCATCGAGCAGCCCGATGCCCTCGAGGCAGACCCTACCGTGGTCGGTCTCGGCGAAGAGGCTCACCGCCTCGGTGACCCGCGCCCAGTCGAGCGTAAAGCGGGTTCGGTCCAGAGCCGGCGGTACGCCGGCGCCGGTGGCAAACCAGGCGGCGAGGGCGCGTTGCTGCGGCGAGGGCGCAGGGGGCGCGGAGGGGTCGTTGATGGGCGAAGACATCGGCGTCCAAAGCGGCAGAAGGAGGAGCGCTGCCATACCGTCTGGGCCGCCCTTCCCGCAACGTCCTGCGGCCGATTCGCTCTCAGCGCCAGCGGTTCAAAAGAATACCACGCAAGAAATTCGCGCGTCGGAGAGCGGCTTTCTAGCGCTGAAGAGAGGGACAACCTGTGGAGAAAGATCGAAAAAGATCGCACCTTCCAATACTTACAGAGATCGAAAGTTAAGCACTTGGATCTTGGCGAATTTTGATTGACCGTGCTCCGCGCGATTCGGTATCTCTTCCGCCGTCAACAACTTTCGGTCGCACATGCCCACTACCCACCGCATCGTCATCTCCGTCTTCCTCGCACTCGTCGTGCTGTTTGCGGCGCGATTTGTTCACGAGCACCCCGGTCGTGAGCGCCACGCGGAGATGGAGCGCCGCATCGCCATTGCCTCTGAGCGTGCCCGCGCGCTCCAGGAGGAGAACCTCCGGAAACTCCGTCAGCTCGATGCAGCCTCCGGCGATCCGGCAGCCATTGCCTACCGCGCCCGCACCGAATTCAGCTTCGTCCGCGCCGACGAGCAGGTGCTGCTCTTCCCTGAGCCGACGCGGTGAAATCCCTGCCTGGCCGCTGGACGGCGCGCGACCTGCGCTGGTGGAGCCCGATGCTCCTCGGCGGAATGGGCGCTCTCTATTTTCTTCTCCAGCGCTCTCCCCTCGGCGCGGCCGTCGCGCTCCTGCTTTCTATATGCGCCGTCGCCTTCGCTCAGCGCGACACCTCCAGCCGCGAGCGGACGCTGCCGGCACGATCCGCTGCGCTGGGCCTCCTGTCAGGGCTTGGCGTCGCCGGGCTTCTGGGCGCTGAGCTGGTACAGCCAGCCATCGCACCCTGGCTGGCAGTCGGGCCGCTCTGCCTCGCCGGCGCACTGCTCTCCGGGCCGCTGCTCCGCTGCTTTGCCATCTCCTCCATCGCCGCCATCCTCCTCGGCACACCCGATACAGACTGGACCAGCCGGATCAGCGCGCTGTTCGCGGCCTCAGGCGGACTGCTGCTCGCCTCGCGTTATCGGGCCGTGCAGGGCACGGGGGCTGCGCCGCGCGCGCCATCGAGCCGAGACCGGAGCTGGCTGAAGGCCTCCCGCTCCACCGCTTCGGTCATGGAAGATGACGACGGTCGCCTCATGCGGGACGCGAGCCGGATGGTCCGAGAGTCGGTCGACCGGAGCCTCTCGGTGCTGCGTGCAGCGATGCGCGGTCGCACGGTCGTTGTCATCTGGCTCGACTCCCGCGATCGCTCCGCCTCGGTCCGCGCAGCGGAGACCTCTGAGAAGGGGCTGACGCACGGACCCTTCGGCGACCGCGAGGGCATCCTGGCCGTTCTGCACCAGCAACCAGCTGGCCTTCTGCTGAGCGACCGCAGCGGCGAGGAGCTTGAACTCCCCTGGTACACCTCCACCCCAGAACGCGCCCACATTGCCGGCTGCGGTATCTACGAAGAGGGGATGCTCGTAGGCTTCCTGGTGGCCGACCGCGCCGCAACCCTGGCACCCTTTGACGACATCGACCTGCACGCACTCAAGGCGGCCGCGACCAACGTCGTGAGCACGATGCACACCGAGCGGCTGCTCGTCGACGCTGCCCGCTCGCGGCGCGAGGCAACGTTGCTCTACGAGGCCGCAGACGCCCTCAACAGCGCTCTCACCACCGACGAGGTCTGCACCATCGCCGAGCGCCTCATCAAGCGGACCGCACCGGTCGAGACCTTTGTCATCACCCGGTTCGACGAAGACGCAGAGCGCCATGTTGTGCTCCGCGCGACCGGCCCCGATGCCGTCGGATTGGTGGACCACGAGTTCGCCGACGACGGCAGCCTCGCACCCCTCGCGCTTCGCCGCCGCCATATCCTGCCCTATAGCGGACGGCTCGAGAACAGCGACACGCCCGTCTTCGGCCGCGACTACATGGTGCCGCGCGCAGAGAGCATCCTCATCTTCCCCCTCGAGATCGGCCACCGACCCATCGGCACCTGCACCGTCGCGAGCGGGACGGCGGAGGCCTTCGATGTAGCCACCCGCGACAGGCTCCGCGCCGTCATCACCTATGTCTCCGCCGCCCTCTCCAACGCCCTTGCCTACGCGCAGATGGTGCACCGCGCGACCACCGACGGCATGACTGGTCTGCTCAACCACCGCACCTTCAAGGAGCGCGGTGCCGAGGCCTTTGAGCGCGCCCGCCGCACCGACCGGCCCATGTCTCTCATTATGTGCGACATCGACCACTTCAAGCGCATCAACGACAACTACGGCCACGCTGTCGGCGACGATGTCATCCGCTCCGCTGCGGTCACCCTCCGCGCCTGCCTTCGCCGCATCGACCTGGGCGCCCGCTACGGCGGCGAAGAGTTTGCCATCCTCCTCGAAGAGACCGACCACGCCCAAGCGCTCGTAACCGCAGAGCGCCTCCGCCAAGCCGTCGCGGCCCTCGAGTTCACCGCCGATCAGACGCAGTTCCGCGCCACCATCTCGCTCGGCGTCGCAACCATCGGGCCGGGAACCGATACGCTGCTCGCCTTCATCGAGGCCGCAGACGCCGCGCTCTACGACGCCAAACGGGCCGGCCGGAACCGGGTCGCCTCCGCCGCTCGGGTCAAGGCCGCGGCATAGCTCCGACTCAGTCGCCGAGGCAGATACCGATCGCCCGCGCTGCGCTGCAAATCTGGCCGTGCGGATCAACCTGCTTGTTCTGCCCCATCGCATCGAGCAGGTCGACATCGCCGATCTCCGTACCGCGAAGGCAGACCATGCGGCCGAACTTTTGGGCCGCCGCCAGCTCCACCGCATGGTATCCGAAGCGGGTGCCGAGCAGCCGGTCGAAGTGCGAGGGCGACCCACCGCGCTGGATGTGACCAAGCACCGTCGCGCGGGCCTCAAAATCGGTCTCGCGCTCGATCCGCTCCACCAGCTGTTCGGCTGCGCCTCCCAGACGTGCATTCGTGCTCTTGCCAGGGTGGGAACGGAAGGAGGGCGCCTCACCCGCGGGGTAGGCACCCTCGGAGACCACCACGACCGAGAAGGAGAGGCCGTTGCGCTGCCGCTCGCGGATCTTCGCAAGCACGGCATCGAAGGAATACGGAATCTCCGGAAGCAAGATGACATGGGCGCCGCCGGAGATGCCGGCATGCAGTGCAATCCATCCGGCGTGGCGGCCCATCACCTCGAGCACCATGACCCGGTCGTGGCTCTCGGCGGTGGTGTGCAGGCGGTCGACGGCCTCCATGGCGATGCCGACCGCCGTGTCGAAGCCGAAGGTGTAGTCGGTGGCGTCGAGGTCGTTGTCGATGGTCTTCGGAACGCCAATGACCTTGAGGCCCCGCTCGCGGAAGCGCTGCGCGATTGTCTGCGTGCCGTCGCCACCGACGAAAATGACAGCGTCGATGCCCTCCGCCTCGAGGCGAGCGATCATCTTGCCGGGAATGTCTTCCTGTCCGAGCTCACCGCTGGCGACACCGAAGGGATTGCCGCGGTTGGTGGTCCCCAAGATGGTGCCGCCGCGAGGGAGAATTCCACGCACGGAGGCGGGGGTGAGCGGTCGGAGGGGCTCAGGACGGAGGAGCCCTTGGAGGCCGTCCTCGATGCCAAAGACCGACCAGCCATACTTGGCGACGGCGGTGCGGACGGCACCACGGATGACGGCGTTGAGTCCTGGGCAGTCTCCGCCGCCCGTTGTGATCGCGATTCGCATTGCAGGCTCCTGCTTACTTGAACACTGAGGCAAAGGCGGGTAGTTATCTTCGTTTTGCGCAATTGCACACTCTGCTGAATAACGGCTCCGGAGGGTCGTCACCAGCGCCGTGCAAGGCCGCTTGCATTCCTACTCCCTCGACTCACGAGTGCGTCCATGAACCGTTCCCTAGTATCCCGTCTCCTCGTGGTTCTTCTTCTCTGCATGGGCGCGGCACCCGCTTGGGCTGGCAACGGCGAGGCACTGCTGAAGTATGTGCCGAGCAGCACCCGCCTCATTGTGAATGTGAACACCGCCACGCTCCGTGCCACCCGCGGTTACGCCATCGCGCTCAACGCCTTCAAGGGCACGCCCAAGTACAATGCCAGCATCAAGAAGCTCGGCTTCCCCGACCTCAACGCCTTCGACACCGTGATGCTCACCAACATCGATGCGAACGAGAACGACCCGCAGCTCTTCGTTGCGATGGAGGGCCGCTTCGACCGCAAGAAGATGGAGAGCGAGTTCGCCCTCCAGAAGGAGATCAAGAAGGAGGTCATCGACGGCGTGACCTGCTGGGTGGTCGGCGACCGCGAGGCCGCGACCTTCGCCAACGACACCACCCTCCTCATTGGAGCCAAGGCGGCGCTGGTAGCTTCGGTGAAGGGAGCCGCAGCCGCGACCAGCGCAGGCGGTTCGCGCATCTCCGCTCTGGCGAGTTCCATCAGCCGCGTCGATCGCAACCAAGAGATCTGGTTCGCCGCCTCGGTTTCGACCCGCCTTCAGGCCCGCCGCGCCGAACTCAAGACCTTCCGCAGCATGCGCGGCACCTTCGACATCGGCTCGGGCCTTGCCCTGAACGCTGTCGCCACGCTCGACAGCGCCGCCTCCGCAACGGCGAAGGCCGCGGAACTCACCAAGGAGTTCTCGGACGGTGCCGCCTCCAAGGAGATGGCGGCCCTCGGTGTGAACACCATGTACCAGAGCATGAAGGCGACCGCCGCTGGCAGCGACGTGACGCTGACCGCCTCCTACCCGCAGGCGCAGTGGGAAAACCTGCTCCGCACGACAACGGCGCTCATGGCCGAGGAACTCCGCTAGGCAGAAAGGGCTCCGCATGCTCTCCCCCTCATGAATCGCGCGGCGGCCTCGGTCGCCGCGTTTCGTTTTTGGAGTCTTCGTGAACCCAGTCTCCTCGCTCCGACTCCTCGCCGCGGCCCTGACCGCCGCCCTGCTCGCCAGCCCTGTCGCAACCGCCGCAGAACCTTCCTCCAGCAGGCTTCGGATGCTCGACAGCGACAGCTCCACGCTCACGCTCCAGCCCGGAGCGCTGGGCTTCTACCGCGGCGGAGAGCTCTCCGTTGGCCTCGCAACACAGCTCGACGCGAAGCGACCCGCCCAGTCCTGGGACCTGCGCCTCGCAGGCGGCAGCGAGGGCTTCGCCGGCGGCCTGCTGCTGCGACAGGACCTCGAAGAGCGCTGGTGGTCTGGCTACGGCGTAGGCCTCGCGATGGACTGGTTCTCGATTGGCCTCACGGCCCAGCGCAGCGGACTGCCGCTGTGGGCGACCGAGGCCGAGCAGCGATCGACACGCCTCGATGCAGGCCTAGGCCTTCGACCAGCCTCGTGGCTGTCGCTCGGCTACAACGTGGGGCGCAGCGAGACGGATGGGGCGGGGGCGAGCGCAGACCAACGCATTGGCCTCGCAGTGCGCGACCCGGGCGGAGTCTGGGGCGCCGAGACCGCACTTCGGCTCGATGATGAAGGCGGCTTTGCAGCGACCGAGCTTGGCCTGCAGCGGCGGTTCGGGGCCTTGGCTTTGCGGCTTAGCGCGAGCGTCGACGATCAGGGTTCAGCCGGCGGTGGGCTCTTCGCCGAGTATGCGCTCGACGGCGCAGAGATCGGGCTTGGTGCGGCCGGAGACGCCGAAGGATTCGGCCTGGTCGAGCGGCTCGCGCTGTCGTCGGAGAGCGCGCCGGGGGCCGACTTCGGTGCAGCGAAACTGGTTGTTATCCGCCTCAGCGGCCCGCTCGACGAACGGCCCGCCGCAGGGCTCTTTGCAACAGGAGGCCGGGAGTTTGCGGCGCTGCTCGAGGATGTCCGGATGGCGGCCATCGACCCTCGCGTGACAGGCCTCTACCTCGAGTTGAATGGCTGCTCGGGAGGCATCGCGCAGGCCTACGAGCTCCGGCTCGCGCTCGAGGAGTTGCGTACCGCGGGCAAGCAGGTCGTCGCCTACCTCGAGACTGCCAACCTCATCGATCTCTATCTGGCCGGCGCCGCAGATTGGGTTATGGCTTCTCCCACCGTCCAGCTCCTGAAGACCGGTGTCGGCGGTACCTCCTATTACCTCGCAGAGCTGCTGGAGAAGGCCGGCATCGAGGCGCAGTTCGTCCGCACAGGGCCGCACAAGGCCGGCCCAGAGACCTACCTGCAGAACGGCCCCTCCGAGGAGGCACGCGCGCAGTATGAGGCCTATCTGGACTCCGTCTCGGAGGAGCTCGTGCGTGGCATCGGACGGGGCGATGCCACCCTCATGGAGCGATGGCGCGCGCTCGCCGTAGCGGCGCCCGTGACGGCCGACGACCTCAAGACAGCCGAGCTTGTGAATGAGATCGGCTACAATGACGAGGTCGCGGCGGCCTTCGAGAAGACCTTCTCGCGCCAGATCCTCTCGACCGCCGAGGCCCCGTGGCGGCAAGAACGCCAGCATCGGTGGATGCAGGATTCAGCGATCGGCGTGCTCCACATCGAGGGTGAGATTGTTGATGCAGCCTCACCTCTGGACCTCCTCGGAGGCGATGGAGTGGTCGACACTGCGACGGTCGTGGCGGCGGCCGACGCGCTCCGAGACGACGATGCTGTGGCCGGTGTGATCATCCGCATCGACAGCCCCGGCGGCTCGGCCTGGGCGAGCGACGAGATGGCGCATGCACTCAAGGCGCTGGTGGCGAAGAAGCCGGTCGTCGTCAGTCTGGGCTCTGTCGCTGCATCCGGTGGCTACTACGTCGCGAGCCTCGGCGTGCCCATCTATGCGCTCCCCACAACCTTGACCGGCAGCATCGGTGTCTACGCTGGCACCTTCTCTGCCGACGGACTCTTTGGACAGCTCGGCGTCCATGCCGTTCGGACCGAGCGTGGCGGCACGACCGACCTGCTCGGGCCGCATACCTGGTCCGACGCGGAGCGGGCTGCGGTGCAGCGGAGTGTCGATGTGACCTACGACCGCTTCCTCGGCCTCGTTGCGACGTCGCGCGGGCTGACGGTGGAGGCTACGGAAGAACTCGCCGGCGGACGCATCTATGCGGGGAGCCGAGCGAAGGAGTTGGGACTTGTGGATGCGCTCACCGGCTTCGAGGGGGCACGCAACGCGCTCGTGGAGCAGCTCGGTCTGGACGGCGCGACGACGCCCCTCCGCCACCTTCCCGAAGGCCCGCAGGGCCTCTCGCTGAGCGCCGGTCTCGGGCTGAACACAGCGCTCTCGGAGCCCCCAACGGCACCTCTCGCCGATGCAGTCATCGACGCACTTGGGCTGGGCCGCCTGCTACGGCTGGCGCGGCCGCTGCTCTCGGCGCGAAGTGCGGCGCCGATGATGCACTTCGATGGGCAGCTGCCGGAGCTCTAGGGCTTGAAGCGGAAGTTGGCGGTGGCCGACTGACCGGGCTCGATGCGGACGACACGCTCTTCGGAGTAGGCGCGGGGTTCGACGAAGTAGACCTTGACGCGATGGTCTCCCGGGGGGAGCGGCAGTGCGCTGAGCGGGGTCTCGGAGGCGACCATGCGGCCGTCGACCCAGACCTGACCGTAGGGAATGGCACGGACCGTAAGGCTGCCGGTGGCAGCCACCGGCGCCGCGTTGGGGGCCGAGGGCCGCTCACGCAGGGGTGCAGGGGGTGTCGTCACAGGTGCGGAGGGGCGCTCACGCTGCGGCACGGGCGGAGCTACTACCGGCGCGGCGGGACGCTTGACGGGCGGAGCAGCAACCGAAGGCGCGGCAGCCGGCTTCTTCGAGATGGTTGCTGGGTTGACGGGCGAGCCGAAGACGTTTGCCGAGGCAGGCTTCGGGGCCTCAACCGCCTTAGGCGCATCGGCTTTGGCGAGCGGCGCGAGCGGCAATGAGATGGTCTTGCTCTTGGGCTCGCCCTGCCCCCAGGTGGCCGCAACGGTCGCCGATTGATAGCCGCCCAAGGTCGCGGTGACGGGGTGGGGCCGCGAGCTGTCGATCCCTTCGACGGTTACGGGGGACAGGCCCCGCATGACGCCGTCGACGGAGATTGCCGCACCCGGTGGGGTCGAGAGCACCGTGAGGCTGCCCACGGCGGGCACGAGGGTGAGCATGCGCTGGATGGGCTGACCGTCTTTGACAACGATGGTGTCGTTGAGCGTCTGGTGGCCGGGGAGCGCGATGGAGAGTTTGTAGGCTTGGCCGACCTGAAGGTTCGGGATGTAGAGGGGCGTGCTGCCTGCGACGGGCTGGCCATCGAGGGTCACCGTGGCGCCGGTGGGCTGCGTGAAAATGGCGGCCGTGATGCCGCCGGTGGGCGTGACCGCCACCGCCGCTGAAGGCGGCTCGGAGGGCAGTTCGGGCCCCTTGGGCGCTGCAGACTTTATGCCGAGGAAGATGAGGAGGAGGAGCGCCGCAGAGAGGGCGAGCGCCAGTCCAAGCACGAGGCCGCGCTGGCTGGGCTCCGCAGGCTGGCTGCCGACGATCACAGCGCGCGGCGCGTCGGTCAGGGTCTTGGCCGGCTGAAGGGTCGCAACACCCGCACCGTGGCTCGGCGACCCCTGCTTGGCAGCTGCACCGCCCTGCCAGACGTTGGTCTTCGCGTCATTGTCGCCAAACAGGGAGGCCGGCGGAGGCGGCAGCACAGGTGCCGCTGGCGCGGACGATGGGACAACAACAGGCACGGTCGGGGCCGATTTCGATGACGGGGTGTAGGCAGAGCCGACAATCCGCGTTGGGGCGTCGTCGAAGTCGGCGGCGGTCGCTGCAGGCTTCCCCTCGGCCTGCAGTCCCAATGCTGCGACTGGCGGTGGCGCTATCTCGAGCGATGCTCCCGTGTAGAGCGCTGTCGCGGTGGCTGGCGGCTGCGTTACCGCAAGCGAGGCACCGGTGTAGAGAGCCGTGGCGGTGACCGGCGGCGGCGCAACAGGTGCCGAGGCGGCGGAGGCGCTCGACGACGAGGGCGGCTCCGGAAAGGCGAATCCTTGGACGGTTACGTTGGCGGGCTGCGGCGGACGAGGCGCCGCGAAGGCAGAGAGGCCGGGGCTCGACATGCCGGGCAGCGGCGCCGGGATCGCGGCTGATTTGGCGGACAATGGCGGTGCCGGCGGAACGCCGAGCGCTGCGGCGACAGCGGGCGCAGCCGGACGCTCGCCTGGGTCGGCGAGTTGCGCGGAGATCGCAGAAGGCCGCTGAAAGAAGGCATCGGAGAGCAGAGGGTCGTTCTCTGCAGGCGGCTGGTTGGAATTGCGCGTAGCCATGATGGTTCGAAGCCTCCGATGAGATGCGGAGGTCGATTCCTAGCACCTTGCATGCCGCTGGTGTAGCAGGAAGATGACCCGCGCCGGCGGGGTTCCTCGGACAGATGCGATAGGTGAAGCATGTATACCAAGGTTGACCACATCGGCATCGCGGTCCGGTCGCTGGAGGCGGCCATCCCCTTCTACCGCGACCAGCTCGGTCTGCACCTCGAGGCGATTGACGAGGTTGCAAGCCAAGGCGTCCGCGTGGCCTTCTTCGTCTGCGGAGAGACGCTACTGGAGCTGCTCGAGCCGACGCGCCCTGACTCGCCGATTGCCATCTTTATCGAGAAGCGGGGCGAAGGGCTCCACCACATGGCGCTGGCAACCGACGACATTCTGCAGGAGCGGAGCAAGGCCATCGAGAACCGGATTCGCCTCCTCAGCGAGGCGCCGCTCGACGGCGCACATGGCAAGCTCATCACCTTCATGCACCCCAAAGACACCATGGGCGTGCTGCTCGAGATGTGCCAGCGAAAGGCCGACCCGCATTGAGCAGGTGCGCCCGCGTTGACATCCCTCTTTTTGAAGTGTTACCTGCTGTCCACTGCTTGTGCCGCCCTGACCGGCGACCGCCAATCTGGAGCAAATATGCGTAGCGTTGCCTGGCTCTCCCTTCTCGCCATCCTCCCAACTGCCAGCATCGCACATGCCGATGAGGGCGCCGTAGCCGAAGAATTGGTCACGCCCGAGATTCCGACGGCTCCGCCAACAACGCCTTCGATTGAGACGCTCAAGCCGGTGATGCGGACCAAGGCCTTCGAGAGCTATGCCGCCCAGAACCCTGCAGGTGCGGGCACCGGCGCTCCCGCGCCGGCTTTCAACCTCATCACCGAGGACCAGCTTGCTGCACCCTCCACCAGCTTCCCCTACGTGGAGTGGCACGGCTACTTCCGCTTTCGGGCTGACGCCTTCTCCAACCTCGACCTCAACACGGAAGGGACCAGTCCCATCCTGCCGCCCGTCGAAGCGCTGCTCGGCAACTCCAACGTGCAGAACGACCCCGTCGAGGTCAATGACGAGAACGGCAACAAGGTGGACCTCACCAAGTATGCCGACAGGGATGCCGAGCTGCTCGGCGGCGCCAATGTGCGCCTCCGTCTCCGCCCCATCTTTCACCTGACGGAGGATGCCAGAATCCACCTCGAGATGAACATCCTCGACAATGTGGTCATGGGCTCGACCCCCGACGGCTACGACTCGAACAACCTCGATCTGGTCCGAACCGACCTGCCGCTCGTCGGCTTCTCCGGCACGCAGGAGCCGCCCAATGAGTCCAACTCGGGCAAGACCTCCATCGCAGTGACGCAGGCCTACGGCGAGGTGAAGACCTTCATCGGCTCGCTCCGTCTAGGCCGGATGGCCTCGCAGTGGGGCCTCGGCATTCTGGCCAACGGCGGCGGGAACTACTCCTCCATCACCGAGCAGCGGCTCTCCTACCGGGGCGGCGCGCTCGCGGGCCACTCCTGCCTCGACTGCGACTCCGGCGACTACGTCGACCGTGCCATGTTCGTGACCCGCGTCCCCGGCTTCTACCTTGCGCTCGGCTGGGACTACAATTCGGCCGGCCCGTCGACACAGAAGTCGATCGACTACTTTGGTCAGGCCGCCGACCTCTCGCAGGACGACGATGTGACGAGCTATGTTGTCTCGCTCTTCAGCCGCCCGCTTCAGCCGGCCGATGTCGCCGAGCGCAACCGGCTCCTCAAGGAGCTCAGGGCGCCGGCCTTCGACTACGGCCTTTACTACGTCTACCGCGAGCAGGGGCTGAGCTCCGAAGCGGGTGCCATCGAGGGTGTGAGCGGCGTCGACAACGCCCTGCTCGACGACACCTGGATTGCGCGCGGTGCGCAGGCCAACATCTTGGACTTCTGGTTCCGCTACACCTCGGAGCCCCGTGCCATGGAGCGCATCCGGTTCGAACTCGAGGCCGCCGCCATCAAGGGCAGCATCGAGAATGCCGGCCCCGAGAGCAACACGCCTGCCAAGCCCCGCGACATCGACCAGCTCGGCGTCGCCATGGAGCTGGACTACAGCAAGGGTGCGATGGCAACGGGCTTCAACGCAGGTTACGCCTCGCCGCGGACCATCGAGAAGTGCGACCCTGCGAGCCCCGCCGGTTGCAGCCAGATCTCAGCCTTCGCCGTCAAGGACGAGTGGCAGATCAGCGACCGTGAGCCCAACCTGACCAACTTCCGCTTCGACCGTAACTACTTCATCGACATGATCATGTTCCGTGAAGTCATCGGCGCGGTCACCAACGCCTACTACATCAACCCCTACTTCTCCTTCGACTTCCTGGCGAAGCAGAACGACATCCTCGGCGCACGCTTCGACCTGATCACCGCGACCGCTGTGGACTCGGAGCTCACGCCGTCCGGCGAAGGCTTCTACGGTGTCGAGGCCGATGCCGCCCTCTACTACCGCGAGCCCCGCTACAGTGCCGACCTCTCGTTCGGCTACTACGTGCCCGGCGCAGCCTTCAACGGCAAGACCGGCCGCGAGCGGCTGGACTCCGTTGTGGCCATCTACGAGGGTCGCGAAGGTTTCGCCTCAACCTACGGTTCAGACGTGACCGCCGGCAACGCTTGGACCGTCCAGTCCAAGTTCAACTGGGCCTTCTAAAACACGAGCGACTGCTCCTCCGAGGTTCCCCTCCATGCGTCTCCATCACAGCACCTTGGGTGCCCTTCTCGCAGCCTCCCTCACCGCCACTGCCGTGGGGTGCGCGGGGCCGGCAACTGAGTCGGGGGCCGGCGCAGCCTTCATGAACGGGGCCGACGAGGCCGAGTTTCAGGAGGGGCTGACGGCGCAGCAGGCCGGCGACCAGGCAGAAGCGGAGCGTCGCTTCAAGCGGGCGCTGGCGGCCAACCCCAACTACCTGTCGGCGCGAATCTCGCTCGGTAACCTGCAGCTCGCACAGGGGCGCAATGAGGAGGCTTCCGCCACCTTCGACATCGCGCTTGCCGCGCGGGCCAGCTCCGTAGATGCACAGTTGGGGGCTGCCGAGGCGCGGCTACGCTTGAACCGGTGCGACGAGGCGACCGCCCTGAGTAAGAAGGTCGTCGCGCAGGGACCGCGCGGGGCAACGCCCGCCCAGCTCTCAACGGCCCTGACCTTTGTCGGCCGCTGCATGGTGACGCAGGGGCAAGGCGATGCTGCCTCAAGTTTTCAAGAGGCCATTCTTGCCAACGGCTCGAACACCGAGGCCCGTCTTGCGCTGGCCCAACTCCTCATGGAAACTGGCAGCTCGACCGATGTGGTGAACGCGCTGTCGCGCGCGGCGGAGTATGAGCGCAAGCCGCTCTACCTCCTCCGCATCGGACGGATGATGACGTTGGTGCATCAGGCGCGACGGGCCGTCACCGTTCTCACCAGGGCCCAGCAGTATGCGCCGGGCGACGCGGAGGTCGCTGTCGCGCTGGCGCAGGCGCAGCTCGATGTCGGCGACGCCAACCTCGCACTGCAGACGCTCTCTGACATATCGGCGCGCTCCGGAGAGCTCCTGCCAGCACAGGTACTGATGGGACGCGCAGAGCTCCTTGCAGGGCGCGTGGAGGCCGCGCAGCGGCTTGCCGACGCAACCTTGGCTACGGACCCCGCGCAGCCCGGTGCCCTCTACCTCTTGGCGCTGTTGCAGTTCGGGCATGACGACAAGGTCTCTGCGGAGAGAACCCTTCGGAAGGCCCTCGCTGCCGCCCCCCAAACGGTGGACGCACGGACCAAATTGGCCGAGCTCTGTGCGGCGCGGTCGGCTTGGGGCGAGGTTGCAGAGCTCCTCGAGGCCGACGCCGAGCGGGCCTGGGCGCCCAGTGCCTGGACCGAACTGCTGTTGCAGGCCTACAAGGAGGGTGGTCGCTTCGATCTGGCGCTGCCCATCCTCTCGCGCCGTGCAAACGAGAGAGGGAGCGACCCCGATGCGCACGCCGAGGTGGTGGAACTTGCGTTGGCGCGTGAAGGCATCCTTGCACCCGCCTTGGTCGTGGCGCACGCGCAGGCGGCCTTTGACAAGAGCGGGGGCAGTCTGCCCCGATACCGTCTGGCGCTCGTCGATGCGTTGGCTGCCGCAGACCGGGTTCGTGAGGCGCTCGCCATCGTGGAGGCCGGCCTCAAGGCCCTGCCCGGCAACCGCGAACTGCTCGCCCGCAAGCAGGCGCTACAGAAGCGCTAGGTCTGCCGCGGAAGGCCCGCAGACTACTTCGGCGAGGGACCAGACCAGCCGCGGAGCGCAGCCACGCGCGCTGAGGTCTGCTCCGCCGACGGCAGGGAGGACTTGTGTCCGAAGGCGGCCCCATCCCATGAGCCATACTGCGGGTTGGGGAGCGGAATCCAACGGCTCCCCCACCAACCGATGTATGGCTGAGCGAGCGCGGCGCGATCGGCGATGGAGAGAGCGATACCGTCGAGGAAGTCGCCGAAGTTGTCGCCGACAAGCATCACGATGCGGAATCGCTTGGCGACCTCGATACGGCGCGTCCCCTTGTCGGAGCCCCAGGTGGGCTGCTCCTTCTTGAGCAGCACTGCGTCGACGCCGTCGGCCTCCACAATCGGCACGCCAAGCGCCTCCAGGTTGCGCCGTGTTGCGGCCTCGCAGGAGGCGTCGCGGTTCGAGATGTAGAGCGGCGTCACACCCTGAGCGACTGCACCGAGCAGGAACTCACGCGCGCCGGGAATCAGCGTGGCCTCACCCGCGTCGCACCAGGCTGCCCAGGTGGCGGAAGAGTAGCTCTGCCCCGTCTTCACGAGCCAGACCTGATAGGCGCTGTTGTCGAGAACCGTCTCGTCGAGGTCGAGGACCACGGCAGGCGGGAGCGCCGCAGCGGCCGTCTGCTCCACCGCAGCGAAGGCGGTGGGGTCTGCAACGAGAGCAGGGAGTGCCGACGACGCCTGACTGAATGCAGCGCGCGTCACGGCAGCGAACTCTACGGAAGTCTGAGTCCAGAGCAGCGAAAGCGTGCCCTCTACCTGCGCCGGAGCCGATGCGGGATGCGGGCTCGCCTTCTGCGGCGCGGCACAGGCCGAGAGCGAAGCGGTCGCGAGCAACAGGACGAGCAGGTTGCGCATGGTCAGGGGGCTCCATTTCCGAAGGCACGAAAGTCGGCCGTTTCGGGAGCGATGAACTCCCCGCCGCTGTTGGGCTCTCCGGGGGTGGCGATCATGTAGGACTGGAAGGCCTCGTTCACGTTGGCTCCGCCCTTGGCGGCGCTGCAGGCGCGCCAGGCTGCGGGCGCATCTCCGGGGGTGAACTGGGCGCAGGGGCCGGTGGCCGACGAACAGTCGTTGTGAATCCGCTCCATCGAGACGTTGCGCGCCGGGGTCCCCGATGCTTCGCGACCGCCGAAGAAGGCGGGGCCGCCGTCGCCCGCGCGGTCAAACTCGGTGCCGCGCGGGTCGAGCAGCCGGAGCCGGAAGTCGAAGTTGTGCAGCGAGAGGCGCAGAAAGCGCGGGTCGTTGGCCACGTTCATGATGAAGTCGGCGTTGCGGTAGGCCGAGACCGCTGTCTGGGGGACGCCGTCCTGGAAGGGCGCCACGTTGTGGTCTACGACCAGGAAGCGCTCGCGCGGGCCGATGATGGTGCCGGGGTAGAAGCCGAGGACAAAATCCTCGTCCGTCGCGATCGTCCAGAGGGAGATGTCGATCGCCTCATCGGTCGTGTTGAGCAGCTCGATGAACTCATCATTGTAGACATCGTCGCCGCCGGCATCGGTGGGGTCGATGGTGCCGTTGTAGCCATCCCACTGAATCTCGTTGAAGACGATGTCGCCAGCCGCAAGCTGTGTGCCGTCGCCGGCGTACCGGTTGCCGGCGAGGTCGCCCTCCGCATAGAGTTGCTCGAACTGCTCGACATACTGCGCCGTGAGCCGCTCTCCGTGAAGCACGAGCAGCGTCTCGTCGTTTGAACCTGTCGCGCTCGACGACCAGTTGAACGACCCGGTGCAGACCTTGGCGGTCGGAAGTCCACCATCGACCACAACCGTCTTGTCGTGCTGGCGGGCGCCTCCGGCCTGGTAGTCGCCAGGCTGACCGGCGTTTTCATTTCCATCGAGGACAACATCGACGCCGGCTGTCAGCAGACGGTAGAACTCGTGGTAGGGGCCGTTCGAATGCAGCTGTGAACGGTCGACAACACCCTGCACCAGCTTCCGCGCAAAGGGTGCCGTTCCGCAGGCGTGAAGGGCGCGGTGCGCCTCGGCGGCGGCGCCCTGCCCTCCCGCGTCGACAAGCACGGGGTTCAGCGCAGGATCGCAGAACTGGTTGTAGGCCGAGAACTCACGGTGCTTGGCGATGAGCGCAGAGCCGACCGAGTCCTTGGTGAAGGCGAAGATGAAGAACCGCACAGAGCCCTGCGCATCGTTGATGGTCTGCAGCAGACCACCCAGCGCATCTTCCTGTGGGGCGAAGCGGACCTCGACCCGGGTATCACCTACGGGGTAGCTCTCACCATTCTCGAGCCGCACCTTGGCGGCGCCGAAGCGGCCAGCGAACATCTGATTGAACTCAGCCGTGAAGTCCCGCGCGACGGCCGGCGAGTCGATGATGACCCAAGCGTTGTTGTCGCGGTCGAAGCTGTTGCTGGTGATGTTGCCGGTACCCACGAAGACACGCTGTTCATCAACAATGAAGAACTTGTTGTGCATGATGTGGTTCTGGTTGCCGGCCTGCATCGGGATGTTGAGCCGGTCCATATCGAGGTAACCGCCGGTGTAACCGGTGTTGCTCTTGGCATCACCGACGACCCGGACGAGGACGCCCCGGTTGTGGGCGCGGATGGCCGCTTCGATAATGGGACGGCGGCTGAAGCCGTAGACGGCCATGTCGATGGACACACGGGCCCGGTCGAGGGTCTGCACCAAGATGTCGTCGGTGTTGGCGTCGGAGCCCGTCTCGGTGCGGGTCGCGGGGCTGTTGAAGTAGACATCGATCCGCGGATTCGCGGCCTGGGCAACATCTGCCTCATCGGGCGTGATGGCGCAGGCTGCGAGCAGCGCGAAGAGGGGCGCAATCAGCGCGAGGATTCGTCGATGATCCATTGCGCGACCTGGCGGAGGAGGGGGTGATTGGAGGTGCTCTGTTCCGCGATGGCCCAGGCGTTACTATCGAAGAAGGTGTCGCAGGGGCGAGGCTCAAGGCCGCCGGCACCCGTGACATAGGGGATGGTCTCGATGAAGGGCTGGCTCGGCACGAACATGGTCGCCGGCCCCTGAGTTCCGTCGAGTGCCGAGGGCTCCGCATCGACAATCAGCGCGTTGAAGCCCACATTTGGGCGCCGGACCACCTTGGCGTTGGGGCTGGGCGTGTTGGGGTCTGCAATCCCGCCTTCGAGGCGGCTCAGGCGGCTACCAACGGCATCCGCCCCAGCTGCGTCGACGACCACCTTCACGGTGAAGCCCGCTGCAGCCTTGTAGCGCAGGGCATCTACGAGCTCTTTGTTGTAGAGGCCGGTCGTGGCCATGTAGACGGAGGAGCGCGCCGCGTAGATGCGGTCGATGGCCTCCTTGAT
>CANKLS010000001.1 GCA_947483645.1 Bradymonadales bacterium | reverse complement strand
TTGCTGTTGCTCGCCGTCGCCTGAACCGAACCCTTCATGTCGACCAGGTTCGTTTGCGCCAGACAGGAGGCGTAGGTCGCCTCCTGATCGTAGCGCCCCTTCGCCTCGCCCGTCACGCCGCCACTCAGCGTCAGTGCCTTCTCATAGGCTACCGCCGCCTCAGACCAGCGCTTGAGTCGGTATTGCAGTTCGCCTGCATAGAACCAAATGTCGTACGAGCCTGCCTCTTCGCCGAAGAGCGCCAGATACTTTTCGTAGAGGCTGCCGGCGAGCTGGTAGAGTTGCTCGTTGTTCGTTGTCTGCGCGTCGTTATGGTAGGTCGTGCTGAACTGCCGGAGCAGCAGCTCCACCTCTTCGCGCGCCCGCTGCAGGTCGCCCGGGTCGGTGACAGGGAAGGTCATCGCGCGCGACAGCGTCTCGGTAAGGTCGTTGAGCGACTTCACGATGTCGGCGCGGCTGCCGTCGGGTCGCGTGTTCCGCACAATCTCGCGCTGGTAGCCCACGATGGCAAAGTCGTTCGGCGACAGTTCGATCAGCTGCCGGAACAGCGCCGTCGAATCGGCGTAGTCCGCACGCTCGCCGTAGATGCGCGCCAACCGGCCGATGAGCTTCGTACGCTCAGCCTCCGACACCTCGGTCTCGGCGGTGACCTTGGTGAAGAACTTCAGCGCATCGTTTTGCTTGTAGGCGCTCGCCCAGAAGAGCGTCATATCGCGGAGCGAGTCGTCCCGGAGCCGGCGCATGGAATCGCCCTGCTTGGCCACCCTGTCTTTGGCTGCAAGGATTGCCTCATACAGCAGGTTGACCGCCTCCTTCTTGTCCGTCGCTGTCTCGGCCAGATTGAAGGCGCACCAGGCAACCTTGTAGAGCGCAAAGGGATAGATGTTCCGCTCGGGGAACTGCGCGGCGCGCTGGTAGGACTGCATCGCAGCTTCCGCGTCGCCCATCCCGAAGTCGAGCTCGCCGATCATGAAGTAGGCCTGCGCCAGATACTGCGAGGTCGGGAAGTTCACAGCCAGCGCCTCGAACACCTCCCGCGCACTCTCCGAGTCGTCGGTCTGAAGCAGATTCGCGCCAAGGTAGAAGAGCACCGCGTCGATGTTGGCGTAGGTGTCGCGGTAGTTGGCGTAAAGCTCCGAGTAGAGCGAGATCGCCTTCTGAGCGAACTCCGTCGAGTGGGACAAGTCGTCCGCTGCCGCCTTCTGATAGGCAGTGGCGCGCGCAGGGTCTTTCTTGGTCTGCTCGAAGGCTTGGTCACGACGGTCGTAGGCGCGCTGCTCGTAGTACCGGGCCCGATCGTAGTAGAGTTCTGCCAGTCGGAAGAGATAGTCGGCGCGCGCGCGATCTCCGGCGGGCGTGGTGTTGACCAGGTTCCGGAGCCGCGAGAGAGCAGTCTCTGTGCGCTCAATCTCCTCGATGGCGATCTTCTCGGCCATCATGCGCTTGGTGTCAGCCGGCCCCTTCTTCGCCTGCTCGAACACACTCTCGCGCGCCGCCTCAGGCGCAGGATTGTAGGTCTGGATCTGCGCCTCGCTCTTGGTGCTGCTCACCTGCGCCGACGCCGGCGCCGAGAGCGCCAGCAGCAGCAGAATGCCGCCCAGAATCTTGGCCGCACGTGACACCGTCGTGCCCTTGTTCATGTTCCCGCTCCCTTGCCGCATCAGCGGCACTTCGACGCAATGTGGTAGGAGTAGTGGCCGAGTTCGTCGCGCCAGTACTCCTTTTCGAACGGCCAAGCCATCTGGTACCACTCTGGACGCGTCTCCGAGACAACATCCGGAACCTCGCCCACCGCGCCCATCGCCTTCTGCGCCTTCAATAGCGACGCCTCCGACAGATCGACCTCTACGCGGATTGCCTCCGCCTCCCGCCGCTTCGTCCGAAGTTCGCCTGTGATACGCTCCATCCGCCGACGCACAAGACCACCCAGGTTGGTCTGAGCAAGCCCCAACTCACCGTCGAGTTTGCCAGTCAGGTACTGCCCGAAGGGTCCCGCGACCACCTCCGCCGGCAGCTTCGACAGCGCAGCGCGCTCCGACTCCACCTGACGCACAAAAGCCTCTGCCTCTCGGACGCTGCGATCCGACAGCGCAGCACGCGTGATCTGCTGCAGGCGCGGGTCGAAGTCGGTCGCCAACTGCGATTCAGAGGCCTCGTAGAAGCCGAAGTAATCGAGATCCGAAGTCCGCTCGGTCGCCAACGCCTCGAGCTGCTGAAGCAGCGGTGCGTAGACATCATCAAAGAGGTCGAGCGTCTTGCGAACGCCCGTGTAGCGGCAGCTCTCAAACAGAATGACCGCCTGAAGAATCGGCGCCTCGGGGTAGTACTGCGCGCTAAAGAAGGGCGAGTTGAGGCTGTGAAGATTGCCCAGCGCACGGTTCGACTGTGCGAGCTGGAAGTGGGCCCACGAAGACTCAAAGAGCGCGTCCAGCCAGGTGGAGCTGCCGAGCGGAATCCCTTCGAAGAGTCGGAGCGACTTCTCAAACTCACCCGTCGAGTAGAAGGTCCGAGCCATCGCAAGCATCGCCATCTCGTTCAGCCGCTTGCCCTCTTCGGCCTCTGCGCCCTTGCCGTCGAGCGCCAGAAGCGCCTTGAAGGCATCGACCGCCGGCTGCGCATCGTACTGACGGACAAAGGTAATGCCCTTGTAGTAAAGCGAACGGGCCCAGAAGATGGAGTCGGGTGATACAAGCGCAAAGTAGCCGAGCGCGCTCTCCAATTCGCCCTGGTTGAAGGCATTCTGGCCAAGCAGGAAGGCCATCTCGTCACGGTACTTCGCGTCGATGCGATCCGGAAACAGCGAGCCGAACGCCGAGATACGGATCAGCATCGCAGGGTCGCCCGGCACCCGGCGCGACAGCAACATCATCCACGGCGCCGTCGCCTCGAAGTAGGGGTGAACGGGACCCGAACGCACGATCTCTTCAAAGAAGACCGTCGCTCCTTCGTACATCTTCAGCTTCATAAGCGCCTTGCCCATCTCGAACTGCGCCCGTGGACGAATCGCATCGGCCGAAATGTCGGGATCCTGCAGCACCGACCAGAACGACGCTGCCGCACCGGCAAAGTCCTCACGGGCGAGACGCTTGAGACCCTCGTCCATCATGCGGGCGACCGGCGTCGCCTCACCCAGCGGTTGCGCCTCCTGCGTATCGAACTCGAACCCGCCGTCGTCGCCCCACGACTCCGCCGCCGCAGGCTCCTCGGGGGCCGGCTGCTCCTGTGCCGTTGCATTGGCATGAAAGCCCGTCATCAGGGCAACGCCAGCCAGCGCCGACATGCGCCTCATCATCGACTTCGAGTCATCGAACATGCTCGTACCACCGCTCGTAAGTTCAACTCCGCACATCGGCCTTCAACCTTCGCTGATTGAAGTTCGATTTGCACGAAATTGTTTCTCTACCCCTGTGCAAAATGGAGTGTCAAGCAGGACCTCCCCACGCGTCGCGCCGCCGCCCTACCGACTTCGTTTGACATCCGAACGCGACGGGGGCAAAAGACGAATTAGCGCGGGGAGACTCCCGCCTCCACCTCTCTCGATGCGCCCCCATGCTCAAGGCCTGGTTCCTCCTTGTCGCGACCACGCTCCTTCTGACCGCCTGTGGCGACGAAGAGGTGGGTGATGCCTGCGAACTCCCCGCTCCCATCGCCGAGCTCTGTGCCGACGATAGCACGGCGCTTACCTCTGAGGTCTGCCTCTACGAGCGCTCCGCAGACTGTAGCACCCGTCTCTGCGCCACCTATGTAGGTTCGGAAGGCTTCTGCACCCAGACCTGCAACCCCGACGCCGCCGGAAGTTGCCCGTCCGGCTCGGTCTGCGACCGCCCCGCTAGTGCCGAGCTCGGCTTCTGTGTTCCTGACGCCATCTTCGAGCGCGCGCTCAACTAACCCCCTTCGCGCAGTTCGAAGGCTGCACGATGGTGGGCCACAACCTGCCCCCGCGCTAGGTCCACTGCCATCACATCGAAGCGCGCGCGCCGGCACGGCCCACGATAGAGCCTCCAGAAGAGCAGCGCCGCCTTCGACAGCCGACGCTGCTTGCCGAAGGTCACCGTGTCTTCGGCCCGCGGCCCGTTCCGCCGCCAGCGCGACCGCACCTCGACGAAGACCAGCGTCCCTTCGTCCTCCGCGATGATGTCGAGCTCCCCGACGCGGTAGCGCACATTGCGCGCCACCACCCGCATGCCCGCCCGCTCCAGCATCTCGGCTGCGATCGCCTCGCCGCGCGCTCCATCTTCCAATCGCCGATCCATCATGCCTCCTCCGACGAAGTGTCGATGGTACATTATCGGCGGCGCGCAGCCGATGTTGCTGCTGACTGCGCAACAGGCGCATAACTCAGCCGATGAACAGGCGATGGACCAAGCTCCGAGAGTGCCCGAAGGTGGGCCGGCGTAGGATAGCCCTTGTGCTTGCCAAAGCCGTAGCCCGGGTAGAGGGCCTCCAGACGCGCCATTTCGCGATCGCGATGCTCCTTCGCCAGCACAGACGCAGCAGCAATCACCCGGCTCCGTGCATCGCCTTTAACAAGCGGTTGCTGCGCCCCCGCAAACGACCGCAGGCCATGGTTACCGTCGACCAGCACCAGCACCCGCGAGCCCGTGTGCCCCGCGCAGAGCGTCTCCGCGCAACGCCGCATCCCCTCCAGCGACGCCGCGAGGATGTTCATCCGGTCGATATCTTCCGCAGCGAGATCGACCTGATGCCAGCCGCCCAGGAGCAGCAGGCGCGTCTCCCACGCAGCACGACCGGCCGCCGTCATCTGTTTGGAGTCGTTCACCCCTTCGAGCTGCTCCCACTGCGCGCGTGTTACCGCGACACCCGCCGTACTCACCGGCCCGGCAAGCGGACCACGACCCGCCTCATCGACCCCGATGATGATATCGTAGCCCTGCCCAAAGGCCTCCAGATCGACCTGCCCCATCGGGCCGCGTGAGAGCCCCAGCTCCAGCTGGCTCACCCGACCGCCTCGAGACAGATCACCTGCAGCGAGGGCGAGAGCTCTGCGAGCACCTTCCGCCACTGCCGCCTCTCAGCCGCCTCTGCGCCGGCGAGCATCCCGGCCGTCACCATCACCGCCAGCGCCCCCTCTTTGCGCCGAGAGACCGCCGCTCGAACCATGACGATGCGGAGCAGCGCCAACGCCCGCGTGGCCTCGCCTGGGGTGAGTACGACGGGGCCTGCGCCGTCGCGAAACAGCGGCGCCGCGCCAGCCGGCCCTGATGCGACTTCGATCACCTCACGGCCGAGCGTCTGTCGCAGCACTGCGGTCCACGGTGAGAGCAACTCGGGAGCAGGAGCCGTCTCCGTCCAGAGCCCGAGCCTTCGTCCCGCCTCCCGGAGCGGCGCCAGCGCATCGGTGAGAGCTGCCGTGCCATCCAGCTGCAGCAGCGCCTCTGGCTCATGCCCCATGCTTCGTAGCTCATGCTCAATCGTCGAAGCGGTCCGGCCCGAGACGACCAGCCGCGCGCGGGCCTGCCGGATACGCTCTTGCGAGAGCCCCTCGCTAGGTGCTGCGGCAGGACCCACCGCGCCGCCCATGCTGGTCAGCGACAGCTCCGCCCGCTCACGGCGCTCCTCCGCGATCTCCCGCTGTCTGTTGCGTTCGTCCAGCTCCTCCGCCGAGTCGCAGCCAAGCTCCTCGACGAGCGCCGCACGGGCATCGCCGACTTGATCGCCATGCCGGATGAAGAGCGGGGTCATCAGCGGCCGACCGGTCGCACGACGGTCGAAGAGCCGGTTTGCGCCCCAGGCGGCCCACGCGAGCAGCAGGGCATTGAGCGGCAACATCTTGCCCATCGTTCGACTACCTGAGGCGGCACCAGCAAAGAGCGCCAACGCGAGCAGCTTACCAGCGGAGACCGGCACCCAGGCGCGAGACTCGGCCCGCCACCAGACCGTGAGCGCCTCGCGGAGCGGCGGACGCACGGGCTGCGGCGGGGTAGTACTGGCAAGCAGCTCCTCCTCCTCGTCCGAGAGCCGACGGATCGGCCCAAGCGACGCAGCAGCTTTGTTTGCGCGCTCAAGGTCGGCATGCAATTGCACCATCCCGTCGTCTTCGACCGAGAAGGCCAGGCTCCCAATCATGAGCCGGCTCTCTGCGGCGGCGAGCGCGTCGCTCAGACGCGTCTGCCGCAGCTCTTCGACGAGCGCGGCAAGATCGGTGTTGGGTGGCGCCGCGGTAGCGCCCTGCGAGGTTGAGCGCCGCGTATCGACGACCTCAAGCCAGTCGGGGCGGTCACCATCGGCGGCGACTGCAGCGCGATCGGCGATGGCCGGACGGCTACCGAACCAGAGCGCGGCCACAGCACCAGCCTGTTCGAGGGCGAGCCTGCGCGCAAGCCGATCGTCGACCGCATCGGCGCCCAGCGCGACCTGCCGCCAGCCCTGCTGGCCGTCGGGGACTTCGAGTCTGACCGAACCCTGCGCGACGCTCCGGCTGATGCGGAACTGAAGGCTCGGCAGTTCGGCCTCGAGCTGCCAGCGAAAGCCGACCTCGCCGGAGAGCGCGACGAGGAGTTCGTCATCTCCAACCGAGAGGGGCTGAACGAGGCTTCGCAGCAGGAGTGGCAGCCGGTGAAGCCAGAGCGTGGCCACAATCGGCTCGCAAAAACGACCATCGGACTCGAACGCGACAAGCGTTGAGCCCGATGTGTCAAACAGCTGAAAGGAGCGGAGTCTCATGCAGGAGAGACTAGTCGCCCAGAGAGCGACCCCGCAACCTTCGGCTAGTTGAAGTCGCGAAGTTCCTTGATACGCGCGGCCTTGCCCTTGAGGTTGCGCAGGTAATGGAGCTTGGCGCGGCGGACCTTACCGCGGCGGAGCACTTCAACCTGAGCGACGCGAGGGCTGTGGAAGGGGAAGATACGCTCAACACCCACGCCGTAGCTGACCTTACGGACGGTGAAGGCGCGACGGTTGCCCGAGCCACCCATGGCGATAACCACGCCTTCGTAGGCCTGGACACGCTCCTTTTCGCCGTCGACGATGCGCACATGCACGCGAACGGTGTCACCTGCGCGGAACTCGGGGAGGGGCTCTTGGCCCTTCGCCGTGCGGCACTCGGAGTCTTCAATCTTCTTCACGAGGGGATGTACGCTCATGGCACTCTTCTCTAACAACAGGGGCAGATCCCTCATAGCCTGAACAGACAAGAGGAGGGGCGATGGAGCATACACGATAACGCTTTTGCGTCAAGTGGGTTCGTCGCCCGCAAGGCGATGGCGAGCTCCATAGAGCCAAGCCTCCACCTCCACCCTTCTGTCGTCCAGCAGCTTCTGCTCCGCTGCGCTCAGAGGCGTGCGCTCGAGCAGGTCGGGGCGACGCGCAATCGTCCGCAACAGCCCCGCCTTCTGACGCCAGCGCGCCACCGCGGCGTGGTCGCCACCGCTCAACACTTCGGGCACGCCGAGCCCCTCGAAGGCGACCGGACGGGTGAACTGTGGATACTCCAGCCGGTCGCTCCCAAAGCTCTCCTGCTCCAACGACGAGGCGTTACCAAGCACACCGGGAAGGAGCCGCACCACGGCATCGAGCAGGCAGAGCGCCGCCGGCTCTCCGCCAGAGAGCACCGCCTCGCCCACGCAGACCTCCAGGTCCACGTGGCGCTCCACGAACCGCTCGTCGACGCCCTCGTACCGGCCGCAGACCAGAATCATGCCCGCCCCGCCCGCCAGTTCGCCCACCAGCTGCTGGCTGACGGGGCGCCCCTGCGGGGTCATGAGGATTACGGTGGCGCCCGGCATGGCTGCCCGCGCCGCCTCTACGGCTGCAGCCAGTTCGGTCGGGCGCATGACCATACCCGCGCCTCCCCCGTAGGGCGCATCATCGACGGTCTTGTGGCGGTTAGAGGCGAAGTCGCGCGGGTTGAAGTAGGACCAACGCGCCGCACCAGCCGCTTCGGCGCGACCTGGGATGCTGAGCGAGAGCGGACCGGCGAAGAACTCGGGGAAGAGGGTCACCAGCCCCACGCCGAAGGCGGCGCGGTCGCTCATATGTCGTCCAGCGGACGAACCACGACCGTGCGGGCCACCAGGTCTACCTGCCCGACATAGGGTTCGGCGAAGGGGAGGAGCCAGCTGTCGCCTGGGACATCCACGACCAGGATATCGCCGGCACCGAAGGAGGTGAGCGTGGCGACCACGCCGAGCTTTTCACCCGTCTCTGAAAGTGCCGTGAGCCCCTCGAGTTGGAAAGCATAGTAGCCATCTCCCTCTGGCAGAGGCGGGAAGAAGCTGCTCGGTACGAGCACCTCCGCGTGGACGAGGGCGTCGGCAGCCTCGCGGCTGGTGCAGCCCGCAAGCGAGACGAGGCCGCCCTTGGTGACCCGTTCGAGCCGTTCGACCTGCACGGTGCGGTCGCCGGCGGCGTTACGGATGACGAGCGAATTGGCCTTCCAGATCCGGTCAGAGTCCGGATGGTGGAGGTGGAGCGTCAGCTGCCCGCGGAGTCCGTGCGGTTTGCCCAGACGGCCGACAGGGATGAGCGCGTCGTTAGGACTCGACGACATCGATGGAGCAGCGGCGACCCTGTTGGGCGGCGCCAAAGTCGAGCACGCGTCGGATGGCCTGCGCGGTGGCACCTCGGGTGCCGATGAGGCGGCCGAGCTCGCCAGCGGAGACGGTGACGAGCAGCTTGTTGCTCGACGGGTCGGTCTCCTCGGTGAAGGTCATGGTCGCCTCACCGCTCACGATGGGCTCCATGAGGATGCGCGCCAAGGGTTCGAGTTTGAAATCCGCCATGGCGCGCCTCTCGACTTATTCGGAGGCCGACAGGGAGGGAGCCTCAACAGCCTTGGCGTTCTCGTAGGTCGCCTTGCGGGCGGCGTGGAGGGCCTCTTTCTGCGAGGCGTCGCGCTCGGCGCGGGTCTGGGTCAGACCGCGCTTGAGGCGGTTGATGAGCGTGCGAACGGTGTCCGAAGGCTGCGCGCCAAGGCCAATCCAGTGCTCCACGCGGTCGAGCTTGATGTCGAGCAGGGCGGGGCTGCGGCTGGGGTCGTAGGTGCCAACGAGCTCCAAGAACTTGCCGTCACGCGGCGAGTGGGAGTCGGCGACGACGATACGGTAGTACGGGCGCTTCTTGGCGCCGTGGCGCTGCATACGGACTTTTACGCTCATGGGATCGCTTGGTAGGTGGTCTCTGCAAAGTACCGAACGCCGAAGCGGCGCGCTTGCTTCACGGAAGGGCCGCACCTAGACTGCCCTCCCCTGCGTGTCAAGCAGGACTGCCCTCATTTGAGCCTACCGTGACCGACGCCGACGCTCCTGTCCGACTCCGCTGCTCCTTCTGCACCAAAGAGGTTGCCGACCTCGGGCAGCTCACCGCAGGCGTCGCCGGAGCTGCCATCTGCGACGAGTGCATCAAACTCTGCAAAGAGATACTCGCCGACGACCCGGTCCGCGACGAGGAGCCCGGGACCACCCTCCTCAACGACCTCCGGCCCCGCGCCATCAAGAGCTACCTCGACGAACACGCAGTGGGCCAAGACCGCGCCAAGACTGTGCTGGCCGTTGCCGTCTACAACCACTTCAAGCGGTTGCGCGCCGAAAATGACGGCAGCGACGAGGTCGAACTGACCAAGAGCAACATTCTGGTCATCGGCCCCACTGGCTCGGGCAAGACGCTCCTCGCCCGCTCCATCGCGAAGAAGCTCGGCGTCCCTTTCACGATGGCCGATGCAACCAGCCTCACCGAGGCCGGCTATGTGGGCGAGGATGTCGAGGGGCTCATCAAGAACCTCTGGCTGGCCGCCAACCGCGACCCAGAGTTGGCCGCCAAGGGGGTGGTCTGCATCGACGAGGTCGACAAGATCGGCCGTTCTGGCGGCGCCGCCGCCTCCACCCGCGACGTGGGCGGCGAAGGCGTGCAGCAGGCGCTTCTCAAAATCATCGAGAGCCAAAAGGTCTCCATCCCGCCCGATGGCAACCGCAACCGGCCTCAGCAGGAACTCATCCAGATCGACACCAAGAATGTGCTCTTCATCTGCTGCGGCAGCTTCGAAGGGCTCGAGGAGATCATTGCCCGCCGGCTCAAGAAGTCGGTCATCGGCTTCGGTGCCACCACCTCCGGCGACCTGGCCTCGCGGAACGAAATCCTCCGCCAGGTGCGGAGTGAAGACCTCGCCGCCTACGGCCTCATCCCCGAATTCATCGGGCGGCTCCCCGTGGTCGTTACGCTCGACGACCTCGACGAGGCGGCGCTCGTGGAGATTCTCTGGCGCCCCAAGAACGCGCTGGTGAAGCAGTACCAGCGCATGTTCGAACTCGAGGGGGTCAAGCTCCGCTTCGACAACGATGCGCTGGCCCATGTGGTCGCGCTGGCGGTCAAGCGGAAGAGCGGCGCACGCGGACTGCGCGCCATCATGGAGCAGGTGATGCTCGACATCATGTTCGACCTGCCGACCATGGAGGGGGTGACAGAGGTGGTCATCACGGCGGCCTGCGCAGCCGGCACCGCGCCTCCCACCCTGCTTCGCGCCGCTGCTTAGAGCGCAGGTTCGAGGTAGACGTTGAGCGTGACCGTTCGACCTGCCTCGACGATGATGCCCTCGGTGCGGTGCCAGTTCGCTGCGATTGCGCGCCAGTAGAGCGTGTGCGGGCCTACCTCCAAGCGCAGACTGCTCACGGGCGTCACGCGACCGCTCTTTCGACCGTCCACCCAGAGCTCCGCAGGCAGGTCGGTATTGGTCCGAAGGGTGCCGAACTCGCCGGCGACCCAGTAGGGATGTTCGTAGGGACGGGCTAGAAAGCCCTCGCCCGCCTCGCGAAGCACAACCGCGCGCATGCAATCTGCCGCAGCTCCCGAAGCGGCGAGCGCGGTCTGCTGCTCCTCGGCCTCTTCGACAAGCTCCGTTGTGAGCGTCACGAGGGCCTCTCCGGCGTTGGCGGGTAGGTGGGGCAGCGACAGGCATCCGCGGAGTTCAGCTGCAGCAGCCGCGAGCGCACCCTGCCCGCGGAGAGCGACTACGGCGGCTGAACCGAGCTGGCCGGCGTGGGCCCTTGTAACGCCCAGAGAGCCGAACCCGTCGCGTTCGCTCCAGACCCATTCGATCTTTGCGTAGGGCGCGACGCCCCCTTCAAAGCGGATCGAAACCTCATTTTCTGAAGCAGAACAGATACTTGGATCAAAACAAACAGCGCCAAAAAATAGGATGAAGGTGCCGGCGTTTCGTGGCAAGACAGACATCGTTCCATTCGAGCGCAGGAGCTTCAGCATGAAGGTCGTTGTGTCGGTTGCAGGAGAGAGGGTGACGGTCGCATCGATCAGCCAGACCGGCGACTACTGCGTCGGCCGCCACGGCGGGTCAAGCCTTCATCTCATCCATCCCACCGTCTCGCGACGACACGCGCGACTGCGATGGGACGGCTCGGCGCTCTGGGTGCTCGACGAGAGCACCGAGCGGCGAAGCTGGATCAACGGCCACAGGCTCGATGGATGGAGCCTCTGGTCGCCGGGAGAGACGTTGCGGCTCGGCGCGGTGAATCTCGAGTTACTCTCGGCGCTGGCTGCCGCAGGTCTTGCTGCCGTGCCCCTTGAGCCCACGCTTGGTCCGTTGGAGCATGAGGAGGAGCTGCCAACCACCGCACTCTTTGCCGCGCTTGTACCACCCGAAGCCCACCGACGGCAGCGGCGAGGTTACGCCACCAGCTCAGCTTCCCTTGCCGCCTTTGTTGCGGCCTGGGTTGCGTTGTTCTGGTGAAGTGGAGCCTATCGGGTTCGAACCGATGACTTCCGCCTTGCAAAGGCGGCGCTCTCCCAACTGAGCTAAGGCCCCGATCGATCCCGTCGGGCGGGTAAGTAGACCAAGCAGGACTTGAACCTGCGACTTCACCCTTATCAAGGGTGCGCTCTAACCACCTGAGCTATTGGTCCGTAGGCAGAGGGTTGCGGTGCTAGACGATGACCTGACAACGGTCAACCCCCCGAGAGCAGTTTCGAGACGAAGCTGAGGGAATCGGGCCTCTGTGAACTTGACCGGCGCGGCGCGCCACAGCACAGGGGGCCGGTACGGCGCCTCCGAAACGCCGCCGTGGCCAAGGAGCATTGTGCGCATCATCGCCGGCGATCGAAAGGGCGCGACGCTCTACGCGCCGCGCGGGATGAACACCCGCCCTACCTCCGGGAAGGTGCGGGAGTCGCTCTTCAACCAGCTGGCGCACGGCGGGCTTGAGGCGGGGTTTGAGGGGCTTCGGGTACTCGACCTCTTTGCCGGCTCAGGAGCGCTGGGCCTGGAGGCTTTGAGCCGCGGTTCGGCCTCTGCAGTCATGGTGGACGGCGATGGCGCAGCGCTCGCCGCCATGGAGCGAAACATCGCGGCGCTGCGCTACCAGGACCGGGTGCGGATTGTGCAGGGCAGACTGCCGCAGGCCTTGAACCGTCTGACCGGGAGCAGCTTCGATCTCATCTTCTGCGATCCCCCCTATGGTACCGTCGATGCCATCGCCCTCGTCACGGCGCTCGTGGAGGCTCGCCTGGTCGCTCCGGGCGCCACGCTGGTGTGGGAAGATGGAGCTGAGCATGCGCCTGCGCTCGAGGGGGTGGCGACGCCGGTTCACCATCGGGTACACGGCGATACCGTGGTGACCGTCTGGCGGCTTTCGCATGACGCACCGCATTGATTCTGCTACCCTCCGCAGATTCACCCGTGTCTCGGCAGACGAAATGCAGCGAATTGCACTCTACCCCGGCAGCTTCGACCCGCTTACCAACGGGCATGTGAACATCATCGAGCGCGGATTGTCGCTCTGTGACGAGCTCGTGGTCGCCATTGTTCACAACCCGAACAAGGCTCCGATGTTTTCGGTCGAGGAGCGGATGCAGATCCTGCGGGAGGTGTTCCCGGACGAGCAGCGGGTGCGGCTGACGACCTTCTCGGGGCTGCTGGTCAACTATGCGCGGGAGGTTCAGGCCAACGCGATTTTGCGTGGACTCCGGGCGGTTGCGGACTTCGAGTATGAGTCCCAGATGGCCAACATGAACCGCCGGCTTGCGCCGGAGGTGGAGACGGTCTTCCTGATGGCGGAACCGGGCAGCTTCTTTGTGAGCTCGCGGCTGGTGAAGGAGGTGGCGCTGCTGGGCGGCGACATCTCGGGTTCGGTGCCGCCGCAGGTGCTGGCCCGGCTCACAGCGAAGGTAAACCAACTTCAGGGCAAGGGAGCGTGATGCGAGTTTCTAAGCGGGTGCAGCAGATTCCAGCTTCTCCGACGCTCGCCATCGATGCGAAGGCGAAGGCGCTCATCGCCCAAGGGGTGAATGTCGTCTCCTTCGGTACAGGCGAACCCGACTTTGTAACCCCCAAGCCCATCTGTGACGCCGTTGTGCGGGCCATGGAGGCGGGCCAGACCAAGTACACCGCTGTGGGTGGCACGGCGGAGCTCAAGGCCGCCATTCGAGGCTACTACGAGCCGCGGCTTGGTTTCGCCTACAGCGATGCTGAGATCATCGCCTCGTGCGGCGGCAAGCACTCGCTCTACAATCTCTTCCTCGCCCTGCTCGACCCGGGTGACGAGGTCATCCTGCCCGCCCCCTTCTGGGTGAGCTACCCCGTTCAGATTGAGATGGCCGGCGGCCTGCCGGTCATTGTCCACGGCCGCCCAGAGGATGACTTCGTGCCCTCCATCGAGGCGCTCGACGCCGTCGTGACGGAGCGGACTCGGGCCATTGTCATCAATAACCCTTCGAATCCGACCGGCGCCTTCTGGGATACCGACCAGCTTCGGCCGATCGCGGCTTGGCTGGAGCGCCACCCGAACATCGTCGTCATCAGCGATGCCATCTATGAGGCGCTGGTCTACGACGGGCTCGCCTACACCGAGCTCCTGACACTCGCGCCCTCGCTGCGCGACCGATATGCGCTGGTGAGTGGCTCCTCCAAGTCGTTCGCCATGACAGGCTGGCGGCTCGGCTACACGCTCGCACCCAAGGAGCTCGTGGCCGCGATGACCAACCTGCAGTCGCAGAGCACGAGCAACCCGAGTTCGATTGTGCAGGCGGGTGCCGCCGAGGGACTGCGCCAAGGCGATACGCTGATTGCGCCGATGCGGGCCCGGTTTGCCGAGCGCCGCGATCTTGCGCTGTCGCTGCTGCAGGAGATCCCGGGCGTGGCGGTGCCGCGGCCGCGCGGTGCATTCTACCTGCTGCCCGACTTTTCGGCCTACCTGGGCCGGAGCTACGACGGATTCGAGGTCAAGACAGACGTGGACCTTGCGAGCTACCTGCTCGAGCGAGCGCGTGTGGCAGTCGTGCCGGGGACTCCGTTTGGTGCACCAGGCTTCCTGCGGCTCAGCTACGCAACGAGCGAGGAGCGGATCACGACCGGTATCCGTCGCATCGCTGCCGCTTTGCAGGCCCCCTGATGTCGACCCGCCGCCCCGATGTGGGCGACGGAGAGGTGACCATCGAGTCGGCCGGTCGCCACTGGAAGATGGACGAGAACAAACTGGTCCGCTGCTCGATTCCGGACAGTGACCGGTGCGAGCACTGTGCTGCGCACGATGGCGACACCTTCTTGATGAGCGAACTGCCGAAGGACGTACGGGGCTACCCCATCATCCCGCCGCTGCCGGACCCGCTCTGCAGCTGCGCGGAGTGCCGTTGTGGATGGATGCCGATGTACGGGACCTTCGCGAAGTGAAGGGCCGCGCGTTGCGACTGGGTTGGTACTGCAGTGGCAGAACCGGGATTGGGTCTCGCTAGGGCGTGACGGCGGTGCAGCAGCGGAAGCCGATGTCTTCGGCGGAGTCGGCGGCTGCAGGCGCGAGCGAGAGGTCGGTGCAGGAGAGGACCGGGCCGCTGCGGGTAGGCGAGCCGCTGCGGGTGCGCGCGGCGGCTGAGGGTGTCTCGAGGTAGCTTCCGCCCGCGATGAGGTTGGAGCCGGGGCCACGGACCCACTCCGCTGCGTTACCGACCATGTCGTAGGTGGTGACGATTTCGCCGGCGGCGGTCTGGAAGTCGAAGCCGCAGGTGGAGGTGCCGGTGGGCTGGAGGCCGTTGGCGCTGCTGGCGTCGTTGCAGGCGCCGGCAACGAACTGGTCGCCTGCGCGCGTGGTGGAGTAGGGGTAGGCGTAGTCTCCGTTCGGGTCGCCGTTCACGCCGCCACAGGCCTGCTCGTACTCGAAGTAGCTGCAGAGGCGCTTGCTCTTGATGGGACGCGGGCCGGGCTTGAAGTAGTCGTAGTAGTCTTCGCCCTGGCAGGCGGCGGTGGCCTCTTCTGCGGTGACGCCGGTCCAAGGAAGGACGCCGGCAACGCTCTGAGCGTAGTAGCCGAACTGGCCCTGGTCGGTACTGGTGGCATCGGGGCGGGAGGCCTCATAGAGGTCGACACAGACATCGGCTGCGGCACCCGAGGGGGTAACGGCCTGAACCTTGACCATGTTGAAGGGGCACTGCGCGCAGACCTCGGAGCCCGAGAGGCCGGTCTTGTTGTCGACCATACCGTCGCAGTTGTCGTCGAGTCCGTTGCAGAGTTCGTCGGTGGGCGCCACGTTGATGCGACGGCAGAGGGCCTGGACGCAGGCGAAGCCGTTATCGCAACCGGCGTCGTCGGTGCAGGCGCCTGCGTCCTGCGTGGTGCGGCAGACGAAGCGGGTGCAGTTGGTGGAGGCCGCGTTGAGGACGCAGTTGTCCTCGGCCGGGATTTCGCCTGTGCCACAGACGCGCTCGCAACCATCGGACAGGTCTTCGTTGGGCTCGAGGGCCTCATCGACGCAGTAGGAGCCGGCACCGCAGACGGCGGGGTCGGCGGAGCAGTCAACGAGGGCGCCCCCGGTGGCGACTGCCGGCGCGGCAAGGCACTCCGATCGGACGCCGTTGATGCAGAACTGGAGGCCTCGCTCGCACTGTCCGACCGCGGTGCGCTCCACGTCGTCGCGGAGGACGGTGTAGACGCAGGTCGAGACGGACCCTGGGACGCACTCACAGTCTTCGTCTGCGGCGGCGTCGCAGTCATTATCGATACCGTCGCAGGAGGCCTCGTTGGGCTCGAAGTTGGCGGGGTAGCCATTGCCGGTGACGCAGGCGGGGAAGGCGCCGTCGGTGCACTCGACGCGGGCGCCGTTGCAGATGCCGATCTGCTTGGGGCACTCGCGGTAGCGATCGCCGTCGGCCAAGGGGTTGATGGTGCCGTCGGCGGCGACATTGGCATCGGCTTCGCCGTCGCAGTTGTCATCGATTCCGTTGCAGACCTCTACGCCGCCGGGCGAGACTTGGGGATTGGTGTCATCGCAGTCGGCGCGGTCGACACTCTCGCAGCCAATGCCTGCAAAGAAGCCATCGGAGTCCGTATCATAGCACTGCGACGAGGTGGCTTTTTGGCAGACGCCAAGCCCATCGGGCGAATTGGGGGGGATGTTGCAGCCGAACCCCTCGACGCAGTCGTCGGCGGAGGCGCAGAGGAAGCCGACCTGGCCGCCGTTGATCCCGTCTCGGGTGACATCGAAACAGGCCGAGAGCAGCGTGGCGGCTGCAAGAAGCGTGAGGAGCCTAGCGTGTACCATGTTCAGAAGCTCCAGTTTCCAGCAAGGCCAACGGAGTCCAAGGTCACCCGGGGGTAGAGATGGAAGCGCTGGGCGATATCTTCATCTTCTTCTTCCACGGCCTCTTCGCCGGGCTGGATGTTGAACAGCAGCGCCGAGACTGCACCGAAGAAGACGCCAGAGCCAAGGAAGACCTTGGAGTAGAGTGCCTGCTCTTCGCCCTTGGAGATGTCTGCTTCGGCATCCTTCTGTGTCCGGTTGCAGACGGAGGTGCCGTCGCTGAGCGAGATCTGCTTGCAGTCATCGAGTTTGGTCTGTGTGTCGCTCGCGGCGGCCGCGTAGGTGGCCGAGGCGCCGAGCGCGGCGACGCTGAGTCCAAGCGACGTCCAAGCGGAGTAGCGCTGCCAGGGGCTCATTTCCTGGACGATCTCCGGCCCGCGCTCCTTGGCATCACGGATGCCGAAGAGGACCTTGAGCTCCGACTCGACGACCTGCGAGACGATGTTTACGCCGGCAGGGGTCTCAAAGTAGCGGTAGCTGGCAATGGCGGAGGTGGGCGTCTCGAAGAGGTCGAAGGTGGTGCCCCACTTTCCATCCGCCGCAGCGGCGACGCGACCAACGACGATGCGGTCGAGTCCCAGTTCACGCCCGTAGCGGCCGAGGCAGATAGGGTCGAAGGCGCACTCGAAGGCGAGCTCTGCGCCCATGACCTCGAACTCACTGCGGAGCTTCTCGTTGGTCACGATGGTGAGACCTGGGATGGCCTCGAGGCTCTTGAGCACGCTGGCGGCAAGTTCGTCGGCTTGCGCTGCGCTAAGCAGCTCGCTGGGGACAACGATGGCGGTAACCTGCGTGATGCCGTCGTCTGCCGGCAAGGCGCCGAGCTCTCCCTCTACATCGAGGGTGGAGGGGAGGGGCTCACCGATTTCGGGACCGGGGGCTCCTTCCTCTTCCTCGCCGAACACGAAGCCATCGGCCTCTTGGTCGGCTTCGGTCTGGGCGAAGGCACGAGGCGTGGCGGCGAAGAGGGTCGCGCCAAAAAGAAACAAGAGAAGACGATTTGATTTCATCGGACCTGCACCGAGGTTGACCGCTGCTCCCACCCTTCTCGGGCCGCTTGCCGAAAGGTCGAGAGCCTATTAGCGGTCTACCTAGCGGCCAGCGGTGCGTCAAGGTTGGCGCATGGACTGGGGCGCAGTCCTCAGCGTGCAGCTCTAACCCGATGCAACCCGACCGGCAGGCCGACGACCTCAAGCGACTTCGGGAGCGGCTCCTCGCCGGCCGGCATCCTTCGAGCATGGTCGACAAGCCGGGCATGCTGACCATCTGGCTGCTGTCGTGGCTGCTGTCTGGCGTGGTCTTTCCGCGGGTAGACGTGGAGCGGCTCCGGGCGGCGCAGGAGCAGGGTCCGCTGCTGATCGTGATGCGGAGCCGGAGCTGGCTCGACTACTTCTACTTCAACTTTGCTTTTCGACGAGAGGGGATCAGGCTGTCGCGGTTCGCATCGAGGCTGGATGTCACCTGGCTGCGCCCGTTTGTATCCTGGCTGAGCTCCTATCTGCTCGGACGGCGAAGGTTCCCGGAGGACAGCGTCTGCCTTGGTCAGACGCTGGAGGCCGGCTCGACGGCGGTCATCTTCCTCGACGCGCCACGTAGCCAGTCGCGGGTGCCGAACGTTGAGGTTGTTAGGCTGATGGAGACTGCGTTCGGCGCGCAGCGTCGCACCGAGGCACCCATTTCGGTTGCACCGCAGCTGCTGGTCTGGGAGCGCCGACCGGAGAAGCCGGTGCGCGGCATCGCCGCCGAGGTGCTCGGTACGCGTCGTTCTCCCAGCCTCATTCGGAAGGCGGCATGGGTGCTGCGGAGCATCTACGAGTCGTTCCTCAAGCTCGGCGAACCTACGGTGCAGGTGGCCGAGACGGTGAACCTGCGGAGTTTTGCTGAGTCGCACCCCGGGCTAAGCGACGCTGAGTTGGCGATGTTGCTGCACCAGACCGTCACGCAGCACATGGAGGATGAGGAGCGGGTGGTGACGGGGCCGCCTGTGAAGCGTTCCAAAGAGCTGCGGGAAGAGATTCTCTCCGATGCGGAAAACCGCGAGGCGCTCGACGGGCTGGCGCTTCGGCTTGGGAGGGACCCTGACGATGTGCGGCGGGAGGCGAGCAGCATCCTGACAGAGCTGGCCTCGAATTTCGACCTGCTCTGGGTCAAGGCATTTTCGGCGGTTCTATCTGTGGTCTGGTCGCAGATCTACGAGGGGTTTGAGGTCGACGACGAGGGGCTGGCGAAGCTGCGTCAGGCGGCCAAGACGCGCAAGATTGTTCTGGTTCCAAGCCACAAGAGCCACATCGACTACCTTGTGATGTCGAACCTGTTCTACCGTTACGGGCTGATGCCGCCCCACATCGCGGCCGGCATCAACCTGAACTTCTGGCCCATCGGCGGTCTGTTCCGCGGTGCCGGCGCCTTCTTCCTGCGCCGTTCGTTCGCCGGCGACATCCTCTACGAGTGGGTCTTCAAGACCTACTTGGTGAAGGTGCTGTCGGAGGGCTTCCCGCTGGAATTCTTCATCGAGGGGACGCGGTCGCGCACGGGCAAGCTGAACCCTCCGAAGTATGGCATGCTGAACGTGCTGGTGGAGGCCTTCAGCGAGGGCAAGCTGGAGCAGGTGGCCTTTGTTCCCGTCTCGATTGGGTACGAGGCCATCATCGAGGGCGCCTCTTACAAGAAGGAGCTCGACGGCGGGGAGAAGCGTTCGGAGGGGCTGACCGACCTGCTCACGGCGCCCAAGGTGCTGCGGGCGCGCTACGGCAGGGTCTTTGTGGAGTTTGGGGCGCCTTTCGACCTCGACAGTTTCGTGGAACGGTACCACGGTCCGGGCCGGGCGCCTGTGGCTCCAGAGGCGCTCGCCAAGACGGTCCGCCGCCTAGCCTACAAGCTGATCCACGAGATCAACGATGTGGCGACAGTAACGCCTGGGGCCATTGGCGCGCTCATCCTGCTCAACAATCCGGCACGCTCGTTGACGATGGAGGAGATCGCGCAGGAAGCGGGCTTTGTCTGCACCTTCCTGACCAACAAGCAGGCGCGGCTTTCGGGGGTGCTCCGCGACGCCCACTCAGCCCACCTGAGCCGGATTCATGCGACCGACTCAGTGCAGAACGCCGAGGCCTTCTCCGATCCTTACGAACGCGAGTTCTCCGCGCAGGCAGAGGGGACGGCCTCGCCATCGGACCGGTTGGGTGCTGCGGTAAGCGAGCCCATCGCGCGGGCGCTGGAGCTGCTCGCGGGCAAGAAGGTGGTGAAGATTGTGGAGCAGGAGTCGGAGCGGCGCTTCTCGGTACCTGACGACCGGCGGGTAGAGCTGACCTACTACAAGAACAACATCCTCCACTTCTTCGTGGCGGAGGCGGTGTTCGCTACGGCGCTGTTTGAATCGGGCGACGTGGTGGTGCAGGTAGCGCAGGTGCGCGAGAGCGCGGCCTTCTACTCCAAGCTGCTCAAGCTCGAGTTCTGCTTCGAGGCCAGCGACCGCTTCGACGAGGTCTTCGACGAGACGCGTCGCCGATTTGTCGCACTCGGCTGGGCGTCGACCGGGGCGGAGGGCACAATGGAGATCACGCGGCCGCTTCATCCGGGCGCGGAGTTCCTTCGCGCGCTGCTGGTGTCGACCATCGAGACCTACTGGCTAATCGCCGATGTCCTGGCGGACAGCGCCTCGTCGGAAGAGGCTGAATGGCTGGATGCGAAGTCGCTGTCGAAGTCGATTCTGTCGCGCGGACGTCGCAGCTATCAGGAGGGTCGCCTGCTCTTCCCCGAGTCGCTGGCGGTGAGTGCGTTCGACAACGCCATCAAGATTTTCCGAGACAGAGACCTCGGCGTGGGCGACTTCTTGGAGTCGAAGTCGGAGCAGAAGGGCCGCAAGAGCACGAAGTTGTTCCGGGTACGGCGAGAGCGTGCGGATGCGCTGCGCTCGCTCGCCGATCGCCTGTTGGCGCTCAAGCAGCCGCGCACGCCGGGCCTGCCAGCACAGCCGAGCTCCAACGCTCGGTTCGTGGCGGAGGCGCCGCCTGCAGCGCCGGTCGCCTAGCGCGACCAGTCGAGTCTAAGCCGCTGCGCCTCTTCGATGGAGGCTGCGCAGGCGGCAAAGGCTGGGTAGTCAGAGGCCGCGACGTAGCGATACGGAGCGGTAATGGTGTGTTCGATGATGAGCAGTTCGCCCTCCTGCTCCGCCGTTCGATGGAACGAGAGTCCGGCGCAGTCGAGACTGACGGGGTCCGGGAGCCGGGTGAGTTTGAAGCCGACGGGCGGGCGGAACTCGATGCGCACGGTCTCGTCGAGGTAGGCCTCCGCACGGAGCGGCGAGCTCCGTTCCGCGGAGGTGGCGAAGGCCTGGGCGAGCGGCCGCGCGAAGAGCGCGCCCTCGTAGAGGAGGCGCGATGTTTCGGCGCGGGCGAAGCCTTGGGCGGTAAAGGCGTAACGCACGGAGAGCGGGGCATCGAGCGCTTGGAGGCCGTCGACCGTGAGTTCGCTGAGCGTGATGGAGGGGAAGGTGCGGGAGAGCCGTCTTTCGGAGCGCTGCAGCCGCTCCTGGTCGTCGGGCACCGCGTGGACGAAGCGCCGAAAGGCTGCTGCGTCGGAGAGTGGCACGGACTCGGTGAGGGCGCCTTGGACGCTGCCATCGGCGCCGAGCGTAAGGGATGCCCGGATGCGGTTCTGCCAAGTTGCCCGGGACGCGACGGGCACCTGTAGGAGATTGTCTGGCGAACGCTGATCGATGGCGACGGAGCCTTGGACGGAGCGCGGGAGGAGGTTGAAGACGGCATCATCGTCTTCGGGGTCGAGCCAGTATGCGCGGCCGCCCAGGTCGACGCGGAGCGCTCGGTAGCCCCAAGCGCTGTTGTCAAAGAGGGGCCGGCTTATGGGGTCGGCGTCGATGGAGCGGAGGGCGACCTCGGCGGTCCTGAAGCCGCGCGAGGCGAGCAGGAGCCGGAGCGCAGCGCTGCGGTCGCCACGCTGCCGCAGGATAGAGGCGAAGCCCGTGGGTTGGGCCCAGTCGTCGGCGGGCAAAACGGTCGTGTTCACCCAGCGGAAGAGGGTACGTAGCGTAGCTTCGTCGCTACCTACGGGAAGCCCGCCAGTAACGGCCGCGAGGAGCCGCGCGGGTGCGACTTCGTCGAACCACTGCCAGCGCATGCGCCAGAGCAGCCAGGTCTGCATGCTGAAGTTTCGGGCCATGGCGATGCTCGGCACGAACTCCTCTTCCGGAGCCGAAGGTTCGTCGGTGCGGTAGGGCTGCATGTCGTGTTCGACAAAGGCGTAGCGGACGCGGCCATCGGCACGGGTGACGGCCGGTGGGTTGGCGAAGCGTACATCGACGATGAGCCCCTTCTCCCAGCTTTCTGGGAAGTCGTAGCTCGCGCTGGACTCGACGAAATGGGCGCTTGGAGCGCGGAACATGAAGCGGGGTGAGGGGGCCCAGACCTCGGGGGCGAAGGGTCGAGACTCGAGGAGGTAGGCGACCTCGATGAGGTCACCGACCTCGAGGTTGGCGAAGGAGAGGCTCTCCTTGCCGGCGGTATCTGCGACGGGGAGCGGGGTGCCATCGGGCTTGATGGAGCGGGCGAGTAGGAGTTCTGCTTCGCCGGGGAGGTTGACCTCGCCGAGCTCGTCGAGGCTGTCGCGGGTGCCGAGTTCAATGATCTGATGTACAAGCGTGAGGGCGCTTCCGTCGGAGGCAATGCGGACATCCATGGCATCGAGCAGGTAGGTGGCGCCGGATACGACCTGCTCTGTGCGCTCCTTGCGGGCCGCCAGGATGCGGGCAGAGCGGGTCGCGACTTCGGGGGTGAGGTTGGGTAGTCCGAGCCGGAAGGCTGCGAGTTCGCGGCGCAGGTCTGTGGGCGCAGCCTCTGCTGCGTGTTGTAGGGCAGCGATGGCAGGGGCACGGGCGGGGGCGTCTGCAGCGAGCAGTGAGGCCAGAACGGCCGGCTCTGCGAAGCGCCGCTCGAGGGCTTTCAGGGTCTCGGCGCGGTCGGCGGGATTGCCTGTGTAGGCGGAGAGCAGGAATTGCCGTCGGGCGCGCTCGAGGTCGCCAGGTCGGAGGGCGGAGAGCGCGCGTGCCTCCTCGAAGGCCTCTTGGAATCGGCCCTGGGCGAGTGACTCATGCTCGAGTCGCCAGACACGGCCGGCTTCGCAGGATGCGATGGCGGCGGGGAGTGCGGCAGAGGCGGCGAAGGCTCCCTCGGACTCTCGCCAGGCGACGAGTTCGGAAGCTAGCCGGCAAGGCGTGGGGATGCTTCCGAGCCCTTGCAGGAGGAGGCGGTTGGCGGCATCGAAGTCGCCCTCGTCGCGAAGCAGGCCGCCCAGCGCGAGGAGCGCCGCGGGGGAGCGCTGGAGTCCGGGGAGTTCCGCAAGCCGTTTGCGTGCGGCGCGGGCACGGCCGTCGGCGGCGAGCGCCTTGGCGAGGGCGGTCTCGGGGAGCGTGTCTTGCTCCCAGCCAGCGGCGGACCGTTCAAGCAGGGCTCTGGCGAGGTGGGCGCGCTCGGTCTCTGCGAACCATGGGAGTTCGGCGTAGGCGTTTGCGCGGCGCCAGAGCTGGAGCGGCGCGTCGGTCTCGTTGTCGCGTGAGGCGAGGGCGTGCAGGAGCTCCTCGTCGTTCGTGTCGTGGGCGAACTCGAACCACCAGAGCGGAGCCGACGCGCCCTTGGGAAGCAGGCCTCCAAAGAGCGCCTCCGCGAGCGCGGCGCGCAGCTCACGGACGGGATCCGGTACTCGCAGCAGCGACACACCGGCGCGGTCGGGGCCGGCGGGCCGTTCGGCAGGCGCAAGGCGAGCTCCCTCGTCTGCGGTAGGCGTGATGCGGAGCCCAAGCCGGAGCTGCCCCGTGGCTGAGGCGACGACGGCGCGGATGCGGACGGTGCCGCGACCAAGTTTGACCCAGGCGTTGCTGCGATCGCCCTCGTAGCGCCGGTCGCGGTCGACACGCAGCAGGTTGCTCTGCTGAAGCTCGATGCGGAGCGGGCTATCGGCTGTCACCGAGACGACGGCCCTGCCCTCTCTCTCCACAACGACCCAGGCTTCAACGATGTAGAGGCCCATGCCGCGGGTGGCGATTTCGGCGGTACCACCGGCCTGCTCGACCTCGAAGGTTGGCAGAGAGAGCCCGCCCAACGCATAGGTCGGCGCCAGCATTGCGTCGCCCGCGGCGGCGAGCGCGGTGTCGAGGCCCTTGGCAGGGTCGAGCGGGAAGGGGCCGGCGACACGGAGATGTGGCAGCAGCAGATTTTGACCTCGCTCCGGGGTGGCTCCGCTCTGGGCAATGCCGAGCCCCCGCACCTCACGCAGTTCGGCGAGCGCGGCGAGCCGGAGGTCTTCCCAGGGGCCCGACAGACCGACCGCTCCGACCGGGTCGCCGACGAATGCAGGGTTGTCCGTGGCGAGCCTCGCGGCAGCGAGCGTTCTCAGCCACGGCTCCCAAGGCGCCTCTGCCAGCGCTGGCTGCCGGAGCGCGTCGAAGGCCTGCTTGGGGAGGTCGGCGGCCTCGAAGAGTGAAGAGGCGAACCAGCCGGTTCCCGAGCCTTCGAGCACGAGTGCATCGAGCGCTGCCGCGGGGGCCGGAGGGAGCGCCCGGAGCGGTTCGTCGAGTACTTCGCGGAGCAGGCGCGGGGCGCCGCAGCCAGTGAGCAAGAGAAGTCCGAGCGCGAGGGTTCGTCTGATGTTCGGGCTCATGGCGCCACCTCCAGCTCGTATCCATAGGTTCGGTCGAGCAGCGCCTCGGCCTCTGCCAAGAGTGCGCGGAACGAGGGGTAGTCGGCAGGCGCGATGCGCGAGTCGAGGAGCTCAAACTCGTAGTGAGCCTTGAGGCTGCGCGGCCCGGTCTCAATGTTGACGAGAACACGGAGTTGCTCGTTGGAGCGCTCGTAACGGACGGGCGAGCCGGAGGTCCAGCTGCCGGGCGGGAGTTCGAGGTCGTGGTCTTCGACAATGCGGTAGGCCTGGGCGAGTTCGAGCGATTGTGTGCGCCGTGCGGCAGCGGCGAAGCGGGCGCTGATATCGGACTCGCGCCCGACCGGGCGGAGCTGAAGCGCATTTCCGGCGCGCGTGGCCCAGGTGCCGCCGGTGAAGTTGACCTTGGTTTCAACAGGGGCGCCAAGCGGCGCCAGCGGAGCGACTGTAAAGTCGGAGATCGCGATTCCGCGATAGAGGTCGGAGTACCAGGCGGAGAGCGTCTCAAGCCGTTTGTCGGGCGCCTCGAGTTGCGAGCGTGCGCCGGGTGCGAAGAGACCGGTCTGCCGAGACGAGAGATCTCCTGAAGCAATGCCGTCGGCAGACACGGTAGCGCGCACGGCGACCGTCCGGATGCTCGCGCCCGAAGGCTGCGCGGGGGTGGTTACGGCGCGTCCACCTTCTCCGTCGAGGATGATGACCGCGGTAGCTTTCTGGTCGGCGGAGGGGAGTTCTCGGAGGCCGTTGTGACCGGCTGTTCCGTCGAGGTAGAGGTCGAGTTCGGGAACATAGGCGATGGCATGGTTGAAGATGGCGAGGCTGGGCGGACCTGAGACAACGCGCCCGAGGTCGCTGGTCCGGATGAGGACGATGTGGGCCTCGATGCCCGCCTCGTTCAGCATGACCTTCATGAGTGAAGCCGTGTCTTTGCAGTCGCCAAACTTGCGCTGAAAGATGTCGATCACGCGGTAGGGCTTGAAGCCGTGGATGCCGAACTCCAGCCCCACATAGCGGATGTTGCGGACAACAAAGTCGTGGATTGCGGCGACCTTGTCCGTCGTAGTCTGCTTGCCGGCGACGAGCTGCGCGACCGTGGCCCGCATCTCGTCCGAGAGGGCGAACTGTTCGCGGATGAGAGACCAGTACCAGCGCGAGAGGTCGTTCCAATCTGCGTAGGTGGAGACGAGGAGTGTCGGGTAGACCTCGGCGGCACCGGGCGCGGCAGTCTCGTACCGGATGCCCGCCAGGGGGCCGACAGCGAGGTCGTAGATGGTGCGGTCGCCGTCGCGGCGCTCGTTGAGGTCCGCGCCATCGATGCCGGTAACAGCAGCGTAGATTTTGCGACCGCGCGGGAGGCTCACGGCGTAGCGGCTGCTGGTGGTGGGTTCGTCGCCGCCCAGTTGCCAGAAGTCTCCGAAATAGCCGTCGAAGATGTTGCGTGCCGAGATGTCGGAGAGGAGATACTCGACGGAGACGATGTCGCCGACCTCCACCGAAGGGATGGTGATGCGGTGTGACCGGGCGGAGTAGTACATGTTGTTGCTGTCGCCTGATGCGTCCCACTCCTGCTCTTCGAAGGCCTCGCGCGGGCTGCCGTCGGCCTTGAAGACTGCGACTCGCTCGACCTTGGCGGTCTGCTCACCGGGGTCGTAGCCAAAGTCGAAGGCCGACCACTGCTCGGCTGCCTCGCGGGAGCGGACCCAGATGGCATTGCGGTGGTAGGTCGCTGCCAGACCGTTGGGAAAGACCTCAATGACCCGCTGCCGCAGCAGGGTTGTCGAGGAGAAGTCGGGGTCGGAGGTCGAGGCCGCCTTGAGGGCGAGGATTTCGGCATCGGAGACGACCTGGCTGCGCCAGAAGGCAGCCTCATCAAGCGCGAGATGCTCACGGAGTCGGACCAGTTCTGGCCGCTGCGGCGCGCGCACGATTGCCTCGCCGAGGAGCGCGACCGCCCTCTCGCGGAGTCCGAGTTCGGAGAGCCAACGGGCCTTAGCGGCGCGGGGTTCGGGGCAGTCGCGACAGAGTTCGAGCGCGCGGTCGAGAAGGGCGCCGTAGTGTTCGGAGGGCGCGCGCTCGGAGCTCTCCACCGCACGCTGCAGGCGCGCCCTTCCGAGCCAGGTGGCGGGGTCGCGCGGGAAGCGCTCGGCGATGACGTCCGCCATCTGAAGGACCTCGTCGGAAGGGAGCAGCGTGAGGAGCGAGGCAAGGTAGTTCTCGGCCGCACCCCAAGAGGGGAGCGATAGCGCGAGCAGCTGTTCGTAACGGGCCGCAGCCTCGTCGAGCCGCAGAAGCTTTTCGCTGTCGGAGATTGCCGCGCGTAACAGCGCGGGCACCTCGGGCGCCTCTTGCAGGAGCCGGTCGCGCTCCTCTGCGGCCCAACGGTCGAAGCCCTCTTCACTAAGCAGCGATGCGTAGATGAGCCGCGGCGGAAGCCAGTCTGGATAGGCGGAAGTTAGGGCCTCGATGCCCTTGCGGTGGGCCGCAGCGGCCTCGGCAGACGGGTCTTCGCGGAGCGTCTCAAGCCTGCGGAGTTCGATGGCGGGGTCGCGCTCCAAAGCGACGGCTCGGTCGAAACCCTCCATCGCCATCCAGCGCTCCGGCCGAGCCTCGGCGGCGAGCCACTCGTCCGTCGCGCTACAGTCTGAGCGCGTCTGCTGCTCGGCGAAGGCCGAGCTCCAAGGCTGCGTGACATCGTTGGGCCTGAGCATGCGGTCGATGATGATGGAAGAAACAAGCGCGCGGCAGGAGGCAAGAGGCTTCGCGGAGCTACCGATGAAGGCCGGCACGGGCCACTTCGCGGCCGGTGCGCTCAGGGCGACGGTCGCCGGCTGCACAAACTCCGGCGCCAAGGCTGAGCCGTCCGGGCGATAGAGCCTGAGGTGGAAGCCGAGCGGGCCGTCGGCAGAGGCGAACTTGATCATCAGCGTGTGGCGGCCACGGGTGAGGGGCAGTTCGACGACGTCGCGCGCGAAAAATCCACCCCAATCCTTGTCGCGCTCGGCGACGGGCTTGCCGTCGACCCAGAGGCGGTAGCCTCCGTCAGCGGCAATTCCGATGCGCACGGTCTCGGCCTTGAGCAGTTTGAAGCCGGTGGCCGCAAAGGCGACGGCGCTCTCCGAAGGTACAAGGCGCTGGCCGAGGTCGATGTAGCCCGTCTCGGCGTCGCCACCGAGCTCTTGCCAGCCAATGGGGACGACGGCGCCCGAATAGATGGCGTCGGCACGGAAGCCCTCTTCGGGGGGAGCAGGACGGGCCAGACCATCGTCGCCTGAGTTGGGGAAGGGGCCGATGGCCCAGAAGCGGGTAACGAACCCAAGCGCAGCCATGTGACCCTGGACCCGCTCGCCCATCTCGAAGCGGAGCCGGAGTTCAGCGTAGCGGGCGAAGTCTGCGACGGCTCCGAAGCGGGTTACATCTGCGATTGCGGCATACTGCTTGGCGGCCTGCCGCGGCGAGGCGTAGGGGAGCCAGGTTGCCGCGCTCAGGAGGTCTGCGAGCGCCTCCTGTTCCGAAGGAGCTGCCTGCGCCCTTGCGAGTGCGTCGCCAAAGGGGTCGGGCGCAGCAGACCAGGCCGTCGCCGTCAGCGGCAGCGCGAGGAGGAGCCAGAGCATTGCCCACGCCAGAGACCGGAGGGTCGCCATCAGTTGCCTCGTTACGGGTACGAAAAGGCACTAGATGCGCACGGTTCGCAGGGCAACGGCAAGGCTGCGATTGACACCGCGCGGGCATGCAACCTACCAACCCGCTAGATTGCACTTCCGACACCCTCCGCAGAGCCACTGCATGCGCCTCCATCACCTCTGGGCCCTTCTCCTGCTGCTCTGTCTCCCGCTGGCTGTGGGCTGCACGGACATCACCAAGGCTGGCCAGCCGAGCATCCGGCTACAGTCCGATGTGCTTGCCTTCCGCGTCGCGGTCATTGGTCAGTCGCAGACCAAAAACATTGTGCTGCAGAACGAGGGCACCGCCGACCTCAAGCTGAACTCTGTCTCGACGGGCGTGGACGCCGCCGTCCTGCAGCTCGGCGCCCCGGGTGCCACGGTGCTCGCGCCGGGCGAGCAGACGCAGATTGTGGTCACCTACACGCCGCGGGACTACGCGCCGCTTTCGGGCGTTGTTACCCTGCGGTCGAACGACCCAACCGAGGGTGTGGTGCAGGTCTCCGTGATTGCGCCGGCGTCTCTACCGCTCCTGCTCTCCACGCCCGACCCGGTCGACTTCGGCGTGCAGGAGCTCGGCGCCAACGCGACCCAGACGGTCACCATCACCAACAACGGCTATGGCCCCGCCAACATCTGCGAGATTGTTCTCACGGGCGATGCAGAAGTCACTGCCGACATCGCGGCGCAGCTCGCGGAAGCTGGCATCGCACCGGGAGAGACGCTGGTGCTTGCACCCAAGAACGATCCCTCCGCAGCAGCAGGCGCCGGCGACTTTGCCTTCACCGTGAGCTACGACCCGCAGGTGCCCGGCGACACGCTGGCCGCTATCCTGGTCCGAACCGACGACAAGGATTTTGGCGCGGGCGGATGCAAGGCGAGCAACGGCGATATCGAAGCCGAGCGCGCGAGCTGGAACACGAAGACCATCCCTGTGCTTGGCCGCGCAGAAGATGCGCTCCTGGATGTCTCCCCGCAGCCCGTCGACTTTGGCGAGAGCCCCATCGAAGGGACCAAGCGTATGTCTGTGACCATCCGCAATATCGGGGGCGTCGACCTCCGACTGAACGAGGTGAGCGTGGACGCATCGCTCTTCCCCGAGTTCGGTGTCGACGCCGACTCGCTCCCCTCCCTGCCCCGCACCCTCTTGCCCGATGAGTCGCTGACAGTCATCGCCACCTTCCGCGCCCGACTTCTCGGCGTCCCGTCGGCCGGCTACCTCCATGTAGGCTACGAGAAGGCGGTGTCCGGCGAGCGTGCCGATCCGATCGATGTCGCGATGACGGGCGTCGGCGCTGCGGTCCTCTGCCCCATCGCCGTCGCCAAAGCCTCGGTCGAAGGTGACCCCGAGTTCCGGCGGGCCGCAGAGGTAGACTGGGCGCAGCCTCTCGATCTGCTCCACCTCGACGGCAGCGAGTCCTACGACCCCGACGGCGGTGGCGCACCACTGTCCGCCTACCGCTGGAGCATCGTGCAGCGGCCAGACGACGCGGTGAACGGGCTTCAGCCCGACCCCATCGACCCGCTCAACCCTGCCCTGCAGACCTTCACCGTCTACTTCGCAGGCGAGTACCGCTTCAGGCTCGAGGTCGCCGACGGACAGAACATCGCCAGCTGCGAGACGGCCGACGTCATCGTCCGCGCCTTCCCCAACCAGGCGCTGGCCATCGAGGTTGCGTGGCACAACCCGAACGACCCCGACGAGAGCGACACCGAGGGTGCCGACCTCGACAGCCACTTTGTGAAGATGTCAGCCCCCTGGTTCGACGCCACCTATGACACCTACTTCGAGAACAATGAGCCGCTCTGGAGTCCGGAGTCGCCAAGCCTCGACATCGACGACACCGACGGCATCGGCCCCGAGACCACCACGCTGGGGAACCCCGCAGATTGCCAGTGGTATGCCGTGGGCGTGCACTACTTCCGCGAAGCCTACGGGACGGCCTATGCCACCGTGCGCATCTACGTGAACGGCGAGGTGCAGGCGGAGTACATCAACCGGCCGCTTCGCGCCTCCGACGACTTCTGGGACGTTGCCCGCATCCACTGGAACGGCAGCACCGCCACCATCTTCGATATCGACGAGATTACGCCCGACTTCGACCCGACCAGCCAGACCACCCCGATCTCGACGCCCGACATGCTGGCCTCGGGACTCTGCGGCGGCCTTTGAGCTTCACCTAGGAGACCGCCATGTTCACGCAGGCCGAACTTGACCAAGCAGGGCGCCTCGCACGCGCCATGGCCTCCGACATCGCCATCTATAACCAGGAGAAGATCCGGAAGGGGCTCGAAACCGACCGGCTCTTCGAAGAGCTCGAGGACGACCTCCGCGAGGCCTTCAAACTCTGGGAGTCGAAGATCAACCCGGAGATCGTGAAGAGCACGAACCTGCTCCAGGCCGCCATCATCGACCAGATTTTTGCTCCGCACGGCTCCGTCCACACGCCCATCTTCTGACCGTGCTCGAACGCTGGAAATTGACGGTCTCGCCTGAGCAGGCCGGGAGCCGCCTCGACGCCTTCTGCGCCGCCCAGACCGGTGTTTCGCGCGCGCGGATCGCCGATTGGGTTTCGTCGGCTCAGGTCTGGCGGCAGGACCGCAAGCCGGTGAAGCCCTCGTTCCGGGTCACCGAGGGTGAGGTCTGGATGGTGGAGGCTCCCGAGCCCGGACCTCTCGACACGATTGCGGAGTCGATGCCACTCGATATCGTCTTTGAGGACGATCAGGTTGTGGTGGTGAACAAGCCGAGCGGCCTGGTGGTTCACCCTGCACCGGGCCACGCGACGGGCACGCTGGTGAACGGCCTGCTGGCCCACTGCGACGACCTCGACGGCGTGGGTGATGTGCTTCGGCCGGGCATCGTGCATCGCATCGACAAGGAGACCTCCGGCCTCATCGTCGTGACCAAGACCAACGGCGCCCATGCCACCCTCTCGGAGCAGTTCGCGCAGCACACGGTGCGGCGCAACTACCTGATGCTCTGCACGCGCGTCAGTGGTCAGGGGCTCGAAGACCGAGGCACCATCGAGACGACTCACGCCCGTCATCCGGTGGACCGGAAGCGGTTCACAGGTCGGCTCCCAGAGGGCAAGCGGGCGGTCACACACTTCGAGGTGCTGGAACGGTTTCGGGATGGTGCGCTGCTGGTCGCCTGCCGGCTGGAGACCGGTCGCACCCATCAGATCCGCATGCACCTATCGGAGGCGGGCTGCCCGATGTTGGGAGACGAGATGTATGGCGGCAGGTCGGTCGCTGAGACCGCGCTCATCGGCCGCGTCGCGCTGCACGCCGCGACGCTCGGATTCTGCCACCCCGACGGGCGCGAACTCGACTTTGAGGCGCCTCTACCCGATGACTTCGCAGCCGCACTTGCAGCGCTTCGGGCCGGACGAACCTGGCGGAAGTCGCGCTAGCTTCGGCCCGACATCACCTGGCAGAGGAAGTCCCAAGACTGCAGCGGTCGCTGCGTCTGCCAGGTCACCATGGCGTGGAGCAGCTCGGCGCACCGAGCTGCCGTCTCGAGCGCCCTGCCCGACGGCATGCGGGCCTGCTCGAGCAGCGCAAAGAACTCCACCATCTGCTCACTGACCGGGATCGCGCTTGGCTCGCGGCCCATCTGGCTCCGCTCCACCCAACCGCGCGGTGACAGCCCCGCCACCACCTCGTCGTCTAGACGCCCCGACTCATCGCTCCCCATCCCCTCCACGCCCGGCCAGACGCCGGCATCGTCGAGCAGCAACAGCAGGTAGCGGCAGAGCCCCACCCAGAGCAGCGCATCAGGCCGTTCTGCAGCAACCAGCCAGATGAAGAGCCGCTCGGTCCGCTCGAACAGCGAGACATCGCCCTGATGATCCGCCAGCATCCACGACGCCGCCTCGGCCGCGACCGAGGCAACGCCGAAGACGCGCAGGTCTTTGCCTAAGATGGAGGCGTCATGCTCCACCTCCGACTCCATGAGCCGGTCGAGTTCGGAGCCAAGGCGTGGCTTGAGATGAACCACCGCGAGCGAGAGCGGTCGGAGCCCGCCGCGGAGCTTCTTGTTGGCGGTTCGGGCCCGCGCGGCGAAGGCGCTCCGCTTGCCGAACTGCTCTGTGAGCAGGCTCACGATAAGGTCGGACTCGCCGAAGGGAGAGGTGCGGAGGACGATGGCGCGGGTGCTGAGGAGCTCTGCCACTGTCAGAGGTGGAAGAAGATGCGACCGACCACAAAGTAGATGGTAACGCCGACCAGATCGGTGGTGGTGGTGACGATGGGGTTGGTTGCGACGGCGGGGTCGATCCCAATCTTGGCGAAGAAGAGCGGCACGGCGCCACCGAGTGTGGCTGCGATGGTCATGGAGCAGGCGACGGAGATAGAGACGGTGCCGGCGAGCTGCCAGGCGCTCCAGCCCTCACTCGCATTTCCGCCGCGGAAGACGGCGGCTGCGAAGAGTCCGAGGAGCAGGCCGTAGGTAGCGCCTGCGATGAGGCCGACGAGCACCTCGCGGCCGAGCACCCGCATAAACTGGCTGGTCTGAACACGGCCAAGCGCCAGCCCGCGGGTGACGATGGTGGCGGCCTGTGTGCCTACATTTCCGCCCATGCCGAGGGTGATAGGGATGAAGGCCGCGAGCACCGCGATCTGCGAGAGCACCGACTCGAAGGAGTTGATCACGAACATGGAGCCGATGCCGGCGATGAAGGAGGCCGCGAGCCAGGGCATGCGTCGCCGCGCAGAGTCAAACGGCGTAAGCTGCTCGTCGAGGTCGATACCGCCGGCGCCGGCCATGGAGAGCAGGTCTTCGGTGTGCTTGGCCTGGATGACGTCGATGACGTCGTCGACAGTGACGAGACCGACGAGTTTGTTGGCCTCATCGACAACCGGGAGCGCGAGGAAATTGTACTTGGCGACGAGCCGCGCAACCTCGCCCTGGTCGGTGCCGGTGCGGACGCTTACAACCTCGGAGATCATGATGGACTCGAGCGAACGGCCCGGGTCGCTGACCACAAGCTGCCGCAGATTGCAGATGCCGATGAGCTGCCCGTGCTCGTTCACAACATAGAGATAGAAGGCCATCTCGATGTCTTCGTGGCTCGCTTGGAGCGTCTCGATCGCCTCGCGGCAGGTGGTGGGCCCGGAGAGTGCGAAGACGTGGGGCGACATGATGCCGCCGGCGGTGTCTTCGTCGTAGGCCAGCAGGGTGTCTACCTCATTGGCGTCGTCGCCCTTCCAGTTTTCGAGCAGGGCCGCTGAGCGCTCGTCGGGCAGCAGCGCGATGATGTCTGCCGCATCGTCGGCGGAGAGCGACTTAACGATCTCGAGGAGTTCGTCGTCGCGGAGGGCGCCGAGGATGTTTCTCTGCGACTCCGGGTCGGCCTCGGAGAGCGTCTGTCCCTGCAGTTCGATGTCGGGGATGATACGAAAGAGCCGGATCGCATCGGTTGGGCTGAGCTGCACGAAGGCGGCTGCGATATCGGCCGCATGGACGCGCCGAAGCATCCTCGCGAGGTGCTTGTCTGCGTTTCGCCGAAGCAGCCGGAGGATGCTCTCGACGAGGATTTTTCCGGCCGTTCCCGACATGCGCTTCACACCCGCGAGGACCGACGCTCAGGGGTCGTCGGTTCGCTGCCTACCGCGAACGGTGGGCCCTAATTCTCACGAACCGTGCGCCAGTCCGACGCGGTGTTTCCGGCGGGACGCCAGGCGTCGGCGTTCGGTACGGGCGCGAAGCTGGCCTCGGCGCCGGAGTCGTCGCCGCTGAACATGACAACGGTCACAGCAAGCGCGATGAGAAAGACCGAGATGACGACAGCGTAGGCCACGGTGCTCATGCGCGACGGGTCGGGCATGCGGAAACGGGGCGCTGCGGTCTCGCGTATGGCGGGGGCCGAGAAGGTCACGACCGCGTCGCGGGTTGCGGTCGGTTGGTCGAGACCCGTCTGGGTAAGATAGTGACCGATGATGTCCTGATCATCGAGGCCCAACTGGCGCGCATAGTTGCGAAGAAAGCCGCGGGCGATGACCTCAGCGGGGAACTCGCTGAAGCGGTCCTGCTCGAGAAGCGCAAGGAGGTGAGACTGGATGCTGGTCTCAGCAGAGATGTCGCGAAGCGACAGGCCCGAAGCTTCACGCGCCTCGACGAGGCGTTCACCGACGGTGCCGATGAGGACGGCTTCCGACTCGGTGGCTTCAAAGTGATTATCGAGTTCCATATGGCTTCCTTTTGAGGGAGAGCTGGCAGCGTGGAGGCTACCCGAAAGATACGAAGGTGGTGGACGGCCAATAGCTGCGCCACAAACCAAAACGAACGCACGGGCTATAGCCACCCCGTAGGCCTGCCTGTCAAGACGAAAAGTTGACAAGCTGCAGGGAGCTGTTCCGCAATTGCGACGTTTCCCTCCACATCAGCCGCCCAATCACCTCACGAGGCCTCCCTCCTTGACACGGACGATCTTCGCTCGATAAAGCGACCCGCCCGCGAGGATGTCAGCGCGTCCTCTAGGCCAAACCATCTCTGAACCGCTCCGCAGGGGAGATATCCATGTCGCGTTCCTTTGTTTTCACCTCTGAGTCCGTGTCCGAAGGCCATCCCGACAAAATGGCAGATCAGGTCAGCGATGCTGTCCTCGATGCCATTCTCGCGGTTGACCCCAAGGCGCGCGTCGCCTGCGAGTCGCTCCTCAAGACGGGCTACGTCATGCTGGCCGGCGAGATCACGCTGACCAAAGATGTGAAGATCAACTACCCGGCCATCGTGCGCGAGGCGGTCCGCTCCATCGGCTACACCAGCTCCGAGATCGGCTTCGATGCCGACACCTGTGGCGTGCTCCTTGCCGTTGAAGAACAGTCCAAGGACATCAACCAGGGTGTCGACCGCGACGACCCGAACAAGCAGGGCGCCGGCGATCAGGGCATGATGTTCGGCTACGCCTGCACCGAGACCGACGTGCTGATGCCGATGCCCATCACGTTCGCCCACGCGCTCACTAAGAAGCTGGCTGAGCTCCGCAAGACCGACCCTGCGTTCGCTTGGCTCCGTCCCGACGCGAAGTCGCAGGTCAGCGTCCGCTACCAGAACGACAAGCCCGTCGCCGTAGAAACCGTCGTCGTCTCGACCCAGCACCACCCCGATGCCCAAGAGGACGACATCAAGGCGCAGGTCATCGAGAGCGTCATCAAGGCAGTCATCCCAGCTGCGCTCCTTTCGGCCGAGGTGAGGTACTTCGTCAACCCGACCGGTCGCTTCGTGACCGGCGGACCCGTGGGCGACTGCGGCCTGACGGGACGCAAGATCATCGTCGACACCTACGGTGGCATGGGCCGTCACGGCGGCGGCGCCTTCTCGGGCAAGGACCCGTCCAAGGTTGACCGCTCGGCTGCCTATATGGCCCGCTACGTCGCAAAGAACATCGTGGCTGCCGGCCTCGCCGACCGCTGCGAGATCCAGGTCGCCTACGCCATCGGATACCACGAGCCCGTCTCGGTCCTCGCCAACACCTTTGGCACCGCGAAGGTCTCCGAGGAGCTCATCGAGAAGCTGGTCCGAGACCACTTCGACCTCACCCCCTTCGCCATCACCAAGGCCCTCGACCTCGAGCGCGCGATCTACCGCAACACCGCGAGCTACGGCCACTTCGGCCGCAGCGCTTCGGAGTTCAGCAACTGGACGCAGGGCGAAGGCTTCACCTGGGAGCGCACCGACAAGGCTGCCCTGCTCCGCGACGCCGCCGGCCTCTAGGCTTCAGCCGTCACGAAGCCCCGTGAGCAGGTCGCGCCGCGCCCTGCCCTCGGAGGCACCGGCGCCCAGCGCGGCCAGATCGAGGGTCGCAGGCCCGCTTGCGCCTGAGGTGAGCGCCAGCAGGTCGTCATACCAGGCCAGCAGCCGGCCCGTGACCGCGCTCGGCTCGAGGTGGCGCGCGGCATAGACCGCGGCCCGCTCTCCGCTGCTGCGGACTGCTTGGCGGTCGGCGCAGAGGGAGGCGATTCTCTCGCCGAACTCGGCCGGAGCGCAGGCCACGCCTCCGCGGCAGCGCGCCACCCAGTCCCACTCCGGCAGCGCCAGCACCAGCAGCGCAGCGCCGCCCTGAGCCGCGGTGAGCGCACGATGGCGGCCCGCTGCGTCGGCAGAGACCCATAGGTCGGCATAGCGGGCCTTGCGGAGCGCGAGTTCGGGCGGGAGCGAGCCAACGAACTCGACATCAACGCCGTTCAAGAAGGGGAGCAGGATAGTGTCGGCGGCAGCGTCGATGATGACCCGGAGCGGCCCCTCTCCTCGCCGACGCGCGGCGGGTGCGGGCTGGAGCGTCGGCAGGCCGAGCCCCTCTTCGAGCGTCACCCAACGGAGCGGGTCGAGACGCCGCGCCTCGTTGTGCGCTGCGGCAGCCTCCTGACCCATCGCGATGAGGAGGGTCGCGTCGGCGGGCCGCGCCTCAAAGAGTGCCCGCGCTGCTGCGAACCGGCCGGTCGAGACGGGCGAGAGCTGCGACCACGGGGAGGCGCCGACACTCGCCACAACGAGCCTCTGGTCCGCCATCCGCGTTGCCGGCAGCGCCAGCCCGCGCACCCCGTCGTCGAGCAGGTGAACGAGCGCAAAGTCACCATCGGTGAGACGGGCAACCAGGCGGGCGAAGGTCAGCGGCAGGAGTGGCAGCGCGAGCGAGCCGAGATGGGCCACACCGTCGATGTGGCTGCCGCCCAGACAGAGCACCTCGACCTGCAGCCCCGATGCCTCGACGCGCGGCCGCAGCTCATGCCAGCCCTGCTCCCATGCCTGCGGCGTGGTCACCCAAGCGATGCGCGGCGGCGAGGATGGGGGAGGCCGCTCAGGCAATGGTGTATCCTCCGTCCACAGCGAGCGTCTGGCCGGTCACATAGGACGATTCGTTCGAGGCAAGGAAGAGGGCCGCTCCGGCCAGCTCCTCCGGCTGCGCGACCCGTCCGATAGCCGACCGCTCGTTGAAGCGGGCCGCGATTTCCGGCGTCTCGATGAGGATGCTCGCAAACTTGGTCTCCACCAGACCGGGGGCGATCGCGTTCACCCGGATGTTCCGTCCGCCGAGCTCCATGGCGAGCGTCTGGGTCATGGAGATGACCGCCGCCTTTGTCATGCCGTAGATGCCCTGGAAGACGGCGGCACGCATGCCCATGATGCTGGTGATGTTGATGATGGAGCCCGGTAGGCCGCCCTCGATCATCCCCTCTGCGGCGTGGCGCGCGACCTCAAAGTAGCCGCGGGTGTTGACCTCGAAGGTCTTGTCCCAGGCGCTGCTGGAGAGGCTCAGCATGGGGCCGAAGTGGGGGTTTGTCGCGGCATTGTTCACGGCAATGGTCGCGATGCCAAAACTGCTCCGTGTGTGGGCAAAAAGTGCCGCGACCTGCGCGGGGTCGCCGGTGTGACAGACGAAGGCGGAAATGGCGTCGGGCCGGCCTGTTGCGGAGGCGATGTGGCGCGCGGAGGCGTCGAGCCCCTCCTGCTTGCGCGAGCTGATAACGACCTGGGCGCCCTCGCGAACGAAGGCCTCCGCAATGGCCGCGCCGATGCCGCGGCTCCCGCCCGTGATGACCGCAACCTTTCCTTCGAGTCTGCCTGACATGCTCTCTCCGTCGTGTCTGCGCGCGCATCCGGCAGCCAATTCTTTGACCGGCCGACCCGCAATGGTCCATAGCGGCAGCCAACCTAGGAGGCCCCCGTGGCAATGCAAGCGCTCCACCTCGTCATCTGTCTCCTCTTCGCTGCCATCCTTGGCGAAGCGGGCCTCACCAAACTTCTCGGCCGCAGCACGCCTGCTTGGTTTGCCGACAAGTTCGCCGCCAGCTGGCTGCGCGCCATCCCCGCGCCGGCGCTCTGGTGGCCCATCGCGATCGCGGAGCTCGCGGTGGCCGGACTCTTCGTGGCGGCGGTCCTGACGGGTGAGTCGGCGGCAGGAGGCTCCCACGAACTCACGCAGCTGGCTCTCACAGCTGCCAGCGCCCTCTTTGCCGCACTCACGATGGGGCTGCGCTTGAGCCAGGACTTCGCGGGTGCGTCGGCAGCCCTCACCTACTTCGGCGTCGCGGCGCTGCTCGCCACGACGATGTTCCGATGAACGAGACCGAACAGAAATCAAACCTCTTCGATCGCACCGTCTGGGCCGTCGGCCTGCTCGGCTTTGCCTCGGGGCTCCCGCTGCCGCTGGTCTTTGGCACGCTGGCCGCCTGGCTCACCGATGCCGGCATCGACAAGGCGACGATTGGCTTCTTTGCGGCGGCTTCCTCTCCCTATGTCTTCAAGTGGGCCTGGGCGCCGATCCTCGACATGGTCCCCACCGGTCCCCTCGGACGGTTGCTTGGCGAGCGGCGTGGCTGGATCGTGCTCATGCAGGTGGCCTGTGCGGCGGTCATTGCGAAGCTCGCCTTTGTGGAGCCGTCGACCGACCCAACGCAGATTCGCGAGCTGGTCGGCCTCGTCGTTCTTTTGGCGACGGTGTCAGCGACGCAGGACATTGGCATCGACGCCTACCGCGTGAGCGCGGTGCAGGTAGCGCAGCAAGGTACAGCCAACGCCGCATATGTCTTCGGCTACCGGATCGGCATGCTCGGCTCAGGCGCGGGTGCGCTGATCCTGGCCGACCGCTACGGCTGGCAGCAGACCTTTCTGACCATCGCGGTGGTGATGGCGGGCTGCATCCTCTTCACCCTCTTTGCGCCACGCGTCGACCTGCCGAAGGCCGCGCCGGAAGAGCCGCGGGTTCGTGGTCTGTGGGGTGCACTCGCCGGCATCTTTGCGCCGCTGTCATCCTTCTTCCGCACACGGGGTTGGGTGATCATCCTCATCTTCGTGGCGCTCTTCAAGCTCGGCGATGCGGTGGCGGGTACGATGACAACCCCCTTCCTGATGGAGGTAGGCTTCACCAAGACCGAGCTCGCAACGGTGTCGAAGCTCTTCGCCTTTGCGGCGCTCATCCCCGGTGCCTTCGTGGGTGGCTGGATGATGCGGCGCTATGGCGTGGAGAAGATGCTCTGGGTTGGAGGCATCCTTCAGGCGGGGTCCAACCTTCTCTTCGTCTACCAGGCGCGCGCGGGCCACAATGTGCAGGCGCTCTACCTGACCATGGGCGGCGAGAACTTTGCGACCGGCTTCGGCACGACTGTCTTTGTGGCCTACCTCAGCTCGCTCTGCTCGGTCCGCTTTTCGGCCACGCAGTATGCGTTGCTGTCGGCGCTGGCTGCGGTCGGCAGGACGGTCGTCTCGAGCTTCTCGGGCGTCTGGGCGACCTCGTGGGGCTGGGAGACCTTCTTCCTCTCGACCGCCTTCATGGGGCTCCCTGCGCTGCTACTTCTGCCCATCCTCAAGCAGCAGAACGCCATCGGTGAGGGCCGCTAGGCGACGGCGCTTCGGGTGGCCGCAAGAGCACGCTCCGCCGCATCACGTTGGGGCCAGGCGAGCCAGCGGGCCCACCCAGCCTCTGTGGCCTCCAGCCGGTCGGCGCGCGCCTCTGTAGAGGCCTCGCTCAGGTAGTAGGATCGGAAGTCTGTGGTCGGCACCAGCACCGCCTCCAGCCCCCACTGGCGCAGCAGCCGGAGCTGCATCACCAGTGCTGCCTCCTCCAGGTAGGCATCGCTCTCCGTGAGATTGTCGAGCCCCCAGTCGGGCTCGCTGCGCGCCTCTTCGCCCTGCACGAGGAGATGAATCATCTCATGCAGGATGATCTGCGCGAGGGTGTCGTCTGCATCGAGCTCTTCGTCGGGCGCGATGGCCACCTCTCCGCGCCCATCGTACCAGACATAGCTGGTAGAGCGGCGAGCGAGCCGGAAGCCTGCCTGCTCGAGGAGCGCGACCCAGAGCGGGTCGGTAGCACGAACCGCCCGAACCGTCAGAGCATCGCATTTTGGCGCGATGGGTTGGCGGTCGAGGGGGTTCATGAGATCACGAGAGCGGGCGACGGGATTCGAACCCGCGACCACGAGCTTGGGAAGCTCGTGCTCTACCAGCTGAGCTACACCCGCAGCAGGGTTGGGCGGCTCTGCCGTATCGTAGCGCGTTCGTCAAGACGGAGGCCTTTCGTTGCCTACGGTTTGGCTAGCCGCCGCTGCGAATCCGATGGAGCCGCGCCGCAATATCGGGGAAGGCCTCGGGGGCATGCTCCCAGAGCGGAAGGAACATCCCGGCTGCCAGCTCGCCCTGCCCTGCGGCCTCGTAGGCTAGGCCGACGTAGTATTGGACGAGGAGGTAGTCAGACTGCGCGAGCCCGCGGACGCGGAGCAGGCCGAGCAGCTCCGTCGCCGCTTCGGCGAGCGCGCCGGTAGCCAGCAGACAGAGGCCATGCTCGTAGGTGGCGGCCGCCGCGTGGGTGCCCGCACGCTCGGTTGCGAGGCGTGCCAGTGCCTCTGCCGTTTTGCCGCTGAGGCGAAGCCTGATGGCCTGGGCGACCGCTGCATCGGGGTCGCGCCGAAGGAGCGAGTCGGAGAGCGTCAGCATGTAAACGGAGTGCGACGAAGGCCTGCCTAACGGGGCGTCGATATCGCTCTCATCGATGGAATCGCCGGTCTCGATGGCGAAGTCGTCATCGTCCTCGAGCAGGTCGGGATTGACAGCTTCGAAAGCGCTTGTCGCAAGCGGCGCGCCTGGGCCGCTGGACTGCGCGACGAGAGCGGCAACGATGCCATCGCGCTGCGGGGCGCGCTGCAGGGTCTCGTCGGGGCTGGCGTCGGGGTCGTCTGTGAGGAAGAGGTCACCGTGCGGCTCACCGGCGACCAAGCGGTTGCTAATCGAGGAGGGCGCACCCTGCCACTCTCCGTGCTCCGTGTGCACCGGCTCCGCACTCGGCAGTTCGTCGATGCGGGCGAGGATCAGTTCGGCGTGCTCGGGCCACTCGCCGAGGAGTTCGAAGAGGCGGGCGCGGGCGATGTCGTGGTCGCCTTCGCTGACGAGGATGGCGACCTCGGTGAGGGCATCGTCGAGGCCACCGGGGAGAAAGTCATCGGTGCCGAGCGAGATGGTAGCGAGGTTGTCGGCCGAGGCGCCGCTGCCGAGCTGCGCGATGCCGGACTGCAGGAGTGAGTGCTCGAGTTGGCCAAGCAGGTCTGCGTCTGCTGCCATGCCTGCCGGACCCTGTCGAGGCGGCGACGCGGGCCCGCCGAAGAGGGCGTCGAGTGCCGAAAATGAGCTTGGGTCGCTGACAGGAGGCGCTGGCCGGGCCGAAGGCACCTTGGGCCGTGAGGCAACGCGCCGCGCGTCGACCTCTTCGAGGAACTCGCGGACATCAAGGTGGCCCGGCACGATGGCATCTGCCTCTGCGACGACGATGGCGGCGCGGTCGAGGTCTTCATCGATGATGAGGCGGGCGAGCCGGACGATTTCGCGGACGGCAGCCTGATCCTGGCCTGCCTGTCTGTGGACCTCGATTTTGCGCCGGATGACCCTCTGGTTGCTGGGGTCAGCCTTGAGGATCTGTCGCAGTTGGTCGGTGGCGCGATCGTAGAGGTTGTACTTGAGGAAGACGTCGACCTCAGCCATCTGCCGTTCGACCTCATCGCCAGATAGCAAGCCGGTGGCTTGGACCGACTTGGAGCTGGTTTTTTGGAGCGAGAGGGAGGCGCGGGCGGCATCATCGGTGGGGTCGAGCGTGATGATGCGCCGCAAGACCCTCTCTTCGAGCTCGCGGTGGCCGTCTTCGTGGTAACCCACGGCGAGCTCGCGGAGGATGGCGACGGCTCGACCCTTCTCGCCCATGGAGACGAGCGCCTCGATGAGGAGTTCGAGCGCCTCGGCGTCGTGGGGATCGCGCTCGAGCAGCCGCTGGATGCGCGGGATCGCCCGCGCCGCCCGCTGCGTTTCGGTGAGCGCGCGGATGAGCTGACGGTGGCGGCCCTCGTCGTCGGGGAAGTGGATGAGCAGCCGCTCCGCGACCTTGACGAACTCGTCGAGGCGGCGGGTGCGGTGGAGGGTGTCGGCGGCGGCGTTAAAGTGTTCGCGCGCATGCAGCATAAGATTGTCGACGGCATACTGCTCGGCGAGCCGAATCCGGTTGCCGACATGGTCGGGGTCTAGCTCCACCATGCGTGTCAGGATGGTGATGTAGGAGGCCGGGTCGCCCGCCTGAAGGTAGGCCTGCGAGACCTGGTCGAAGAGCAGCAGCGCATCGCTGAGCATGCCGGTCTGGTAGTAGAGGTTCGCAAGCCGGATCTTCGCTTCGAGTTCGTCGGGCGAGAGCTTGATCACCTGGCGGTAAACAGCGACTGCCTTCGCAAAGAAGCCACCGGCCTCGTAGATGAGGGCGACTTCTGCGTAGGTACGGACAGCGTCGTTCGGGTTGTTTGCCTTGAGGTAGAGTTCCGCGATCCGCTGCATCGTACGGACATCGTTGTTGTCCTCGGCAACAATCTTCTGCAGCTCCACAATGGCCTTGGTATACTGGCCTTTGAGACTGAACTTCTGCGCCGCTTCAGCGGCTTTTATACGGTCGATGGCCACCGGTTCCCTGGGTCAAGTTGGGAGTAACCCTCCCGGCTACCTCGCGTTGAGGCGCCTGAAACTACTTTACGCGCTCGGCGAAGGTTGCGGTGCGGGTGTCGACTTTAATCTTCTCGCCCTCCTGCACGTAGAGCGGAACCTGAACAACGGCGCCGGTCTCGAGGTGGGCAGGCTTGCTGCCTCCCTGTGCGGTGTCACCCTTCACGCCGGGATCGGCGCGGACAATCTTGAGTTCGACGAAGGTCGGGACATCGATGTTGATGGCGCGGCCGCGGTAGAACAGGAGGGTGACGGGCAGGTTGTCGATGAGCCAAGGGATTGCCTCTTCGACGGCATCCTTGCCCAGCGTGACCTGCTCATAGTTCTCTTGATTCATGAAGATGTAGTCGGCACCGTCGAGGTAGAGGAAGGTGGCCGACATCTCGAGGAGGTCGGGCACATCGACCTTGTCTCCAGAGCGGAAGTTCCGCTCGAGGACGCGACCGGTGATCATGTTCTTGAAGCGTGTCTTGACCATGGCGACGCCCTTTCCGGGCTTCACGTGCTGGGCCTCGAGGACAACCCAGGGCTCCCCATCGACTTCAATCTTGAGGTTCTTGCGGAAATCGTTGGTATCGTACTGAGCCATGGATGATGCCTTAGGTTTCGATTCAGTTGCGGCCTTTGCCGCGCGGGGCTCCTACCCTCTCACGCTCAAAGCCGCAAGGAAGATGGGGCGCTTGCGGCAAGCCAACTAGCGGGCAACCGAGGCGGAGAGGGCCTCGACAGCGAGCTCGTAGCCGAGCGCGCCGAGTCCGATGATGACGCCGGCAGCGAGGTCGGCGGTCACGGATGTGTGGCGGAAGCTCTCCCTGGCGTAGGTGTTGCTGAGGTGGACCTCGATGAAGGGCAGGTTGGCAGCGATGAGGGCATCACGGATGGCGACGCCGTGATGGGTGTAGCCGCCCGGATTGATGATGATTCCCGTGACATCGTTCGCCGGCGCGGCCTGAATGGCATCGATGAGCACTCCCTCGTGATTGGACTGCAGCGCGATGAGTTCGAAGCCGGCGGAGGCGGCCCGCTGCCGCACCCGCTCCTCGATTTCCGCGAGCGACGTGCTGCCGTAGTGATGGGGCTCGCGGCTGCCGAGCAGGTTGAGGTTGGGGCCGTTGAGGAGCAGCAGAGCAGGCATGGCGGAGCCTTGTGGCGGTGGCGCGGCGCCTTGACACCCATAGGGGGCAGGGATAGGGGCCGATTGCCCGTGGAGCGCCTGAATCTGTGCGCCTTCTGCGGGCGTTGCAAGCAGATTTCTGACAGGCAGGACGATAGGCATGGCGAATCCGACGGATGCGAACCCCCTAGGCCGCGGCCGCGGCTGGCTGGCCGCAGTTGTCGCCGCCCTCATCGCCCTGCTCTATCTCGTCCCTGCCGCCACGACCGGCCTCTGGGAGCCTTGGGAAACGGCGCCGGCAACGCTGGCGCGCGGGCTGTCGGACGGCACGGCCGGCTCCATCTTCGCCCCCATGAAGTCGGGGGCGCTCTTTTCGCGGCCCTGGCTCTCCTCCTTGATGGGGCAGGTGGGCTTCTCCGCCGGCGGCGGCAGCGAGCTCGGCCTGCGGCTGCCTGCGCTGCTCCTGGTGGTGGCCGCCGCCGCGGCAGGCTTCATGCTCCTGGACCGGTGGGTGGGTCGGCGCGCGGCGCTGCTCGGCGCCCTGCTCTTTGCCATGGTGCCCCAGTCTGCGCTCGGCGCAACCCACCTTGCCGCCGACGGACTGCTGCTCGGACTCTTCTCCTGTCTGGTCGTCGCGGTGGCGGAGATGGCGGCGTCGAACAGTGACCGCCGTCCGGGGCTCGCTATTTCGATCGGCCTCCTTGTTGCGATGATGGCGGGTGCGCGCGGCGGCGTGGGCCTTGCGTTGGCGCTCGGATTGCTCGCTGTGTCGTCGCTCGGACTCCGGCCTGCGGGTGGCTTCTGTCGCATCGGCCTCTCCGTGGGGTTGGCACTGTTTGCCGCCCTGATGGTTCCGGCAGGGATGCAACTCTCCGGGGGCTGGGAGGCCGGCAAGGAGATGTTCGGCCTGGCGATGATTGTCGGACCCGCGCTGCTCCTGACGCTGACCTTCGGCCCCAAGAGCCGGCTCCGGGCACTCTTCCACGGCCCCGGAGCCGTGGCAGCCGGCATCATCGCGGCGGTCGGTGTTGTGCTCCCGTTGGTCCTCGCGGCCGGAGAGACCGGCTGGCCGGAGGCCCTGAACGGCTTCCTCTCCAACGCCTTCTTCACCTCACGGACGCTCCCGATTCACCCCACATTCGACGTCCTCATCCGTGTCACCGGCTACTCGCTCTACCCTGCCATTGTCTTTCTGCCGCTCGCGGTTGCGCTGGCGCTCCGACACGAAGACTCCGATCGGGGCGCCATCCTCGCGGTGGCAATCGGGGCGATGGGTGTGGGCTTTTTGGTGCTGGGCCTCTCGTCCACACTCGCAGCGGTCTACCTCATGCCTGTCGCCATGCCGCTGGCCATCCTGGTGGCCTCGGCGCTGACGGAGGCGCCGCCTTCAGAGGCGGACGAGAAGCGGAGTGCGACCTGGTCGCTCGCGGGGTTTGCGGCGCTGGTGCTGCTGGCCGTAACGACCAAGGACGTCGCAGAGAGCTACAACAAGGAGCTTGGCGTTCCGGGCCCGCAGGTGCTGTTCGAGTCCATCTTCCTCGATGGCCCTGCCACCTTCCCGAGCAGCTACCGCCTCGACATCATGCGGCCGCTCATTGCCATGTGGGGGCTGCTGTTGGTGGCCGTCTTCTTCTCGCCCATCGCCCAGCTATCGGCGATGGGACGCACGCTCTCGGAGGCCCTATCGGGAACGACCGGGCGCATGGCGTCGATGCTGGGTCGCGTCGGAGAGCTGCTGCAGTCGCTGGCAGGCCGCCTTGGCGCCATCCTTACCCCCGCGCGGTCGGGGCTGTTGGTCTCTGTTGCGCTCGCGCTCTCCATCCTTGGCTGGGGCGGCGAGCTGCTGTTTCAGGCGATTCCCGAGGCGGCAGACCACTTCAGTCAGAAGGGCATCCTCGAGGAGTACGAGAAGCTCTCGAAGGAGGGCGAGCCGCTCCTCATCGCCGGCATCGTAGCCAAGGATACGAGCTACTACTTCGGCGCATCGTCGATGGAGCGGCTGCCGCGGGTGACGGAGCTTGAGGGCCGGTTCTGCGATGCGAACGGCCGCCTGTTCGCCGTTATCCCTGCGGCGAGCTTGGGAGAGCTGTATGCGACTCTCAAGCGGGTGCCTGAGGCCGGCCGCAGCTGCAAGCGCCCGCCGGAGCTCTTCGTCGTCGACGGGCGTTCCAGCCGCTTCCTCCTGCTGAGCAACGAACTGCATGCCGACCGCGGCGAGCGGGACCAGAACTACGTTGCCGAGAGCATCTTCTCGAAGACGACGCTGCCCAAATCTGCCAAGTTGGCGACCAAGAAGGTGACGGTCGATGGGAAACTTCGCCTCTATGCCACGGAGATGGCGGCCGAGGTCGGATCGGGTGATCCACTGGTTGTAACGACCTACTGGGAGGTGCTGAGCCGTATCCCGTCGGATGCCGAGATGTTCATCCATGTCGACTTCGGGGGCAACCGGATCAACGGCGACCACAAGCCGGTCGGCGGCAAGTATCCGATGCAATACTGGGTGCCGGGAGACATCATCCGCGACGTTCACACCATGCCGGTCAGCCGCGCCGACAAGTCGGGCGACTACACGGTGTGGGGCGGTTTCTTCCGCGGCGACGACCGGCTGAAGGTCTCCCCGAAGGCGAATGACGACCGGGTCAACTTTGGCAAGGTGGCCATCAACAAGCGGGCACCCAAGAAGCCGTAGGGGCCGGATCGGGGGCGTCGGTTGGCACTACGCTCGCCGCACCGTTTGAGGTATGATGACGGCGTCGGGCGATGGTGCTTGCAGCAGGCCGCCTGCCGACTAGTTTCGCTGTGCGTGACCGATGGTGCCTTCGGGCCAACGACAAAGGAGTGAGCAAGATGAATGCAACCTGGAAGCGATTCTGCCTGACGCTGCTCGGTGTGGCTTCGGGCCTTCAGATGGCCGGCTGCGAGAGCGACATCACCCAGACCTTTGAGTCGGCCTTTGAGTGCGTCGAGAGCCCCTGCGCCGTCTCGTTCGAGAACCTTCAGCCGCGCCGCGCGAAGACGGCGGAGGTCACCATCCGGAGCGTGGGCGATGCGCCGCTGGAGATTACCTCCATCACCTTCGAGAGCGGCTCCGACAAGATCAGATACAGCGATCAGATGATCGTGGCGTTGTCGCGCTTCGGATGGGAGCAGGGGCCCTTCGACCCCGCCAATCCCGAGCTGCGCACCTGGGTTGACAGCGATGGCAACGAGACGGTTAAGGCTACCGCCATCGTCCTTGAGCCGGAGACCTTCATCACCATCGGCCTAACAATCACGCCCACTGCGGCGGGCGACACGGGCTGCCCCGATGACGGTACCGGCAATTGCGGCACCATCCTCATCAAGACGACGGCGCGCGAGACCCCGGAGATCCGGATTGATGTGCAGGTGGACTCCCAGAGCGGCCGCCCGGTTATCTCGCCCTCTACGCTCGACTTCGCGCCGGCCGTCGCAGGCGTGACCCAGCAGCGCGAGCTTACCATCACGAACAATGGCACGGGCCCGCTCCAGATTCAGGGGATCACGGGCGTGAATACGCCGCCGACGCTCTCCTGGATTGAGTCGATCAACCGGCCGCTTCCGCTGCTGATTGGGCAGGGGCTCAGCGCGATCTACAACGTCTCGTGGACGCCTGCCTCGAACGCGGAGTCCCTGAGCGGCACCTCGCTGCTCTTCGAGACGAACGCAGTGACAAACGGCACGGTGGGCATCGGTCTCACCTCGAGCGGCACCGGCGAGGCGAACATCGAGATCAGCGAAGCCGGAATCGACCTGGGCGAGCCGGCCGTCGGGACGCTGGTGGCGCAGAGCTTCGACATCTGTAACCGAGGTGGCGCGACGCTCACCTGGGCCATCAACTCGGCGGGCTTCTCGCCCTCCGATGTGAGCACAGAGATGCGCATCGCGACGGGCGCCGATGCAACGGCAGAGACGCTTGCGCTGGGCGGTGAGCAGACGCTGGCGAGCCAGGCCTGCCAGACGCTGTTTGTGCAGTACACGGCCAGCGCCAACCGGACGGTCTCCGGCAACTATGACATCGTCAGCAACGACCCGCAGACGGCCACGATTCGTTTTGTGGTAGCGGCCGGACCTGCAGCGCCCTTCCAGTCGGTCGGGCCGACGCAACTCTACTTCAGCGGCTCGGACGCAGGGAGCACCACGCAGCTCAGCTTTGTCATCTCCAACGAGGGGCGCGCCAACCTTGAGATCACGGCCATCAACAAGTCGCAGGACCGGGACGCGGAGTTCACGACAGACCTCGCTCTGCCCGCGACGATTGCACCCAACGAGGCACGCCGCGTCATCGTCCGCTACGCCCGCGCCGTCTCGGACTCGGCCTCGGTCGACAACGGACGCCTCGACCTTGTGACGAACGACCCCCGCGCAACCGGCGCTGGCGGCACCATCTTCCTCTTCGCCTACCACGAAGATGGCGTGCTCCCGCCCGAGTGCTCCATGAGCGTCTCGCCGGATGAGCCCTATCAGGTGGGCGACATCCTCTCGCTGGACGCCTCGAACACGATTCTGCCGGTCGGCGGCACCTTCACCGCTGCGCCCTATCTCTGGTCGCTCGTGCCCCCGGCGGGCAGCGCCGCCGCAGTGGCCAACCCCTTCTCGGCCGTGACGACGCTGCTGCTGGATGCGCCGGGCGACTACGCGCTCGGGCTGACCGCCTCGGCCATCGCCGGTGGACAGACCACCAACTGCGAGCAGTGGCGCACCTTCACTGTGGTGCCATAGCACCAAGAGATTGCCGCAGCGGTCGGCGCTCCGGGAAGAATCTGAGAGCTGTTCCGGTTGCGGCTCCACATCTGAGACCATCGGCGGGCACTCCCCGCCGGTGCTGGTTTTGCGAGGAAGAGATTCCATGAACGATATTCGAAGCATCAACGAGATGGTGAAGGCGGAGAGCGCCTTCGTGGACGCGATTCTTGCCGAGACCGGTCGCCGGGTTGTGGGGCAGCGCTACATGCTGGAGCGGCTGCTGATCGGCATCCTGACCGGCGGCCATGTGCTGCTCGAGGGCGTGCCTGGCCTGGCAAAGACGCTGACGATCAACACGCTCGCGGCGACGGTGAGCGCCAGCTTCAAGCGGATTCAGTTCACGCCTGATCTGCTGCCGGCCGACGTTATCGGGACGCTCATCTACAACCAGAAGTCACAGGACTTCGAGGTCCGGCGCGGCCCCGTTTTCGCCAATCTGGTCCTCGCTGACGAGATTAACCGAGCGCCCGCAAAGGTGCAGTCTGCCCTGCTGGAGGCGATGCAGGAGCAGCAGGTGACGATTGGGGACACCACCTTCCCACTGCCCCGCCCCTTCTTCGTCCTCGCGACGCAGAATCCGCTCGAGCAGGAGGGGACCTACCCACTGCCCGAGGCGCAGGTGGACCGCTTCATGCTGATGGTCAAGGTGGGCTATCCGACCCGTGAAGAGGAGCGGAAGATCATGGACCTGATGGGCGAAGACGAGCTGGCGCCGATTCAGGCGGTGGTGACCGGCGAGCAGCTGCTGGCGGCGCGCAAAGTTGTCCACCAGATCTACGTGGAGTCGTCGCTCAAGGAGTACATGGTCAACATCGTTGCTGCGACGCGCGACCCGGCCACTGCAGGGCTCGGCAAGCTGTCGCGCTACATCCAGTATGGCGCCAGCCCGCGTGCGACGATCGCGCTGCTGAAGGCGGCTCGCGCGCACGCCTTCCTGCAGCATCGGGGCTTTGTGATGCCGGAGGATGTGAAGGCGATTGCGCCCGATGTGCTCCGTCACCGCATCATCCCGAGCTTCGAGGCGGAGGCGGACGAGCGGACCAGCGAGTCGCTGCTGCAAGAGCTGCTCGACCACATCGACGTGCCCTGAGACGATGCTCAGCGCTGAGACCGTACACCTGATCAAACGGCTGGAGATTGTCACCGCTCGGATCATCAAAGACCAGCTCGCCGGCCAGTATCACTCTGTGTTCCGTGGCCGCGGGATGGATTTTGATGAGGTGCAGCCCTACGCGCTGGGCGACGATGTGCGCTTCGTGGACTGGAATGTCTCGGCGCGAACCGGCTCGCTCCATGTGAAGAAGTTCGTCGAGGAGCGGGAGCTCACGGTGCTCATCGCGGTCGATGTCTCGCCGAGCATGGAGTATGGCACCTGGTTCGCCCGGAAGCAGCAGGTGGCCGCGCAGATCGCGATGGCCATCGCGCTGACTGCGACGCAGAACAAGGACCGCGTCGGCCTGGTCATCTTCGACGACCAGGTGCGCCGCTACATCCCGCCGAAGAAGGGTCGGGGACATGCGCTGAGCATTGTCTCGGCGCTGCTCACCTTTGAGCGTGACAGCGCTGCCGGACCGGCTGTTACGGCAGCGCCGAAGCCTGCCTGGTGGCGGGCCTTCTGGCCGGTTCGGTCCAAGGCACTGCCGCAGCGGCGCAGAACAAACATCGACGCTGCGCTTCAGTTTGTGAGCCGCATCTGCCGGCGGCGGGCAGTGGTATTCATGCTCTCGGACTTCGATGCGCCCGACTTTGAGCGCGACCTGCGCATCACCGCGCAGCGCCACGATCTGGTGCCGCTTGTGGTGCGGGACGCGACCGAGTCGGGCTTTCCCGACATCGGCGGCGTGCTCGTGCTGCGCGACCTCGAGACGGGCGCTGAGGTGGTGCACGACCCAGGCTTGCGCGGCGATGGGATGCGGCTAGCGGCAGAGCAGGCGCACGCGGAGACGGCACAGCTCTTCCGGCGTATGCGGCTCGATGTGGCGAACATCATCATCGGTGGTCCCACGGGCCAGCTGGAGAACCTGGAGCAGGAGCAGCTGGCCTACATCCGGCCGCTGATCGACCTCTTCCGCCGCCGCTCGAGGCGCCACTGATGGGCCGGCTTTCGGGCATCTGCGTTGCACTCGTTCTGCTGCTTCGCGCCGCACCTGCGGTGGCGGCCGATGGGTCCGGGAGCGGCTCCGGCGCAGGGTTGGGCGCGGCGGCCGTCGCCGAGATTGTCGCAGGGCCGCCGGCCTCGTGGGCTGAGCCTCCGCCGGCCAAGTCGGAGCTCGGCATGCCCTTCAAGGTGCGGGTGAAGGCCACGGTCGATGATGACTGGGTTCTGACGCGGGTGGAGGCCGTCGGGTTCCGGTATCTGGAGAGCACCGCCAAGCCACCGGTCCGGTTGCCCGATGGGTCGTGGGAGGCCGAGTTCGTCGTCTTCCGGACGGGCAGGTTCGAGATCCCCGGCGCGTCGGCGCTGTTCACGCAGCGGTCGGGGCTACAGGCCCGCAGCGACCTGCCTGGCTTTGTCGTCGAGATCCCTGCGGCACTGGCCAACGAGGCCTCGCCGGAGCCTGCACCGCAGCCGCCCGCCATGGAGGTTCCGACGCTGAACTACTGGCTGGCGGGTGGTCTTGCTGCGCTGTTGGCAGCAGGGCTCGGCGCGCTCATCACCGTGTTGATGCGGCGTTACCGGCGGCTCCGTGAAGAGGCGATGCGCCCCATCCCGAAGCGTCCGCCCGAAGAGATTGCCCGTGAGGCGCTCGCGTTGCTGGCAGCGGAGAACCTGCTCGACGCAGATCAGACGGTCGACTTCCACCTGCGGCTGTCGGAGATTCTGCGCGGCTTTGTCGGTGCGGAGCTCGAGGTGAACGCGACGGAGATGACGACCACCGAGATTCGAGAGATGCTCGAGCGTGACGGGGCCGAGCTGGGCATCATGCGCATCGACTTGCTCCGGATTCTCGAAGAGTCGGACCTGGTGAAGTTCGCCCGGTTCAGCCTGCCGCGTAGCGCGAGCGAGGCGCTCTTTGCCGACGTGGAGCGGTGGATTGGCGATGTCTGCGAGCGCCGTCAGGCGCGCGTCGAGGCGCCGCCGGAGCTCGCTGGCGGCCTGCCGCCCGTGCCGCCCTCCGCGGGGGAGCGCACATGAGACACCTGCTCGTGATCGCGGCGGCGGCCATGCTGCTGTCGGGCTGTGTCGCTCCTGGAGAGTCGCTCTCGCTTGAGTTTCCGTGGCTGGCTGCAGGTGCCGGCGCGGCCACGCTGGCAGCGGGTCTCTGGAGCCGCCGAGGCCTTCGCGCGGCGATGCAGTTTGGTCACCTCGGTCCCGCGGCGCGGGCCGGAACGAGCCTCCGCGCGCGCTTGAGCGGGCTGCTGCCTGCACTCCGCTGGTTGGCCGTCTTCTCGCTCTGCATCGCGCTCGGGCGGCCGCAGCTCGAGTCGGTCGACGAGCGGACGGTGGAGGGCATCGACATCTTCGTCGTCCTCGACCTCTCGGGCTCCATGCGGGCGATCGATCTCGATGTGAGCGAGGTTCGCTCCATTGCGCAGACCACGGGCAAACTCCCGCCCAACCGGTTCGAGTCGGCGGTCGCGACCATCACAGACTTTGTGAAGAGTCGGGAGCGCGACCGGATCGGCATGGTCGTCTTTGCGAAGCAGGCCTTCCTGCAATTTCCGCTCACGCTCGACTACTCCACGGTCATCACGCTGCTCTCCCGCCTCACGCTCGAAACCATCGATGGCGCAGCAACGGCCATCGGTAACGGCCTCGGTCTCGCCGTGCGAGGCCTGATGGAGTCGACCGCGAAGTCGAAGGCCATCGTGCTGGTGACCGACGGCAAGCAGCTCGGCGGCAATGTCTCTCCGCGCGAGGCGGCCAAGATTGCCAAGGACAACGGCATCCAGATCTTTGCCGTGCAGGTCGGCCGCGATGGCGATGCGGTCGTCGCGGTGGAGACACCCTTCGGCATGGACCTCCGCCAACAGTCCTTCCCCACAGATCCCACCATGCTGAAGGAGATCGCCGAGTCTTCGGGCGGCGCCTTCTACCGCGCCGAGAACAAGGCGGAGCTCGACCGCGACCTCGGCGGAATCCTCGACCAACTCGATCGGACCCAGGTGCAGGACATCTCGAGCGTGAATGAGCGCGAGGTCTACCACTGGTTCCTCGCTGCGGCGCTTGCACTTCTGATCGCCGAAGCACTGCTCGGCGGCACGCTCATCCGGAGGTTCCCGTGAGCCTTCAACGAACCTTCGCGCTCCTCGGACTGACTGCGCTGGTGTGCGCGCTTGCGGTTGCAGCGGTCTGGCAGTTTGTGCCGCTGGCCGAGCCGCAGATGCTGGTGTTTGGCTTCGCGCCGCTGCTCTATGTGGGCGCAGATCTGCTCTGGTGGCGGTGGCGCGCGTCGGTGGTCGAACGCCTCGGCGCATCGGTCTCGGTAGAGCAGATGGCGGCGCAGGTCTCGTTGCCGCGCCGAGCTGCACGGACGATCTTCTTTGCGCTGGCGCTGCTGCTCGCAGGCCTCTCGCTGGCACGACCGCAGTGGGGCGAGCGTTCGCGAGAGATCAAACGCGAAGGCATCGATCTGGTCATCGCCATCGACGTGTCGCGCAGCATGCTCGCCGACGACATCTCGCCATCGCGGCTCGGCGCTGCGAAGCGAGAGGTTGACGCCCTGCTCCGCGAGCTGGACGGCGACCGTGTTGGCCTGGTCGTCTTCTCCGGCGTGGGCTTCGTCCAGTCGCCGCTGACGAGCGACTACGGCGCGATCCGGCTCTATCTCGACCGGCTCGACCCCGAGAAGATGCCGGTGCAGGGCACGGCGATCGGCCGCGCGCTCGGGGAGAGCCAGAAGCTGCTGACGGGCAACGGATCGGCGAACTTCACCCGAGCGGCATCGCAGCTTGTGGTGGTGCTGACCGATGGCGAGGACCATGAAGGCGACCCTGTCGCAGCAGCGCGCAAGGCGAGCGCCGACAAGATGCATGTCTACACGATCGGCTTCGGAACCGACGCCGGCGCGCGGATTCCGCTGCGCAACCCGGACGGCAGCGTGAGCGGCTACCTTAGCGACAGGCAGGGAAATGTGGTGCAGACGCGGCTCGTGGAAGACCAGTTGAAGGCCGTCGCAACAGCCGGCGACGGCAGGTACATGCGCTACGCTGGCGACCAGTCCATCGCCGGCTTTCTGCTCCGCGAGATCGATTCGTTCGACGCGGCCGAGTTGAGCTCGTTGCTTCGTCGAGAGCGGGAGGAGCAGTTTGGCTGGTTCGTTGGCCTCGCGTTGCTGTTTGCGCTCCTCGGCCTCTCCATCGGCGATGCGCGGAGGGCAGTTCCCGCGCTCGCGCTGCTATCGCTCCTGACGGGTTGCTCCGACCTGCTCATGCATCAGGACCCGGTGGTCGCCGACGCGCTGCAGCTACGCGCGGTGAAGAACCACGAGGCCGCAGCGGCCCGCATCGAAGAGGCGGGCGAGGCTGCGAGAGAGCAGGCGGCCTACGACTACGACCGCGGCCTAGTGCTGATGGACGCCGGCAAGATGCTGGAGGCCCGCGACGCGCTGCTCAAGGCCCTGCGCATCGCCGAGCCGGACAAGCAGGTGCAGGTGTTGGTGGCACTCGGCAACCTCCTCATGGCGGAGGAGGCCTACGACGACGCCATTGAGCGCTTCACCCGCGCACTCCGCATCGACCCCACCAATGCGGCGGCGCGCCGGAACCTGGAGATCGCGCTGCTGAAGAAGTTCCCCCGCTGTGGCGCGCTTGAAGACAAGCAGGAGGAGAACGACAGCCCTGAGACGGCCAAGCCGCTCTCCGCCAAGTTCTTCAAGGGCGAGGTCAAGCCGGAAGAGGCACAGCCCGACCCTGCCGCACCTGCGCAGGCGCCGGCAGACGAGGCGCAGCTGGTGGCCTGTGGCGGCGACGCAGACTGGCTCGCGCTCCCCGTCGTGCCCGGCGCGCGCGTCGAGGTGACGATGAAGTTCAAGCGGCTTCGCGAAGACACGGGCAGCAGCCCGCCGCCTGCCTTCATCGCCGCGACCGCCGTGGCCATCGCGCTCTACGGCGAGGACACCTCGAACCCCATCGCGGTGGACGAGGGGCGCAGCAGCAAGACCGACAAGATTGCCGCAGCCACTGTGACGCGCACCATCTCGGTCGAGGTCGGCGCGACCAAGGTTGCGCTGCTCCGGGTCTTCATCGCCCCCGGCCTCGAGATGAGCTACGTGCCCAGCGTGGAGATTTTCCCGCCCTGCAGTTCGCTCGAAGACCGCTTCGAGGCGAACAACTCGGCCGAGACAGCGACGAGCGCAGACACGGGCAGCTACGAGGCCCGCATCTGTGCCGCCAACCCTGACTGGTATGGCGCCAACCTGCAGCCTGACGACACGCTCTTTGTGGATGTTGCGCCCGCCTCGCTGCGGAGCGGCACGGGCGACATAGGCGCAGGCACGATGACCATCACCCAGCGCGGCGACAAGGGTTCCAAGCCGGGCGAGAGCGCGGTGATCGGAGGCCAGGCCGGCTACTCCTTTCAGGTCGATGCGGGCAAGAAGGGTGGCAAGGTCTTCTTCGAAGCAACGGGCGTGGAGGGCGCAGAAGGGCCCTACCAGCTCGAGGTCACCCGCTTCGCAGCCTGCCCCGTCGGAAACGACAAGAACGAGCCCAACGACCTGCCCGACAGCGCGACAACGGTCGACCTGACGAAGGGGCCGCTGCTTCATCAGCGCCTCTGCGACAGCGACGTAGACTGGTTTGTTGTAGACCTGCCGGAGCCCGAGAAGGAGGGTTCGGGCGAGCCGCCACCAACGCGGCCCTTCTCAGCCGCGGCCTCTTGGCGCGGCGCCCCGCGCGAGGTCACCATTCGGGTCTACAACCCTGCAACGGGCGAACAACTCGCTGCCTCTGCGCCCTCCGACCCTGCCGCCAAGCAGCCCGATACCGGCTACGCAGGTGTCATTGCCTCGGCGGAGATTGCGTCGACCATCAAGCAGGTGCGGGTGGTCGTGGATGGCGCGCAGGGCTTCTACGACCTGAGCTTCCCCGACCTCAAGCCGCCGCCGCCGCCGCCCTCCAAGGACGACAAGGAGAAGTCCGACCAGAGCGACAAGGGCGACAAGGGCGACCCGAAGGAGCAGAAGGGCGACGGCGAAGAGAAGAAGGATGGCGAGCCCGAGGAGAAGCAGGATGCCGAGGAGCAGGCTGGGAAGCCTGAGGGCGAGGAGGATGCGCAGGCCGCCGCGCCCACGCCCGAAGAGGAGAAGAAGAAGAAGTTGATGCAGCTCCTCAACAGCCTCGACCCGGGTGACACGAACCTGCAGCTGCAGCAGGCGCTGGAGAAGATGCCGGAGACCTACATCGAGAAGGAGTGGTGACGATGAGCCGCGTCGCGCAGCGGTTCGTTCGCGGTTGCTTGGTCGCCGTGGCCATCGCCTCCGTGCTGCTGGGCTTTGCATTGCCCGCCGCGGCCGCGTTGCCATCCGATGCGGAGATCCGTGTGAGCGGGCGCCAGATCACCGCCGCAGACCTCGTTCAGGTAGAGGTGGTGCTGCGCTCCGAGGGCTCCGTAGGCGTGCCGACCGGCGGAGACTTCACGGTGGTGAGCCGCGGAAGCTCGACCTCCATGTCGTTCGGTCTCGGCGGGCGATCCACCGTGCGGACAACGCAGTTCCTGCTGCGCCCGAACCGTGTCGGCAACCTCGTCATCGGCAGCATCGCCGTACAGACGGAGAGCGGTCGGGGGAGCAGCGAGCCGATCAGCGTGGTTGTCACCGCAGCAGACCCAAACCGCCGACAACAGCAACAGCAGCAGCCCGATCCCTTCGCGGGGGTCTTTCCTCCCAACTTTCCACGATTGGGCGGCCGCTTGGGGCAGCAACAACAGCAGCAGCAGGCGCAGCAACAGCAGCAGCAGGCGCAGCAACAACAGCAGCAGGCGCAGCAACAACAACAGCAGGCGCAGCAACAACAACAGCAGGCGCAGCAACAACAACAGCAGGCGCAGCAGCAACAACAGCTCCAGCAGCAGCAACAACTCCAGCAGCAGCAACAGCTCCAGCAGCAGCAGCAGCAGCAGCGGGCGCCGCAGTACAATGTGGCCGCAGCGCCGGCCCCTGGCTCCGACGCCATGATGGAAGCCGGTGTGCCCGCCTCCGCCTCCACGGATGGCCCCGTGCTGGTCTCCTTCGTCTCCAACGCCCGCCCGGTCGTCGGCGAGCAGCTGCTCGTGGACGAGGTCCTCTTCAGCCCCGTCAACATGGTTGGGCTGCAGGTCGCAGACTTCTCGGAGCCTGACTTCAACGGATTCTGGTTCGACGAGATCACGGACGCCCGCCTGGCGGGCCGCGGAAACACGCTGCGCTCGCGCCTCATCGGAGGGCGAACCTACGCCAGCACGCTCATCCGATCCTACCTTCTCCTGCCGCTTCGGGCCGGCGCGCTCACCATCCCGCCCGCCTCAATCACCCTTGAGCTCGGCGGGTCGCGCGGCACCTACGCCACCAGCACGGTCACCATCGATGTGACCGAAGCGGAGAGTGGCCGCGTGGGACAGTTCTCTATCGTCGCCACGCTCGACCACGCGCAGCTGCGCGCGGGAGACACCGCACTCTACCACATCGAGGCGACGGGCGTCGGCATCTTCTCCAACCTCTCGCTGCCGCAGCTTGCCCCCATCTCAGGCTTACGCATCGGCAAGCCGTCGGAGACGCACACCCAGGCGCTCGGCGCGAGCGGCTGGATGGAGGGGCGAGCCGGTGTCACCATTCCGATCGTGCCCGAGCGGGAGGGAAGCTTTGCCATTCCGGCGCAGCGCATCGACTTCTACAACCCCTTCACCAAGAAGGTCGAGACAGCGACCACTGCACCCTTCACCCTGACCGTCACGGGCCAGGCGCCGATTGCGGAGGTGGCGCATGCCGACGAAGGCTCGGGCACACCCTGGCGCGAGGCGCTCCCACCGTTGCGTCAGCCGGCACAGTATGCCGCTACGCCCGCTGTCGTAACGGCACTTCCCGGCGCCTGGTGGGCGGTCTGCCTCCCACCGCTCGTCGCGCTCTTGCTGGCCGCCGGCCGACGCATCCGTGACCTCCGCGCGAGCGGCGCCTCGGACCGGCGGCGGTCCGGCGCGCGGAAGCGGGCGCTGGGGCGGCTCGAGGAGCGAGACGACGCAGCCGTTCGCATCCGCGAGGCCCTGCTGCTCTTTCTCCACGACCGCTTCGACCTCACGGCCAAGGGCCGCACGGCGGCGCAGCTACGCGAGTGGGCGGTGGCGCACATCGGTGCTGCGCCCGCAGACGAACTCGTCGCCCTGCTCGCTGCCGCAGAGGCTGCGCGGTTCGCCGGCGGAAGCCTCGACGGGCTCGAAGCGCGCGCCGCACGCTGGATTCAGGAGGTTGGCAATGCAGAGTAGGCTGACCTTGGTCTCATCGCTGCTGCTGCTCGCATCGACCGCGTTTGCAGCGGAGGCCCCACCCGCTCGGCAGCCATTGAAACGTTCCATCGGTGAGCTTCACGCCATGACCGCGCAGGCGCCCAACGCAGCCGATCTCTGGTTCGACCTCGGCATCGCCGAGGCAACGACCGGCTCGCTCGGACAGGCCCGCTTTGCCCTCGAACGAGCGCTTTGGCTCGCACCCTTCGACCGCGAGGCACGCGCCGCACGCGACCTCGTCACCGGCGCCGCACGAAGGGCGCAGGCGGAGCGGTCGGGCGAGAAGTCCATTCAGCAGGGCGAGGCTCCGGCCATCGCCTGGTGGCGCGCAGCCGCATCGTTGCCCCTCGGGCTCATGACCAACCTCGCTGCTGCGCTCAGCTTGGCACTGCTCGGCACCTACTTGGCTGCCAACTTCGGAGGCAGCCCGCAGCGGCGCGAGCGAAGCCGCTGGGCCTTCATGGGGCTCTGCATCGCCCTCCCCCTGCTCGCCGGCATCACGCTGGCCGCTGGGTTCGGCCGCACGCGCGTCCAGCCCGCTGTGGTGCTGACGGCAGCGCCACTGCCGCGGACGGGGCCCGACCAGCTCGCCGCGCGTGCCAAGAACCACGGCATCTACGAGGCCAGCCTCGTGGCCGTGCGCGAGGAGCGCGCCGGTTGGTGCCGCGTTGAATCGGCCACCAGCGCAGACCTCTGGCTGCCCTGCGAGCAGCTCGGCCGCATCAACGCAGCAGCGCCGCAGTAACGCGGCGGGCAGCGACTAGAAGGTCAGCGTCGTGCCGAGCGACAAGACCTGAATGCCGATGTCGTACTTGCCGTTGTTGACGGGGTGGGAGACCGATTTGGTTCGATCGGCGCAAGCCACGCTGACGGGAATGTTGGTCCCGTTGACGAAGTAGTCGGCGCTGTTCACATCGGTCGGGGGCACCGCGCAGATCTCGAGCGGCAGCAGCGCCTCATACTTGCCGTTGGTGACCGTCCAGGTGGGCGAGTACATGTAGGCGTAGGCGGCATCGATGGAGCCCCAAGGCATGATGTAGCTGCCGCCCACGGTCAGGCCGATACGGTTGAGGCTGATGAAGTCGAGGTTGGTCCACTCCTTGGGCGTGGCGCCCTTCTCGTAGAAGCCGCCGGTGCGGAGGCGGGTCTCTGAGGTGGCCGACTTGGCGACCCGCTTTTCGAAGCCGAGCCGTCCCGACCAGGCATCCTCAAAGTTGCGGTAGAGGTTGAGGTTGGGGAGTTTGCGCGTGCCAATGAGCTGCTGCGCGGTGCTGCCTCCCGGGCAGGTAACCGACAGCGCCGACACCTCGGCGGCCACCGAGGCTCCCGCCGCGTCCACACACTTCACATCCGAGATGCTGCCGGCAAGCTTCACGCGGAAGGCATCCATGGCGCTCCAACCCTCCCAGACGTAGTCGCCCTCCACCGACCAGGCGGGGCGGTCGCCGGGCATCGCATCGGCATCCATATGCTTGTACTCAACAGCAAGCCGAACGACCGTCGGCATCACCGTGTCGAGCGTGGCTGCCTGGTCCGTCATGTAGAGGCCGATGCCCGACAGGCCATCGGGAAACGCAACATTGACCTCGCCTTCGGTGTGGAGGTCGAACTCCGGCCGAACGCTGGCGCCGAAGGACCAGTTCTGGGTGGGCTCCCAGAGGGCGCCCGCGATGAAGGTGAAGTTGTAGCCAAAGGTCTGCAGCCGGTTCGGTGCAATGAGGTCCCACTTCTCTTCGCTCTGAAAGCAGGCGGCATCCGGAGGATTCGCGGGGTCGTCGCAGACGTAGGGGGTGCCGCCCTGCGAGGCGCCCTGGGAGCCGTCGCCATCCGCAGCGAGGTTGTAGTCCACCAAGAGCATAGGGGCCTGCAGGGTGAGGCCGAGGCTCAGGTTGGCAGGGTCGAAGCGATAGGCGGCGGCGACGCTCGGATAGACGAGCAGCACGCTCTGATCGATGATCATGTATTGCTGACCGGCCTTGCTGACGGCGGTGGGGCTGGCGTTGGTCGGGCCTGTTGAGCCGACGGCGTCGGGGAACTTGCGAGCGCCGTGCGACGACGGTCCGTAGAGGCCGACCGCGAAGCCAAAGTTCTCCGTGCCGAGGTTCGAGCCTTCGAAGTACATGGGTGCGGGGAAGAGACGGGCCTCGTTCTCGACGGGTTCGAACTCCCAGGTGCGCTCCTTGCCCTCGCGCCCACTTTCCTGGAAGGTGTATGGAGCCCGCTCGAAGACCATCTTCTGGTCGGTCAGGTTGAGGTTGAGGGTCAGTTTGTGGCGCTTGAGCCGGGTGAGGGCGGCGGGGTTGTAGTAGAGCGCCGAGGGCTCATCGACGCCGGCAGCGTAGGCGCCGCCGCGACCAAGCGAGATGGTACCGTTGTCGGGGTGCTCGAAGCCTGCGGCCCGCGCCTCTGATGCCGCGCAGAGTGCGCCGCAGATTCCGAGCAAGATAAGCGAAATGTTACGCTGCGTCTGACGCATCTAGCCTCCGTCCCAAAATTTGAACGGCGTGGCTAAAGCGTGACAGCGCGGCGATGGTCAAGGCAGAACGACTAACGCAATGCGTCAGTCTGCGCTTTTAGCCCTCTGCCGCCGCCTGCAGCGCCTCGATCGCCTGCGCGACGCGGCTGTTGGTGCTCGCGAGGAGCGCCTTGCACTGGTGGATGAGCACGGTGGCTCGCTCCACGAGCGGCGCGAGCTCGTCGACGCTGACTTCGCTGTTGTCGAGCCGCTGCACGATCGACTCCAGCTCTGCGAGCGCAGCCTCGTAGGAGAGGGGCTCGGTCTCTGCTGCCTGCTTGCTTGGGCTCATGGCTCTATCTCCGCTGACGGTTTGTTGCTGTTGGAATGTTCGATGGTCTCTACCCGGCTGGTCAAACGACCGTCTCGGAGCTCCACGGTGAGCGCGGCGCCGGGGAGCACCTGATGCGTTGAGGTCAGTACTGCGCCCGATTCGTCCCGCAGCAGCGCGAAACCTCTGCGCAGGATGGTCGCGGGGTCGGCCATGCGGACCGTCAGCTCGGTCATCTTCAGCCGCTGCTCTGCCCGCTGCACCGATGACCGTGCGGCGCGACCAAGCGCTTCCCCCGCCCGCAGCTGACGGCTCCGACGCTGGTCGATGAGGCGCTCGGCACCACGGGCCACAGACTGGCCGGCACGCTCGAGTTCCGATGCGGCAGTTCGAAGCCGCGACGGTGCGCGCCCAAGCGCCCGCTCGAACCGGAGCAGCCGCTCCGAAGCAAGCCGGACCAGACCAGACACACGCACCGCGATGTTCGAGGCCCCGGTCGTCAGCCGCTCTTCAGCGTCTACGAGCAGCTCTTCGGCACTCCGAGCGACGCTGATCGCGTGGCCGGAAACGTCTGACTCGGCTTGTGCGAGCGCGTCGAAGACCGTGTCGATCAACGCAGAGAAGGCGTCCGCGGCCCGCTGATCGGCCTGCGTCACGCGCTCTGCCACGAACTTGCCGGCCGCGGTCGGCGTGGGCTGCATGGTCGCGATGCTATCGAGCGCCGTCGCGTCGTTCACATGGCCAATGGCGACCAGCACCTTCACCGGGCAGCGAGCAACCGCACGCCCTACCGCGAGGTTGTCCCAGCTCCCAAGGTCGCCTTTACCGCCGCCGCCCCGCGTGACCACCACCAGGTCGAACCGGTCGCGCTGCGACTCGATGGCAGAGAAGGCCTCCAGCACCGTCCGCTCAAGCGCATCACCCTGCACGCGCACATCGAAGTCGGTGACCGCAAAGCCGTAACCCGATTCGCTGAGCTGCTTCCGAAAGTCAGTGTAGCCGTCGGTACCCACGCTCGACACCAGTGCGATCCGCATGGGCAGCAGCGGCAGCGGCCGATCGAGCGCCATGCGCGTTAGCCCCTCGGCGGCAAGTGCGCGCAGCACCTTGTCGCGCTGCAATGCAATCTCGCCGAGCGAGGCCGCTGGGTCGAACTCCTGGACCGAAAGCATGACCTGTCCGCGCCTCTCACTCAGCGAGACCTTCACCCGGGCGCAGATCGCGAGGCCGTTCGTCAGTTCGAGACCCGCGTCTCGGAGAGGGCGCATGACCCGCTCCAGTTCGCTTGCCCAGACGCAGGCCTGCAACGTCACACTATCCCTGCCCGCAGCGTCGACCTCGGCGATGGCGAAGAAGAAGCCGGCGTTGGTCGCGGTGCCATTGTTGGGCCGGAAGCTGCCGCGTACCCAGATGCTCTCTGGGACCGCGCGGCTGACCGCGCTCTTCAGGTCGGAGGCGAGCTCGCTCATGGTCTTCCCACGAAGGGGCCGCTCGATGGCCATCGTCTCCGCCAACATCGCGGAGACGGGACCCGTATCCGGCGGCCCTCCGAAGACGGCCAACCACTCCGCGGGCATCACAAAGCCGAGCGCCTCGAGCCGTGCCACCTTGGCAGCGTCGATGTCTTCGCGCAGGTGCCAGCCCTTGTCGTCGCCGTTGAAGCGGGCGCCGAGCGCTTTGACGTCGTCCTTGCGCGGGTCGCCGAAGCGCAACTGGACGACAAGCTCACGCGTCGCTTCTTGGTATCGGATCGTCATTGCCCCTGCCCTACTCTCGCCCATCTTGGAGCATCAAGCAGAGAGTTTCAAGCGGCATGCGCGCGGGCCTGCCCGAGCCCACAACGCCTCTTCCTTGCGCAGCGCGGGGCCGCGCTCTAACCCGCTCTGGCAACGCACTCTGGAGGATTGCCATGATCGCCCCCGCACCCGACGGCATCACCGTCTACAGCACCAACTACTGCCCCTTCTGCACCTCGGCGAAGCGGCTGCTCACTTCGCTCCGTCTCCCCTTTGAGGAGGTCAACCTGACGGGCAACGACGAGGCGCGCAAGGCCCTCGTCGCGCGGACGGGCCTCATGACCGTGCCCCAAATCTTCATCGGCACCGCCTCCATCGGCGGCTTCACCGATCTGGACGCGCTCCAGAAGGCGGGCGGGCTGCAGCCGCTGCTCGACGCTGCGGGCATCCAACGCACCGACCGCGCCTGAGCCGCTCCGTGCGCGGCCCCTCGATGCGCATCGCCGCTGGCGCCATCGCGATCGCCGTGCTCTTCGGCGCACCTGCGCTTCAGGCCGAAAACCCGGTTACCCTGAAGACCTCCGAACTGCCGCGCGCCTGGACCTCCGAGGAAGCCGAGGCCCTCGTGGCAGCCCTCGTAACGCGATGCTTTCCGGTTCGAGTCGTCGAGCCGCTCCCGCGCGGGAGCCGCCCCAAGGAGCTCATCATCGATGGCGTTGCGGTCTGGATGCAGCTGCCTGGCGAGACGGCCGGCCGGCTCATCACCCCCTTCACCCTCGTCGCCCGCGCTCGCACCATCGAGGTCTGGATCGGCGGGAGTTGGCGGCCCGTCTCGGCAGCGCACGGCACCCTGCTCTATGACCTCGTCGAGCTCACCAGCGAGGCACCGCTTCCCATCGAGGCGGCGCCTGCGACGGTCGCCACTGTGCCTCCCTCCGACCCTGTCTTCTACTCCGTAGCCCCCGTCGCTCCAGGCGCTACGCCGGGCTCCGTTGCGGTCGTCATGGGCGACCCGCAGCCCGAAGAGCTCCGCTACTACGGACGCGCCTCAACGAGCCTCATGCGGGGCTATCCGCTCATCGACCGGCAGGGGCGCATCCAGGGGATGCTCTCCACGGCATCGCCTGATGGAGATGGCGTGCTGCTGATCGGCGCCGATCGCATCGCCGAGTGGCACGAGGTCTGGGACCGGCTTGAGGGGATTGGCGGCCTTAAGCCTCGCATCACGCGCAAGTCGGAACAGCTCTCCACCCCAGACCGACGGTGAAGTTCGAGCGGGTCCGGCGCGCACTCGCGAAGCGGGAGGGGGTGGTCGTCGCCTGCTCCGGCGGCTGCGATTCGATGCTGCTCTCCGACCTCGCACGGCAGGCTTGCGGAGCGCGCCTCCGGCTCGTCCATGTGAACCACCACCTGCGCCCCGACGCGGTCTCCGACGAGGCGCTGGTGCGACGATGGGCGGCGCAGCATGCGCTCCCGCTGCAGGTGGTCCACCTCGACCCCGCCTCCCTCCGCGCTCACCGGGCCGGCCTCGAAGGAGCGGCACGGGCGGCCCGCTACCGCGCGCTGCTCGACAACACCCCCGCAGGCTGGACCCTGGCAACGGGCCACCATGCCAACGACCGGCTCGAGACCCTCCTCCTCCGGCTTCAGCAGGGTGCAGGACTCGGCGGGCTCGCAGGGCCGCGACCTCTGCTGAAGCGACGGGGCCACCCCGTCCTCCGACCCATGCTCCACCTCTGGCGCGAAGAGGTCGAGGCCGAGGCCGCGCGGCGCGCCCTCCCCTTTGCCAACGACCCAAGCAACGACGACCTCTCCTTCGACCGGAACCGGCTCCGTCACGCTGTCATCCGGCCCTGGCTTGAGGAGGCCTCGACGGGCCCTCTCGCCCGCTCCATGGCACTGGTCGCCGAGGAGCGCAGGCTGCTCCATCAGCTGCTCGCAGCGCGGTTGGACGAGGTGATGCAGCCCACGCCGCGCGGCTGGAAGCTCCCACGCGCAACGCTCACCGGCAGCCCCGCGCCGTTGGCCGCGGCGCTGCTCCGCGCGGCGCTCCGACGCTCTCCCTATGGCCGGCCTAGCGCAGCCTTTGTGCGGAGCCTGGTGGCCCGCGCGGCCCGACCCGGCACCTTCGAACTCCATGGCGAAGGGCTGTCGGTGCGGGCCAGCCGTGACTGGATCGAATGGTCCAGCCCCGAACAATCGGCCTGAACCGGCAAACATTGTGGCCAGAGTGGTTGCAGCGAACATGCGCCGCGCCTACCGATGACTCCGTGGGCGACGTTAGCACGATGGGATCGTGGCAGCGGCGTTACCAGACACCGACTGGGAGATTCGCGTGAAGCAAGCGCAGCGTTCCGTTTTTCTTTGGGCAGTTCTCGTCGCGGTAGCGATCCTCGTGGTGCAACTGATCACCGCGGATACGAAGCCGAACAGCGAGATCCCCTTCTCGACCTTCCGCAAGGCGGTGGAGATGGGTGCCGTCAGCGATGTGGTCATCCACGACAACGGCAAGATTGAGGGCAAGATCAAGCCCGAGAAGTCCGAGGCCCTCGGCCTCAAGAAGATGACAGCCTTTGAGACGATGGGCCGCGTGACCGACGACATGCAGGATCTCATGTCTGCCAAGGCCACCGAATTCCGCTTCAAGCGTGAGGAGCCCAGCATGTGGGGCCCCATCCTGAGCGCGCTGCTCCCGATGATTTTTATCTTCGCCATCTTTTACTTCTTCATGCGCCAGATGCAGGGCGGTGGCAAGGCGATGAGCTTCGGCAAGTCGAAGGCCCGCCTGCTGAATGAGTCGAACAACAAGGTAACCTTCGAAGACATCTCGGGCGTCGAAGAGGCCAAGCAGGAGCTTCAGGAGATTGTCGAGTTCCTGCGCGATCCCAAGAAGTTCACCCGCCTCGGCGGCCGAATCCCCAAGGGCGTGCTGCTGATGGGCCCCCCGGGCACGGGAAAGACGCTGCTGGCGCGCGGCGTCGCGGGGGAGGCAGGCGTGCCCTTTTTTACCATCTCGGGCTCCGACTTTGTCGAGATGTTCGTCGGCGTCGGCGCGAGCCGTGTCCGTGACCTCTTCGAGCAGGGCAAGAAGCAGGCGCCCTGCATCATCTTCATCGACGAGATTGACGCTGTCGGTCGCCACCGCGGCGCCGGCATGGGCGGCGGTCACGACGAGCGCGAGCAGACCCTCAACCAGCTCCTGGTCGAGATGGATGGCTTTGAGTCGAGCGAGGGTGTCATCCTCATCGCGGCCACCAACCGGCCCGATGTCCTCGACCCCGCGCTGCTCCGGCCCGGCCGGTTCGACCGTCGCGTCGTGGTTCCTCGTCCCGATTGCCTCGGCCGCGAAGGCATCCTCAAGGTCCACACCCGCAAGACGCCGCTGGCCCCCAACGTGGACATCAACACCATCGCCAAGGGCACGCCCGGCTTCGCCGGCGCAGACCTGGAGAACCTCGTCAACGAGGCTGCCCTGATCGCAGCACGCAAGGGCCAGGACCGTCTCGAGATGGTCGACTTCGAAGATGCCAAGGACAAGGTCATGATGGGTGCCGAGCGTCGCTCCGCCATCATCAGCGATCGGGACAAGAAGGTCACCGCCTACCACGAGGCCGGCCACGCGCTCGTCGCAATCATGCTTCCGCAGGGACGCGACGTCGACCCCCTCCACAAGGTCACCATCATCCCCCGCGGCCGCGCGCTCGGCGTCACCCAGCAGCTCCCCATCGAGGACCGTCTCAATGTGAGCAAGGACTGGGCGCTCAACCGCATCGCCATCGCCATGGGCGGCCGCGCCGCAGAGGAGATTGTCTTCGGACAGATCACCACGGGTGCCGGTCAAGACCTCGAGCATGCGACCGGCATCGCCCGCAAGATGGTCTGCGAGTGGGGTATGAGCGACAAGATCGGACCGCAGCACCTCGGTGATGGCGGAGAAGAGGTCTTCCTTGGGCGCGACTATAACCGTGCCGGCCGCTCCTACTCGGAGAAGACCGCAATCGAGGTGGACGAGGAGGTGCGCAAGCTCCTGCAGGGGCGCTACGCCGACGCGCGGCAGATCCTCGAAGACAACAAGGCAATGCTCATCGGAATCGCAGAGGCGCTGCTCGAGTTCGAGTCCATCGACGGCGACGAGGTCAACGCAGTCGTTCACGGCAACATCGAGCAGGTGCGGAAGAACCGCGAGGCAGCCCGCGCGGCAGCCAAGGCCGCGCAGCCCGCAACCGCCTTCCACACGAAGGATGGTGCCGGCGGTCGCACCGCAGAGGCGGCAGCCCTCCGCCCGGCGAGCGGCGAAGCCTGATGCAGCCGTGGCGTTGGCGCCACCGTAGAGGGACGCTCCACGGCGTCACCGGGCGTCCAGCCATCATGGCGGTCATCAACCTCACCCCCGACTCCTTCTCCGATGGCGGGCGCTTCGATTCATTTGATGCCGCCGTGTCACAGGCCTGCGTCGCCGCCGAGGAAGGTGCCGAGATCATCGACCTCGGCGCCGAAAGCACACGGCCCGGCGCCCCAGCCGTGTCGGAGGCCGAGGAGCTCGAACGGCTGCTGCCCGTCCTTCGGCAGCTCCGCAGACAGACCGGCGCGCTGATATCGATCGATACCACCAAGGCCGCGGTCGCCGCCGCTGCAGCCGCCGAGGGCGCAGACATCATCAACGACATCTCGGGCGGCCTCTTCGACCCCAAGATGCTGAAGGTCGTCCGCGACACGGGGCTGGGCTTTGTGGCCATGCACACCACCGGCCGACCAGCCGAGATGCAGCAGCGCGCGCACTACGAATCGGTGACCCGCGAGGTGGCGCAGGCGCTCTGCGACAGGCTCCGGGATGCCTCCGGCGCGGGCATTCCGAGCGACGCGGTCATGCTCGACCCAGGCTTCGGCTTCGGCAAGCTGCTCCACCACAACGTCGAGCTCTTCGCCGCACTCCCCGAGCTCTGCCGCCTGCCGCGCCCGCTGCTCGTCGGGGTCAGCCGCAAGTCGATGCTCCGCGCCATCGCCGGGACCGAGCCCGAAGCCCTCGAGCATGCCACCACCGCGGCCCATCTGCTCGCCACGCTGGCCGGAGCTGCTGTGCTCCGCACCCACCATGTCGCGGCAGCCGTCGCGATGCGGCGCACGCTTCTTCACCTGCGGCCGCAAGCAGAGTAGTCTCGCCCGAGTGCGGCAGCGGGCGACCATCGACCGACCCCCACCGACTCCGAGCCAGCCCGCCGCATGCCCGCCTTCTCCGCTACCGAAATTCGAGACCTCGCAACGGGGCTCATTGACTTTGCGGTGGTCTTCCTCATCATCTACCGGCTGCTGCTTCTCATCCGCGGCACCCGCGCAGTGCAGGTGATGACGGGCCTCCTGGTCATCGTTTTCGGCTACTTCCTCTCATCGGACGACTACCTCGGCCTGCCCACGCTGCACTGGCTCCTCGACAAGTTCTTCGGAGCGCTGGTGCTGGTCGCGGTGGTGCTCTTCCAGAACGATATCCGGCGCGCCTTCTCGCGGGTCGTCGAGACGAAGTGGCTGGGCGGCAGGTCGCAGCGCAGCGCGCTCGGCTGGGTGGAGGAGCTGCTCAAGGCGGTGTCGATGTTGCGCGACGCCCGCATCGGAGGCCTCGTTGTCATCGAACGCGATGCCGACCTCTCGCCGCTCGCCGAGTCGGGCACAACGCTGGATGCGACGATCTCGAAGGAGGCGCTCTTCGCTATCTTCAATCCCGGGTATGCCAGCCCGCTCCACGACGGCGCCTGTGTCCTGCGTGGAGGCCGCATCGCCGCGGCGGCCTGTTTCCTTCCGCTCACGACGAATGCCGAGGTTGACCGGACAATGGGCACCCGCCATCGCGCCGCGATCGGCGTCACCGAGGAGCTCGACGCGGTCGCGCTAGTGGTCTCCGAGTCTACCCAGCGCATCACCGTTGCGGTGGGCGGCCACCTCTCGCGTGAGCTGAGCATGCCCGAGCTCCGCCAGCTGCTCATCGCGCTGCTCAACCGCCCACCGGGCGGCGCAGACCCCGAGCTCCCCTCGGAGGAGAACATGCAGATTCAGCCATCCGCGGAGGCACCATGAAGCTGCCACGCTGGTTCACGGACAACTTCCGCCTCAAGCTCTTCGCCCTCCTCCTCACGACGCTGGTCTACGGCATCGTCATGGCGGGCCGTACCTACGAGCGCGAACTCACCTTTTCGGTCGCTGTCGACGGCATTGGCGAAAGCCAGGTCCTCGTTGGCCAACCCCCCGAGATCCGCGTCCGCCTCGCTGCCACACCCGGCGGCTTCTCAAGCCTTGGAGATGCCTCGCGACGGGTCATCCATCTCACGCTCCCCGCGTCGGGCAAGGGTCGTTTCGGTCTCTCCGACGCAGACCTGCCGTTACCGCGCGGGGTAAAGGCGCTCTCCATCTCCCCCGCCTCGTTCGACCTGCGGATCGAGAACCTCGTGACCAAGAACCTTCCCGTTCGGGTCGAGTCCAAGGGGACGCCTGCGACAGGTCATCAGGTCACCTCGCTCCGGCCCATCCCCGACAAGATTCAGGTCAGGGGGCCGCAGTCGGTCTTTGCCTCGCTCTCGAGCGTGACCACAGAGGCCATCGATGTAGAGGGGCGCGAAGAAGACTTCAGCGTCCGCGCCCGGTTCACCACCGAGATTCCCTTCGTCGTGCTACCCTCCGATGGCGTCGATGTGGCGATCGGCATCGACAGCGCTGTCGGCTCTCGCTCGCTCTCCAAGGTGGCGGTCCAACTCCTCGGACCGCATGCCGAGCGCGCCTCTCTCGACCGCAAGAGCCTGCAGGTTCGGCTGCGCGGCCCGCGCGCCGTGCTCGACGAACTCGATGCCGCTGCGCTCTTTGCGACCGTCGATCTGCTCGCGCTACCAAGCCAGCTTCCGGGGACCTACGCCGTGACGCCAAAGCTGCTCAATCTGCCGGACGAGGTCGAGGTGCAGCGGCTAACGCCGGAGACGCTCAAGTTGACGCTCCGCTGATGCAATACTACCTCGGACGAGCCTGTTTCTGGGCCAAAGTGTAAGACTGGAGATCAGACCATGAGTGAGCGAAGGTACTTCGGAACCGACGGTATCCGGGGCACGGCGAACGCCGCTCCCATGACTGTGGAAACGGCCTTGGCGCTGGGTCGCGCGGTGGCGACCCGCTTCAACCGGGCCGGCCATCGCGCCAAGATTCTGGTCGGCAAAGATACCCGCCTGTCGGGTTACATGTTCGAAGCGGCACTCTTGGCCGGCATCACCAGCACGGGTGCCGATGTCATCCTCTTGGGCCCGCTCCCCACGCCCGGCATCGCCTTCCTCACCACCTCGATGCGCGCAGATGCCGGCATCGTGCTCAGCGCGTCGCACAACTCTTTTGAAGACAACGGCCTCAAGGTCTTCGGACACGACGGCTTCAAGCTGCCGGACGAGGTCGAGATGGACCTCGAACGCATGATGGATAGCCCGGCTGCGATGAAGGTTGCGCGTGGACGCGACCTCGGCCGCGCGAAGCGGGTCGACGACGCAATGGGCCGTTACGTCACCCACCTCAAGACCATGCTCCGCGCCGAGTATGACCTCTCGGGGCTCCGCATTGTGGTGGACTGCGCCAACGGTGCCGCCTACCGCGCTGCGCCGACGCTCCTCGCCGAGCTCGGTGCCACCGTCTTCGCCATCGGTGTGAACCCCGACGGCACCAACATCAATGATGGGTGCGGCTCGCTCCACCCTGAACAGGCGGCCGCGGCGGTCAAGGCGCACGGCGCACACCTCGGCATCGCGCTCGATGGAGACGCCGACCGGCTCATCCTTATCGATGAGCGCGGAGATGTCGTCGATGGAGATGCCGTGATGGCGCTCGCGGCGCTCGACCTCAAGGAGCACGGGCTGCTTCGCGGCGATACGGTCGTCGCCACCGTCATGTCGAACCTCGGCTTGGAGCATGCACTTTCGCGCGCCGGCATCCGGCTCGAGCGCACCGCGGTCGGCGACCGCTATGTGGTGCAACGGATGCGCGAAGGGGGCTTCAACTTCGGCGGTGAGCAGTCGGGCCATCTCGTCTTCCTCGACCATGCGACCACGGGCGACGGCCTCGTGGCGGCGCTCCAGGTGCTCAACGTGATGCAAGGACGACAGCGCCCGCTCAGTGAGCTGGCGCAGGTGATGCAGCGGCTCCCGCAGGTGCTCCTGAACCTCAAGGTCCCGGAGAAGCGGCCGCTCGCAAGTCTGCCGCTCGCCTCTGCCGCGATGGCAGATGTCGAGACGAAGCTCGGGAAGGACGGGCGCATCCTCGTTCGCTACTCCGGCACCGAGGCCAAGATTCGGGTCATGATTGAAGGGCCCGACGAGGCCATCATCGGCACCTTTGCCCAGGAGGTCGTTGCGGCGATCTCGAAGGATTTCGGAGTCTGATATGCACCGGCCCCGCCTCGGCGTAAACATCGATCACATCGCGACCCTTCGGCAGGCGCGAGGGACGCTCTACCCTGAGCCTTTGTTTGGCGCGCAGCTGGCGCAGCTCGGCGGCGCCGACCAGATCACCGTCCACCTGCGCGAAGACCGTCGCCATATCCAGGACCGCGATGTGCGGCTCCTGCGCGAGGTAGTTACCTGCCCGCTCAACCTCGAGATGGGCCTCACCGACGAGATGATCGCCATCGCTCTCGAGGTGCGCCCAGACACCGTGACGCTGGTGCCCGAGCGGCGCGAGGAGCGGACGACCGAGGGCGGACTGGACCTCCAGCCGCGCGCCGACGCCATCGCCGATTTCGCGGCGGCCTGCGCAAGGAGCGGTATCGAACTTTCGCTTTTTATTGAAGCCTCCGAGGAGCAGATCCGGCTCTCAAAACAGGTCGGCGCCTCCATCATCGAACTCCACACCGGCGCGTTTGCAGAGGCGAAGCCGACGAACCAGGCAGCCGAAGTTGCCCGTCTTCGCAGCGGCGCGCAGCTCGCGAAGAGCCTCGGCCTGACGGTCGCGGCGGGCCACGGTCTGCACTACGAGAACATCTTCCCGCTCCTCGATGTGGTGGAGATTGAGGAGTACAACATCGGTCACGCCATCGTGGCGCGCGCCCTCTTCGTCGGGTTCCAGGCGGCCGTAGCGGAGATGGTCGCGCTGCTCGGAGACCGCCGGCCGCCACACCCGTGGCGCCCGTCGACGCGTTGAGTCGCCGCAGGCTCAACTACGCTTCGGCGCTCTTTTGGGCGCTCCCCTGCGCCGCCGTTGGCGCGGGCTGCGACGCAGCCGACTACTCCGACCTCGCCACGCTTGAGGTGTCCAGCGCGACCGGGCTGCTGACCGCTGAAGGCGCCTACGAGACAACCAGGGTCTTCGCGCTATCCGAGGTCGGTCGCGCCTCCATCGATTATGCTCTGCGCGCAGGTGATGCCACCTCTTCGCTACAACTTGCTGCTCAGATGCAGACCTCCGGCGACTCCGACGCAGCGGCCTGCGAGGCGCTCAGCGCTGTCTCGGTTGCGCAGTTGTCGCCCTCCAACGAGACCACAGCGATCGCTGCAACAGCAGACAACGACCTGCTCACTTTCGACCGCGCCTTCGAGGTCAGCGCGCCATCGACGGCAGCCGACGCCGAGTTCCGCTTTCTCCGCTTCAGGCCCTCGGACTCCGGTGTTGTCAGCATCAACCTCTTCGTCAGCCCGGCCACCGCCGAGCCACGGCTCGTCGTCGAAGGCAACCAGGTACTGCCAAGCCTGATTCGCAGCACCGACGAGGCCTGCGTGGCAGAGGGCGGCGTTGTCTACCGCTACGAGGTAGAGGCCACCAAACTACACCTGCTTGGCTGGAGCGCCGCAACGCTGCGCGCAGATGAGCCGCGCCTGCTCCTGCAGATTGCCTGCGAGACCAACCGGTCTGTGCCCTCCACCTGCGCAGGCCATGTTGCACTGCCCACCACAACCGTCCCCGTCACGCTTGCGGCAGGCTCGTCGGAGACAGGACACATCTCCACCGGCCTGCTGGGCATCGGAGACCGCATTGTGCTCGCGCTGCGCTGCAAGCCTGCCGACGGCGCGACAACCTGCGATGCCACGAGCGATGTCGTCGTCCGCTTCGAGCCGGTCGAGTGCAAATCGGCCGCCGACTGCGAAGCCTCTCAGACCTGCTCCTCTGATGGCTACTGTGCGGGAGAGACCGCCTGCTCCACGGGCGGGCTCCCGTCACGCGGCTGGCTGGTGGCCGGCGCGTTGGTGCTGGCACTCGCAGTGCGCAGACGGCGCATACTCCGTGCAACGGGTGCAGCCGCGCTCCTCCTCGTTGCGCCCATGGAGGCGACGGCCGCGGTTCCGCAGGGCACCGAGGTCTTCGCGGAGGTTGGCGCCGGCCCCCGGCTGTTCGTCGGCTCGTTCTACGACCTGGCAGGTGCCGGCGGCTCCATCTACGAACGCCAAGGGCTGCAGTTTGGCCCCTGGGGAGGCCGAGTGACCCTCGCCGCCGACTACACCCTCACCAACCAGCCCGCCCCACCCTTCCAGCCTTCGCTGCAGACGCTGGCCATCTCACTCGGCGCGCAGCGCCGCTTCATGATCGCAGGCCTCGACTTCGAAGCCGGCGCAGACATCACAAGGCTTGGCATTCTGGCCAACCCCCTGGTCGCCTACACGGGGCCGGCGACCAACTTCGTGGGGCTTGGCACAGAGCTCCGCTGGCTCTGGATCAACCGCTCACAGCAACACCTCGCGATCGGCACCCAGCTGTCTGGCTTCTTCGATCGGAGCGGCTTTCGTCCGGCGGTCGCGCTCACGGTCGGAGTCGGCTTTCGGAGCACGCCGTGATGAGGTCCGCGATCATCGCGGCCATGCTGCTATGGCTTGCTGGCTGTACGCCTGCTGCACCAAAACCCGCACCGGTTGGCTCTCCGCCGTCTGCAGACCTGATCTCGCTGTCGCCCGCCATCACGGAGACGGTGGCGTTGCTGGGCGCTGAGAGCCGCTTGAAAGGGCGCTCCGACTGGTGCATCGAGCCTGCCTCGGTGCGCGCGCTTCCCGCCTTCGGCACCTCTCTGACACCGGCGCTGGAGCGCATTGCCAGCGCTCGTCCCGCACGGCTGCTCATCGACGGCAGCCTCGGGAACCAACGCGACCAGCTCGAGGCCCTCGCGCCGGTCGAGGTGCTGCCCTGGCTCACGGTCGAAGAGGTCATGGACTCCACCCGTCGCATCGGCAGGCTCATCGACCGCGGAGAGGCCGCCGAGCAGCTCGCAGCGCGGTTCAGGCCCTGGCTCCGGCCGCTGCCCGCAAAGGCTCACGCGGTGCTGCTCCTCATTGGCGACGATGGCCCCGAGACGGGTACCTTCTGGTTCGTGAAGGAGGGCTCGCTCCATGGTGCGATGCTCCGCGCTGCGGGTTGGAGCAACGCTGTTGCGGAGCCCGTCGCTACGCCGTCGCTCTCGGCCGAGGCGCTCCTGCGACTCGACCCCGAGGCCATCATCGTACTGGCGGCCAAGCCCGACTCTGATGCAGACCGCGACCGGCTCCAGGAGGCCTTCGCGAAGTTTGCTGGCCTGCGCGCCGTCCGCGCGCACAGGCTGGCGCTGCTGGCCGATCCGAACATCCTCTCGACCGGCCCCTCGCTGCTGTCGACCGAGGCGAAGCTCTCGGCAATTCTCAACCCGTGGGGCGCTCCGTGAACGGGCTTGAGCTCCACAATGCGGCGCTCCGGTCGCAGGCAGGTTGGAGGGTCGCGCCGCTCTCGCTCAGCTTGGAGGCCGGCAGACCGGTGCTTCTCGTAGGCCCCAACGGCGCCGGCAAGTCGAGCCTCCTGAGGCTCCTGCTCGGGCTCGAGCCGCGGGCGGCGGGGCGCGTCACGGTGGGTGGGCTCGATGTGGCAAAACTCGCACCGCTGCAGCGCGCCGCCCACCTCTCATGGCTCCCGCAGCACTCCGATGCGGTCGAACCGATGCGGGCGGTGGAGTGGGTCGCGGCGGCCCGCTTCCGCTTCGGCGAGGCAGCCGTCGCGGCAGAGCGGCAGGCGCGGGTGCTGCTCGCAGCGAGCGGCCTCGAACATCTGGCGGAGCGTCAGACAGACGAACTCTCGGGGGGCGAGATCCAGCGGCTGCGCATCACCTCGCTTCACGCCCAGGAGGCGGCCTGGTGGTGCCTCGATGAACCGACGAACCACCTCGACCCCTCTGCCCGTGGCGCCGTAACCCGCCAACTCGCAACGGCCTGCGAACCGGGGCGCGGGCTCATCATCGCAACCCATGATCTGGCGCTGCTCCACGCATTTCCGCAGGCTCGTATCATCGGCCTCCGCGACGGCAAGATCGTCTTCGACCAGCACTGCACCAGCCCCTCGCTCGGGCCCGAACTCAGCGAACTCTACCAGACGAGGGTGCGCGAGCAGGCCGTCGACGGGCAGCGCTGGTACTACTTCGCGGGCGACCTGTGAGGAGCCGCTCGCTCCTCCTCTTCGGCTTCTGCTGCGCAGGCCTCATCGTCGCGGCACCGTGGGTCGGTCCGGCGCTCGAGGGCGACAATGCCCGCTTCATCCTCACCTCGCTCCGGCTGCCCCGGGTCGCGCTCGCCGCGCTCGCCGGCGGCAGCCTCGCCGCAGCCGGCGCAGCCTTCCAGATCCTGCTCCAGAATCCGCTCGCGAGCCCCAGCACCATCGGCACCACCGCAGGCGCCGCGCTCGGCGCCCTGGCCCTGCTCGTGGCAGCGCCGGCCGCCGCCTCGCCCACAGGGCTCGTCGTCGCCGCCTTTGCGGGCGCGGCGGCCGTCTCCACCGCCATCACGGCCGCCGCCGCGAGCCGACGGCTCCGCGCCGGCGACCTTATCCTCGCCGGCGTTGCCCTCACCGTCGCCGCCGGCGCCGTTGCAACCGGCCTGCAGCTCCGTGCCGACGTCGCTGCCACCGTCGCAGCCGTTCGCTGGTCGCTCGGCTCCGTCGCCACCGTCGGCATGGCCAAGCCCGCTGCGCTCGCACCCATCGCGGCGGTCGCCATCGCCTGGCTCACCCTCCGCGGCCGTGCGCTGCAGACGCTGGCAGCAGGGCCCGAGCGGGCCGCCTCGCAAGGCGTCGACCTCGTCCGTCTCCGCGTGGAGTTGCTCGCCGCCGGCTCGCTCGCCGTCGCCGGTGCCGTCGCCTTCGCGGGCCCCATCGCCTTCGTCTGCCTCATCGTCCCCCATCTCGTCCGGCTCACGCTCCACCCCCCCGTCCGTTGGCTGGCTCCGCTCTCAGCACTGGGTGGCGCCGCCTTCCTCGTTGCCGCCGATGCAGCCGCCCGGCTCATGCTCCCCGACCGTGAACTTCCCGTCGGCGTCGTCACCGCCGCGCTCGGTGCACCCGCCCTCATCCTCCTGCTCTGGCGCAACCGATCGCGGCAGCCGCACTAGCTTTGGCTCATGCCGCCTTCGGTTGACTTCTACGCCGCCGCAGCCTAGCCAACGCGCCCTGCAGTTGTGCAAAATCGCGGCGGCGAGGCAGCCATGTGGCGCCCCCCCTCCGCAACGCACCAAGCGTCAACACCGGCAGGTATTATGGAAGCGCATCGCGATTCGAAGAAGTTTGTTTTTGTCACGGGCGGCGTCGTCTCCTCGCTCGGCAAAGGCATCGTCGCCTCCGCACTCGGAGCCATCATGGAGGCCCGGGGCCTCAAGGTCAGTTTCCTCAAACTCGACCCCTACGTGAACGTCGACCCCGGCACCATGAACCCCCTGCAGCACGGCGAGGTCTTCGTCACCGATGACGGCGCAGAGACCGACCTCGACCTCGGCCACTACGAGCGCTTCTGCTCCACCCGAATGACGCGGCTCAACAACCTGACCACCGGCCGCATCTACCACTCCGTCATCTCCAAGGAGCGGCGCGGCGAGTATCTGGGCTCCACCGTCCAGGTCATTCCCCACATCACAGACGAGATCAAAGCCCGCATCGTGGATGCCTCTGAAGGCAACGACATCCTCATCACCGAGATTGGCGGAACCGTCGGCGACATCGAGAGCCTGCCCTTCCTCGAAGCCATCCGGCAGATGCGCTCCGACTTTGGCAGCTCCAACACCTGCTACATCCACGTCACGCTCATCCCCTACATCGCCGCTGCCGGTGAGTTGAAGAGCAAGCCCACGCAACACTCTGTCCGCGAGCTCCGCGCGATCGGCGTGCAGCCCGACGTCCTCGTCTGCCGCTCCGACCGCGAAGTCTCCGACGACATGAAGCGCAAAATTGCGCTCTTCTGCAACGTCGAGGCCCCCTGCGTCATCTCCCTGCCCGATGTCGCAAACATCTACGAGGTGCCCGAACGGCTCCACGCTGACGGCCTCGACAACCGCGTCCTCGAACGGCTCCGCATGACCCCCGCCGAGCCCGACCTCGGCACTTGGACCAACCTCGTCCGCGCCATCCACAACCCCACGCGCGAGGTCACCATCGGCATCGTCGGCAAGTATGTCGACCTGACCGACGCCTACAAGTCGCTCAACGAGTCGCTCCGCCACGCAGGCTACGCCCACCACGCCAAGGTCAACCTCAAGTTCGTCGACTCCGAGGAGCTCGAGCGCACCGGCGCTGAGGCCATGCTCGACGACGTCGACGGTGTCCTGGTTCCGGGCGGTTTCGGACGCCGCGGCATCGAGGGCAAGGTCCTCGCCGTCACCTACGCCCGAACCCACAAGAAGCCCTACTTCGGCATCTGCCTCGGCATGCAGGTCGCGGTTATCGAGTATGCCCGAAACGTGGCCGGCCTCGCGGGCGCCCACAGCCAGGAGTTCGAGCCCGAGGCGCCGCATAAGGTCATCGACCTCATGGCCCACCAGCGCGACCTCACCGACATGGGCGCCAGCATGCGGCTCGGCGCCTACCCCTGCCACCTGCAGGCCGGCTCCCTCGCGGAGAAGGCCTACAGCTCCGCCGAAATCTCCGAGCGCCACCGCCACCGGTATGAGTTCGCCACCGAATACCGCGACCGCCTCACGGAGGCCGGTCTGATCCTCTCTGGCACCAGCCCCGACAACGCGCTCGTCGAGATCGTCGAACTCTCAGACCACCCCTGGTTCCTCGGCTGCCAGTTCCATCCCGAGTTCAAGTCGCGCCCCAACGAGCCCCACCCGCTCTTCGTCGCCTTCATCGACGCCACGCTTCGCAACTCCTCACAATACTGAATCATTTTGCGATTGGCATAATTTGTGCAACTCGCTAGGTTGAGGGCTCGTGGGCGCCCCAACTTGGGGCCCACCACGAACTCCCGCGAGACCGGCACTTCATGGGCGCGAACCTCCGACAGACACAGCGACAAACGCAGGACCTGCGCTTCACGCTGCAGCTCCAGCAGGCCATCAAGCTGCTGCAGCTCAACCTGCCCGAGATGCTCGAACTGGTGCAACAAGAGCTCGTCGAGAACCCCTTTCTCGAAGAGTCGACCGAGGGCGGCGATGTCCCTGCCGGCGGCGAAGCGTCGACCATCGACCAGGTTTCGGATGTCGGCGAGCCCGATGCGTCCGAGCCACTCAAGGCCGACAACCTCGAGAAGGCGATCGCCGAGATCGACTGGGACTCCTACGTAGACAACTTCTCCGCGCCGCTGCCGGGTGGCGCCTCCGCGAGCACCTCGGACGACGAACAGCAGCCCTTCGAACGAGCCAATGACAACGCCGAGTCGCTCACGGCACGGCTCCTCTTTCAACTGCAGACCTCCGGCGCCTCCGCCGAGGTCAAGCTTGCCGCTGCGGCCGTCATCCATAACCTCGACGAGAACGGCTACCTCGTCGACGTCACCATCGAGGAGCTCGCGGAGGAGCAGAACGTCTCCACCGAGGCCGTCGAAGAGGCGCTCGCCCTGGTCCAAGGTTTCGACCCCACCGGCGTCGCCGCACGCGACCTCCGCGAGTGCCTCATGCTGCAGGCCAAGGCCGCCGGCGAGACCGACCTGGTCCTCCTCGAGATCATCGAACACCATCTCCACGACATCGAGCGGCAGAACTACGCAGCCATCAGCCGGGCCCTCGCGGTGCCGCGCGATCGTGTTGCCACCGCCCACAAACGGCTCCTCAAGTTCGACCCCAAGCCGGGCCGCCAATTCACATCCGATGACGGCGGCAACTACATCATCCCCGACATCTTCATCGAGAAGATTGGCGCTATCTGGCACGCCCGACTCAACGAGGAAGGGCTCCCCCGCCTCCGCGTCTCCGACGACTACCGCCGCCAGATGGGCCGCAGCGCGCCCAAGGAAGACAAGAACTACGCGGCCGAACGCATCCACAGCGCTCGCTGGCTCATCAAGTCCATCGACCAGCGGCAGCGCACCATCCGCAGGGTCACCGAGGCCATCCTCAAGTTCCAGCGCGGCTTCCTCGACCACGGCGTAGACCATCTCCGCCCGCTCGTCCTCAAGGATGTGGCAGAGGAGATTGGCGTGCATGAGTCGACCGTCAGCCGCGTCACCAGCAACAAGTATGTTGAGACGCCTCGCGGCACCTTCGAGCTCAAGTACTTCTTCGACAGCTCCGTGCGGCAGAGCGGCGGCGACGATGTGGCCTCCGAGGCCGTCAAGCACCACATCCGGGCCCTCATCCAGCAGGAGCCCAACGCCAAGCCGCTCAGCGACGACAAACTCGCCGAACTCCTCCTGGCCAAGTTCAACATCGAGGTCGCCCGCCGCACCGTCGCCAAGTACCGCGAGGCCCTGGGGATCCTTCCCAGCTCAAGACGAAAGCGGCGCGGGTGATGCTGCCCACTTTCCTTGACGCACGCCGCTACCCACTGCACGCTGTGGCCCTGCAGTTGTTACACCGTCGCACCCTTCGGCCCGCATGAGCGAAGTCGTCATCGTCACCGGCATGTCCGGCTCCGGAAAGACCACCGCCCTCCGGTCGCTCGAGGACCTCGGCTACTTCTGCATGGACAACCTCCCGGTTGTCCTGCTGCCCAAGGTCGTTGACCTCGCCGGCGCCTCCAGCGGCAAACTGAACCGCATCGCAGCCTGCATCGATGTGCGCGACCAGACCTTTATCGCTGACGCCGGCGTCGTCATCGATGAGCTCCGCAGCCACGGCGTCACGGTCCGCATCCTCTTCCTCGACGCCTCTGACGATAGCATCATCCGACGCTTCAGCGAGACACGCCGCCCGCACCCGCTCAACCTTGACGGCGACCTTCGCGCTGCCGTCCGGGCCGAGCGCAATCTGCTCGACGACATCCGCCACCGCGCCGAGATCGTCGCCGACTCCACCGCGCTCTCGACCCACGAGCTCAGGGCCCTCGTCCAGACCAGCTTCGCTGAGGCCGGACGCCCCAACCTCGCCATCCGCATCATGTCGTTCGGCTTCAAGTATGGCGCGCCAACCGAAGCCGACCTCCTCTTCGACGTCCGCTTCCTCCCCAACCCCTACTTCGTTCCGGAGCTCCGGCAGCACTCGGGCTCCCATCCCAGCGTCGCCCAGTTTCTCCTCGAGCAGAGCGATACGACCGCCTTCCTCGACCACCTCGAGCCGCTCCTCCTCTTCCTGCTGCCCCGCTACCAGGCGGAGGGAAAGGCCTACCTAACCATCGGCATCGGCTGTACAGGAGGCAGGCACCGCTCTGTCGCCATCGCAGAAGCCCTGCAGGCCCGCCTCGCAGCCCACCTCCACAACGCGACCATCCACCACCGCGATCGAGCGCTGACCTAACCCATGGACCCATCCGAATTCCGCGTCGTTCTGGACGATCGGCTCCTCCACGAGACCGCTGCCGCTGCCTGGTGTGACGCAGGCGACATTGATGTCGTCTGGTGGTGTACCACCGCGCAACAGACAGATGCAGAGACCCTCGACAGCCTGCCTGCGCCCCTCCTGCTGATGTCGCCCATCGATATCGCCGCCGCCAGCCGCGAGGCGCCCACCGACGGGCTCCGCGTCCTCATCCTCATCGACGATATCGCCCTGCTCCTGCAGGCCATCCGACTCGGCCTACCTCCCTTGCGCCTCGTCGTCGCCAACTACTGCTCCGACGCCAACGGGCGACGCCTCTCGCCCGAAGTCTCACTCGACCCCGACGACCATCGCCACCTCGCCGGCCTCTTCGCGCAGGGCTTCGAACTCATCCTTCAGTCCCGTCCCAATGTGACGGCACGACCCCTGCCCCAGCCCGAGGCAAGTTGAATGACGACGTGCTCCTCACTATGGAACCCATCAATCCTACGACTGGTGCAACTATGAAGCGTTCTCTGTTTGGATTCGCGCTCGCTCTCGGCCTCGTCGTTGCATCGACGGCCCACGCCGGCGCCAAAGATTTTGACCTCAAGCTCGGCATCCGAGGCGGCCCCAACTTCAGTCTGCTCCTCCAACCGACCGACAGTGACGAGTACCAGACCGTTCCCTATCCCAAGCTCATGTTCGATCTTGGTTGGAACATTGGAGGCGCCCTCAACATGCGGGCATGGGACCTGATCGGCCTCGAGATCGGAGCCATCTACGGCATCGACTCCCTCAAGGGCAGCAGCTTCATCGACAACGTCGTCGATCAGGGGACCAGAGACAGGATCAAGAACAACATCTCCTTCTCGCAGAGCACGCTCCACATCCCCATCGTCGCGCAGATGACCCTGCCCTTCACCGTCATCCGCCCCTTTGGAAGCCTCGGCATCGACCTCGTGGTCAATCGCTCCTCTCGCACCTACCAACAGAACTTCGAGACCTTCGTCGTCCCCGATGAGGCCGACGTCGCAGACCCTGACCACGCTGAGTTCTACCGTAGCGCCCTCGCGCAGGCCGCCTACCGCTCCGCACTCAACGAAGACGACCAGCAGATCTACGGAGGCTTCGTGCTCGGAGCCGGTGTCACCATCACCGCGCCGAGCGTCGAAATCCCCCTCGAGGCCCGCATCATCTACTACCCGACCACCGGCTGGGACACGACCGACCGTCTCGGCGACCCTGCCGCGAACGGCCTCGGCAAGTGCGACACCACAGATGTCTTGCAGGACCCCTCCTGCGCAGTGCTCCCGCCTAGCTCCCCGCCCGGCTCCAATGCAGCGCTGCTACGCTACAACGACCGCCCCCAGTTCCAGATTCTGATCACTGCAGGATTCGATTACCTCCTGCTCTAACGACAAGGACCCGAAAATGACTCCCTTTCCCGGTGAAGGCCAACTCTACGCCACCCTCGAGACCAGCATGGGCTCGATGACCGTCAAGCTCTTCGAGACGCTTGTGCCCAAGACCGTCGCAAACTTCGTGGGCCTCGCCACGGGCGAGAAGCCCTACACCGACCCGCGCACACGCCAGCCCGGCTCCGGCCCCTACTACGACAACACGGTCTTTCACCGCGTCATCCCCAAGTTCATGATCCAGGCCGGCGACCCCACCGCCACCGGCACCGGCGGCCCCGGCTTCCGCTTCGAGGATGAGTTCCACCCCACCCTCCGCCACAACAAGCCCGGCATCCTCTCTATGGCCAACGCCGGCCCGGGCACCAACGGCAGCCAGTTCTTCATCACCGAAGTCCCCACGCCCCACCTCGACAACCGCCACTCCGTCTTTGGCGAGGTCGTTGTAGGACTCGAACTCATCGCCCAGGTCACCGGCGTCCCCCGCGACGGCCGCGACCGCCCCCGCACCGATGTGACCCTCAAGTCGGTCACCATCTACCGCAAGTAGGCGAAAGCCCGGGCACCGCTCCGCGTGGGAGCCGCTGCCCGGGCCTTCCGCTACCCCCGCCGCCGCTGCTTCGCCTACTTGGCGTTGCCGAGCGCGGTGAGCGACTCCACCAACCGCTTCATGAAGCCGTCTGCAGAGGCGCCGTCGATGATGCGGTGGTCAAAGGAGAGGCACATCATGCACATCGAGCGCACCAAGATGTTGTCGTTGTCGTCAGCGACAACCCGCTTCTTGATGCCGCCAATGTTCAGGATGGCTGCCTGGCCAGGCACCAGAATCGGGATGCCGTAAAGGCTGCCGAAGACACCCGAGTTGGTGATCGTGAAGGTCCCGTCGGTGACGTCGGCGGGCTTGAGCTGCCGGTTCTTGGAGCGGAAGGAGAGGTCGTTCACCGCGCGGGCCACGCCGAGCAGGTTGAGCGAATCAGCCTCCTTGAGCACCGGCACAATCAGCCCCTCTTCGATGGCCGAGGCGATGCCAAGGTTGATGGAGCCGCGGAAGATGATGTTGTCGCCGTCCACGGTGGCGTTGAGGATGGGGAAGGCCTTGATTGCCTCCACGACAGCCGCGACGAAGAAGGCTGTCAGCGTGAGATTCACCCCCTTGGCCTCATACTCCGGGACCAGCTTCTTGCGCGCCTTCATGATGGGCGTGACATCGGCCTCCCAGACAGTGTGGGCGTGGGCCGTTGCGCGGCGCGACTGCAGCATATTCTCTGCGATGCTCGCCCGCATGCGGCCCATCGGCTCCACACGGTCATTCGCGTAGAGGTGGATGCGCGGCGTCTTCACAAACGCCGGCTCATAGCCAGTCGGGATGGCAAAGCCGCCGGCGAGGGCCGCCTTGCGACCGCCCATCGGGGCAACGGGCGCCGAGGTGCCGGCCTTCGCGATGAAGCTGAGCAGGTCGCTCTTGGTCACGCGGCCAGAAACACCGGAGCCGGTGATGTGTGCGAGGTCAGAGATGCCGGCCGCCGCCGCCATCTTGCGAACGAGCGGCGTGGAGCGGGTGCGGCGAAGCTCCTCCAGGCCCACAGACGAGGCCTTGACGGGCGCTGCAGCCTGCACGGCGGGTGCTGCCGCGGGAACTGCTGTTGCCGGCGCTGAAGCTGCCTTCGGGGCGCCCGACGCGACGGCCGTTGTCGCCGCCGCTTCGTCGGTCTCGAGCCACGCCACGATCGCGCCAACGACGAGCGTCTGACCGACGCTCGCAAGCAGCTCAACCAGCACGCCATCCGACGGGCTCGGAATCTCCGCATCCACCTTGTCGGTCGAGATGGTGAAGATGTCTTCGTCGCGGCGGACCTTGTCGCCCACCTTCTTCTTCCAGGCAACGACCGTCCCTTCCACAATCGACTCGCCCATCTGGGGCATGATGACCTGTACGCGCATCGACGCTCTCCGGATTAGGCGTTGAGGGGGGCGCCAAGGAAGGCAGCGGCTGCGGCCTCACCCATGGCTTCGGCGAGCGTCGGATGCGGGTGCATCGCGTGGAAGAGCTCCTCCACCGTCGACTCAAGCTCAAGCGCGAGGACGGCCTCGGAGATCAGCTCCGTCGCCTTCGGCCCGACGATGTGCACGCCAAGCAGCTCGTCGTGCTTCTTGTCGGCAACAATCTTGATGAAGCCGCCTTCCGAACCCATGATGCGGGCCTTGCCGTTGGCAGCGAAGGGGAACATGCCCACCTTCACATCGTAGCCCTTCGCGCGGGCCGCCTTCTCGGTGAGACCGACCGAGGCAACCTCGGGGTCGCAGTAGGTGCAGTTGGGGACCCGGTCGTAGCGGATCGGGTGCGGGTGCTTGCCCGCAATGTGCTCGGCGACCAGTACGGCCTCGTGGCTCGCGACATGGGCCAGCCAGGGGGTCTTGATGATGTCGCCTATGGCGTAGACGCCCGGCTCGCCTGTCTGACAGAACTCGTTCACGTCCACGAACCCGCGCTCATCCACCTTCACGCCCGTGCCGGCCGCTCCGATGTCGCCGGTCACCGCTGCGCGACCCGCCGCAACGAGCAGCATCTCTGCCTCGATGACAACGCTCTCGCCGCCCGCCTTCGGGGTCAGGGTGATCTTCACCATGTCACCTGCCACCTCCGCCTTGGAGATGGAGGTCGCGGTGCGCACATCGATGCCCCGCTTCTTGTAAATCTTCTCCAGCTCCTTCGAGACCTCTTCGTCCTCGATGGGCAGGATGACGTCGGCATACTCGACCAGCGTAACCTTGGCGCCGAAGCTGGCGTAGACCGAGGCGAACTCCGAGCCCACGGCGCCCGCGCCAAGGACAACGAGCGACTTCGGGACCGACTTGATCTCGAGGATGTCGTCCGAATTGACGATCTGCTTGTGGTCGATCGTGATGCCCGGGAAGTCCTTGCACTTTGAGCCCGTCGCCAGGATGACATGCTTTGCGGCGACCGTCGTGACAGTGCCGTCGGCCGCGGTCACAGAGACCTTGCCCTTGCCAGCGAGGCGGCCGTGCCCCGAGAGCACCTCCACCTTGTTCTTCCGCATCAGGAACTGCACGCCCTTGGAGTTGGTCGCGACCGTCTTCTCGCGGTAGCCTTGGACAGCAGCGAAATCGAGCGAGACGCCCGTCGTGATAACGCCATACTTGGCCGACTCGCGAGCCTTGTCGTAGACATGGGCGCACTCGAGCAGCGCCTTGGTGGGGATGCAGCCGCGAAGCAGGCAGGTGCCGCCGAGCCGCGTGTCGCGCTCTACGATCGCAGCCTTGAGGCCTAGCTGCGAGCAGCGCACCGCAGCCACATATCCGCCGGGACCGGCGCCGATGATGATCACATCGTAATTCGCTTCAGACACAGCAAACCTCGCACATGCAGGAAACTTCGGGAACGCGTCGAGCGCCCTCTAGTGACCGTCTAGGAGATGCGTCAATGAAGGCAACGCTTCACGGTCGCCTCAGCGCCTCACGAGCGAAGGGCCCTCTTAACGGCCCTGAAGCACAAACTCGACGCGGTTGTTGCGGCGCCGATTGCGGTCCGAAAGGTTCGGGAACTTCGGCTCCGCGTCGCCCACGCCCTCAGCCCGCAGACGGCTGGCCTCAACCCCCTTGGAGGTCAGGTAGGTGATGACCGCCTTGGCCCGCTTCTGCGTCAGCTCCACCGCCTTCGAAGCATCGCTCTGCTCGTCGGTGTGGGCCCGCACGATGAAGCGGAGGGCGCCATCCGCCTGAAGGAGCTTCACCACCTCGTCAAGCAGGGTGCGGCTGTCGGCCGTGAGCCGGTCGCCCTCAAAGGAGACCTGCGCGTCGGCGGCGTCCACTTCATAGGCGTCGCCCGTGAGACGCATCCGCGTGCCGGCATCGAGCGGGCGAAGCTGGAAGCTGTTCTCCTGCCGGCCGTTCAGAATCGAGATATTCTCGCTCAGTGAGATGTGGCCCGGCGCCGAGACCACCATGCGGTAGTCACCGGGCTTGACGTCAATCTGGAAGGCGCCCGTTGCAGGGTCGACCTTCGCCCGCTTCTCCTCTTCACCGGAGAGCCAGACACTGGCCTCTGCGGCGCCTGCACCCTCGGCGGTAACGCGACCTGCGAGCCGACCGCCGATGATGGCCTGCTGCATCTCGATGGTTCCGGCGATGGGCGCCTCGCTGACCGTCATCCGCATGGAGCGGTTGGTGTAGCCCGGCGCGCTGAGCTGAATCGTCACCTTCGTTCCGGGCGCAAAGTCGATGCTCCGGAACTTGCCGTCGGCGCTGCCCACCTGGTCGGAGAACTCGGTCTCGAGATACTTGATGCGCACATCGGCGATCGGCCGCTTCGTCGCAGCATCGACCACCGTTCCGCTCACGTGCGAGAGCACAGATGCGACGGGCGCAGCAGCCTCCGGGGCAACCTCGACCTCCACCTCGACCAGCCGCTCGATGATGATGGGCTTGGGGTTCAGCGCGTAGCTCGCGCCAAAGACGAGGTTCCAGGCAGGCACAGCAGGCGTGCCCTGCGACTCCTTCGTTGTCACGCCGAGCTCTGCGCCAAGGTCGAGCGAGACGCCATCCGCAGGCGCAGCCTTTACGCCGATCGTAAGCGTGCTCGGATAGGCCGAAAAGCCCACGTCATCGATGCAAGGAATGATGTCGGCCTTGTTACATGGCGCTCCAACGGGCAGGTTCAGCGCCCACTCGATGCTCGGCGTGAAGAAGGGGAGCGGCAGGTCGGCTCCCAGCCCGAGGCGCGCAACATCGTAGCCGCGCACGCCGTGGCCGAAGCGCTCAATCTTGGTAAGTTCGCTGTTGAAGAGCGACTCCTCGCCGTCCGCCGTGTAGCCAACGAGGAGGTGGGCACGGAGCGGAGCCAGCTCCTGTTCGCGGAGGTCAAAGGTGGCGAGGCCGAGGATGTCGATCGCCGAGGCACCGAAGTCCACGCCGACGTCGGCAGCTGCGGCAGGGAGCCCCAGGCCGAGCTGCGCGCCGACGCGGAGCCCATCGCCCAGGTCCTGATGGTACTTGGCACCGAAGTTCAGGTTGCCGACGCTCTGAATCAACGTCGGAGCGGGCGGCAGCGTCGCAGAGTTGAAGTTCGAGTGGGCGCCGAGGCCCGCTGTGAGTTCCACGTTGTCGGTCGCGCCGTAGGAGAGCGCAATCCGGCCGCCGAAGCGGCGGTCCTCGTCGCCAAGGATGATGACATCCTTCCCGCTGAAGAACTCGCCGTGCGCCGAAAGCAGGAAGATGCCTGCATCGACGCCGTTGGCGACCGGCATCGAGAACAGCCCCGTGCCGCCGTCGAAGGCCGCAGACCGCTCATTGCCTGCCGTAGAGGACGGCGCAACCTCGGCGAACTCTGCCGTTGCCTCCGCAGAGGCCTCCTCCTGCGCCCCGCCCGTCACCGGAATGAGCGCCAAGGCAGCAAGCGAGACAACACCGACAGAACCGATTCCAGCACGCTTCATGACCAACCCTTGGGCGAACTTCGACAGGAGAATGCGGCGGACGCCACACCGTGGGGCCTCACACGCAAACCTCTGTTCGCATGAAGGCGGCAAAATCGTGTCGCAGATAGGGGCGAACTCCGTCAAGCGTCACGAACGCTCAGCGAGGTGACAGGGGTGCGAGATCGAACGGCAGGTCGACCCAACCCTCCCCGCTTCCGTAGAGCCAGTGGTAGACCCAGTAGGAGGTCGTTACCCGCTTCACATACTCGCGCGTCTGGGCAAAGGGGATCTCCTCCACCCAGAGGTCGAGCGGCATCCTGCCGCGGTCTTTGAGCCACTTGTCGATGTTCCCGCGGCCGCCATTGTAGCCGCCGATGATCAGCGCCGCGTGGCCGTCGTAAGACTCCGACAGCACCTTCATGAACATGGTCCCGAGCTCGATGTTGACCGACGGCTGAAAGAGATCCCGCGGCGCAACCGTACCGCGCCCCGTCTTCTTGGCCATGTCGTTGGCGGTCGGAAGCATGAGTTGGAGCAGCCCATAGGCGTTCGCATAGGACTCAATCCCCGCGTTGAAGCCCGACTCCTCGCGCATGATCGCGTAGATAATCGCAGGATTGAGCCCCCGCTCCCGCGCCCGCTTCGTCACCTCTTCGAGATAGGGCTGCGGGAAGGCAATCTTCCACCGCTCCACGTTGGAGCCCGCGGGATAGGCGAGGTGCATGTCGAGCCGAGGCCCTGGCACCGCGTGGCTCCGCTGGTAGTTCCCCGACCGGTCGAACAGTTTTGCAACCAGCCAGCCAACCTCATCGCGGTTCGGAAACTCCGCCCGCAGCGCCCCAAACTCCTGTGCCGCCAGCTTGAACAGCGACAGCCGCAGCAGCAGCACGCCCGCCACAAAGTGACGGTTTTCTGCAACCTCCGGCACCATCTCGATGAAACCCTCGGTCTTGTCGTTCGGCCGCTTGAGCTCCGCTACCAGCGCCCGCGTCCCCTCTCGGTCGAGGGCCGCCAGCCGGTTGAGCGACAACAGCGTGTAGAAGCCCATCGGGTGGTTGCGCACGACCGCGGTAAAGGCGGCCTTCGCGTCGCTTGGCTGCCGCATCTCCTCGAGGGATCGGGCGCGGAAGTAGGCAATCCGGCCGCGCGTGTAGATGTCGTCCTCGCCCGAACTCCCGCCCACCCGATCCGCCAGCGCCACGGCCCCGCGGTAGTCGCGCGCCGCATACCGCTCGAAGATCATCGCCCAGAGCGCGTCGGGCACCATATCGCCCTTCGGATAGGTATCGAGCTGACGCTGGAACATCGCCTGCGCCTCGGCCTTCTTGCCCTGCCCGTCGAGCACCTGCGCGGCATAGTTCATCGCATCGTCGGCGAGGTTGCTCTCGGGAAAGCGGGTCCAGATCTTCTCGAAGGCCGCGATGGCCTTCGCATCCTCATCCACCGTCCACATGCCCTTGCCGAGATGGTAGAGCGCCTTGGCCACGAGGATTGGGTCGCTGCAGTCGGCGGCGATGGCCTCGTAGTGGGGCGCGGCCTCGCGATGAACGCGCAACTTGGTCTGGCTCTGACCGGCGTAAAAGCGGGCCGTGCAGGCAGTCGCAGAGCCCTTCGCCATCTCCGGGATTACCTCGTTCAGCATCGCGATGACCTGATCGCTCCGATGGCGTCCGAAGAGCACACCCGCCCGGTCCACCTTCTCTGTCAGGCTCTGGCTCCCAACCTCGCGGCGAACCGCCTCGCTCACCCGCGGCCGAAGCGCCGCCAGCTTGCGCTCCGCCGACTTCTCCACCGTGTCGCCTGGATGGAGAACCGAGATGCGATGGTAGAGCCGAGCCGCATCATCAAGGTCGCCGCTCTCCTCGTAGGCGCGGCCGAGCATCATCTCCACGTCGTCGCGGTAGGTCGCTTGGGGATTGGCAGCGAGGAAGGCCTCGAGCTGCTTCACCGCGCCCGCCGCATCACCCGACTCCAGCGTCGCCCGCGCCCGCAACCAGTCCGACCGGTCTGCAAAGACGCTCTCACGCGCCACTGCCGAGGCCAGCGTCGCTGCCTGTCCGAACCGGCCCCGCTTGAGCGCGATCTCGGCCTGCCAGTAGGTGCAGTGGTCGGCGAGCGGGTGTTCCGACGAGGCGCAGCGGGTCAGCGGCGCCATGGCATCATCAAACCGCCCCTCCACATAGAGGCCGTAGCCCAGCGCAAAGTTGGCGGCCAGCGCGGCAGGGTCGTTCGGATGCTCCGACAGCCAGAAACCGAGCGCGTCGATGGCCGGACCTCCATCACCAGACTCCAGCGCCTTCAGGCTCCGGTTCACGCCCGCGTCGAACAGCGGACTGAGCTCCTCAGAGCCCACGCCCACCGGCCCGGCCTCCTCCGTCTCGCGCGCCAGAACGCGGCGGCCGTCGCTCTCTGCGCAGGCAATCGCTGCGCCGCCGAACGCGAGTCCGAACACCGTCACCGTACGCAAAACCGCTGCTCTCATCGACGCTCCCCGAAACACCCATCCGCTTCCGCAATTCTACCCACCCCCGCCCCTGCCGCTAGTTTTTCACCTTCCCGTCCGCCACTTCGCGACTACCATGAGGACCTCGTCGTCCCTGTCGGAAAAAATCGACCTACCTCGCTGCAACAAACCGCCAGCAACGACGAGAAGTGGGTATCACCCACGCTCGGAGCGAACATGTTTCAGATTGGTTCCATCATCGATAACTCCTACCGCCTCAACCGTGAGCTCGGCCGCGGAGGGTTCGGCGTCGTCTACGCCGCCGACGAGCTCGGCAACGCCGAAATCCTCGGGCCCCGCGATACGGGAGAGAGCCAGTCGGTCCTCCGCACCGTCGCGCTCAAGCTGCTGTCGCTTGACCCCTCGCAGTGGCGCCGATTCCGCACCGAGGTGCACGCCCTCTGCCGGCTCAACCACCCCAACATCGTCCAAGTCTACACCTACGGCCGCGCCGGCGTCCCGTACATCGTCATGGAGCTGGTCGAAGGGCGCGGCTGGAACGAGATCCTCAAGGAGCCGGGCCGAACCATCCACCCGCAGCAGACCCTCCGCACCCTCATCCAGGTCGCCGATGCGCTCAAGCATGCGCACGAGCGCGAGGTCATCCACCGCGACCTCAAGCCTCACAACATCCTCATCACCCCCGACCGCGAGCCCAAGATTGTCGACTTCGGTCTCTCGCTCCTGATGGAGCGCGAGGCCGGCGCGACACAGCGCATCGGCACGCCCGGCTACCTCGCACCGGAGATCATCGAGGCCGACCCCACCGCCTGCGACCACCGCGCCGACATCTACAGCCTCGGCGCCCTCATCCACGCAGCCTTTGCGGGCAGCAGCCCCTTCACAGGCGGCAACGCACACGCCATCGTCCGCGCACAGTCCGAGGGCAATATCACCCTCAGCAACCTGCTGCCTACCGCCCTCCATCCCCTGGTCCGCCAGTGCCTTGAGCGCGACCGCGCCGCACGACCGCGCACCGCCTCGCTCGTCGCTGACGAGCTACGCCGCATCCTCGCCACCACCGGCATCGTCCGCATCCCGCGCGAAAGCGGCGACCCGCTCGCTGCGGTCTCCCTCCGCTCCGACACCGCTACGGACCGCAAAGACCTCATCAACCTCCGCATCGGCTTCATCGAAGACATCGAGCATGCCCAGCGCGGCGCCGGCGTCCGTGGAGAACTCATCGGCAGCGCGGAGGAGGGGAGCCAGCGCTTCTTCGCCTACGAGGCCGAGTTCAGCCGCATGCCCGGCGACATCTACGACCAGCTCCGGCGCCTCTCGCCCGGCACCGAGGTCTCCATCCTGGGCGCCGTCACCCGCCACAACCAGAAGGGCGACACCTTCTACTCCGTCGACACCCGCTCCGTTCTCGTCGTCGAGCCCTACTTCCCCCTCACCGTCACCAACATCATCAAGGTCGAAGGGGTGCGCGCTGGCGCCTGCCCCAGCCGCCACTTTGTCGACCTCCGCCAGCAGGAAGACATCGGCAAGCCCATCGTCGT